>JAJBVL010000037.1 GCA_020859845.1 Bacteroidales bacterium
TTACTTATGAACTAAAGAAATACAACGAGGAATCTTCTATAAAAAAGGTCCCTCTCCCGGCTGTGTTGTTGCCGTTAATCAAGATGGAGTCGAGATTACATACTTGCCACGTGAGCAATCTTTCCCCTCGATGACCGTCTTCCTTAATTCCTTGGTCGCAACTTGCCACACTCCCTAAGAGGAAAGCAAGTATTACAATTAGTGATATAACTCTTTGGATCATCATCTACAGTTGGCATCATGGTTAATACAAGGATCCCCTCCACAATATGAAATGTCACCCATCGTGGAGCATACAAAGACGTCGGGATTCTCACTCTTTTTTCTGCAGTAACATTTCACTATTTCGTCCTCCGTTGAAGTAAGGGCCTCAAGGTTCTCCAGAAGCTGCGCATCAATCTCTTCTTCTGCCTTAGCCGTCATAGAATTGTAGGCAGTTATTCCCACTCCGCAGCTCACTAGCACTGCTAGCCCTGCGCTCAGCAAACTTGCATTTACCTTCATTGTCTAAAATTTAAGTTTTAACTTGTGATTAATTATTTACAATTCCCTCTATCTCAAATACAAAAAGAGACGGAGAGGTATTCGCGAATATTTTAAGTTCCCTCGTATATTCGCCATAATTGTCAATGTTCAACACGAAGCGGATTACTACAGAGTCTCCACTTTCGATAGGAGAAGAGGTGTACTCTACTTGCATACATTCACAAGAAGGTACAATGTCACGAATATATAAAGGGTTGACTCCTTGGTTCTTCAGCACTAACGAGTCTTTTATCACTTCTCCAAACCTCAATTCTCCTAAATTTTTTGTAGATGTGGGGAAAGAAACGCTAGCGTGAGGATAAGAAATGAAACTTAAACTGTCAGGACAAATTTTTTTGATATATAAATCATGGATGTCAGGCGACTCTAAAGGATTCCCAATCACAGTAATTACACCTGTACTGTCCACTAGGAAGGTCTGGTAGAGAATGTCTTGTGGAATTTTGTTATTCTCAAGGCAATGGTTGCCCGAGTCCACTACTATCGTGCCAAGATCAAAATCCTCGCTCTTGAAGATCCGCTTAATTTCTTTATTAGCATTCTCGTGGACCAGGAATACTATCTGGCTGTCTTTGAAGCCTGCAAAATACCTAAGTTCTTCAACTAGGCGCGCCCATTTGTTAAGTCGGAGTTTGCAAGGTATACAGCCTTTCGCGTCTATATAATATATTATAGTGTAGGGGGCTGAAGTTGTTATAGAGTCAAGGTCTGAATTACCAGCAAAGGTCTTCCCACGGTGCTCTTTGAGGATAGCGAGAGCATCATTTTGCGGCTCCTTGGGCCTTTGACAAGCCATTAAAGGGAGGAGTAGTAGGAAAAGGACCACAAAGTTTTTCATATCAAGAGTGATTTGAACAAGCAAAATTAAGATGTGTTATCAAAACTGCCAAATATTTTGACCATTTTAACAGGACTAATCTACGTTGCTATTAAAAAGCCGGATAATAAAGTTATGAGAGCCGATTAAATTTCAAGGAAGCCTCTGACATTTGCTTTAGAGCTTCTTCTGCAGTGCCATCAAGCTTAAACTCAATTATTTTAGCTCTTCCATCCAGTCAGGTACGTCGCCAGAAGTAAATTTAGCTTTTAATTTACCATATCGTATGGAAAACTCCTGCTGAGTTATACCCATATAGCGAGGCATCAACTGGTCTACTAATGTGCTCCTCACTTCTCCATTAGGAAGCCCCAGACGATAAAGTCGATCTCCCTGCTCGTCGGCTATTGTTTCCTTAATAGCAAGATATCCGCTCTGGAATAGCAAGGGTATATAATCGTCAGGGCTGAAATGTGCTTCCATACGGTCTTGGGTAACCCACAAATCTTGGAGCTCCAAGAGATCAAACTCAGAGCGTGTGAGGTATTTGACAAATACCTTTACTCCAGAGATAGATGGGGTATATATAATAATAGTGGAAAACAAACGTGAGAAAGTAGCAATACTATAGAAGAATACTTTCTACAATAAAGCGCCTCGGCATATGTCGAGGCGTCTGTTTTTATAGACTTATAGAAAAGACAACCTTGAAAGATGAAAAATTGTTGTAACTTTGTAGGCACTTTTCTCGGCCGGGAGCCTCTTTCGGCCTAAATAGAAATGTAAAGAAAAGCTTTATAAATGACACATATATATAATTTCATCACAGGCTTGCTCGTGGTCGTGCTAACGACGCTCATTGCTCCCTGCACTGCCTTGGCCAGCGAGAGGGAGGCCTCGGGAGAGGAGCGCGACTCGATGCGCGTCATGCTCGACGAGGTGACCGTCACCGCCATCAAGCAAGCCCCCGACATAAGCCTGCAACCAGCAGCCTTGACCGTGGTCAACGATGAGGAGGTGCGCCGCCTCAATATCGTCACGATGAAGGACGTAAGTGAGATTGCGCCCAACTTCTACATCCCCGACTACGGCACCCGCATGACGTCGAGCATCTACGTGCGCGGCATCGGGGCTCGTATCGACCAGCCGGTAGTGGGTCTTAACGTTGACAACGTGCCCTTCCTCAACAAGGACAACTACGACTTCGACCTCCCCGATATTGAGCGAATCGAGGTGTTGCGCGGCCCGCAAAGCACCCTCTACGGCCGCAACACGATGGGTGGCCAAATCAACATCTATACCCTCTCTCCGCTGGCGTGGCAGGGCAGCCGCGTGATGGCAGAAACCGGCAGCGGCCCCACGATGAGAATGGCTATCTCACATTACCAGATGTTTAATCCTCGTCTCGGCATGGCATTCGTGGGCTACTTCAACTACTGCGACGGTTTCTTCACCAACAAATATCGCGGATATAAGGCCGACGGCGAGAAGAGCGGATCCCTGCGCTGGAAGACATCGTGGAAGCCCAATAGCCGACTGCGCCTCGAAAACACCGCCGCCTTCACCCTCTCGCGTCAGAGCGGCTATCCCTACGAGTATATCGAAAGCGGCGAAATCAACTACAACGACACCTGCTATTATCGTCGAAATGCCTTCACCGACGGCCTGACCGTAAGATGGGGAGGGGAGAGGTTTTCGCTCTCTTCAATCACCAGCGTGCAGTATATCGACGACAACATGACTCTCGACCAGGACTTCCTCCCCCTCGAATATTTCACCCTCCAGCAGATGCGCCATGAGTGGGCCGTGACACAGGACTTCGTGGCCCGCAGTTCCAACAAAGGTCCCTATCATTGGCTTGGCGGTCTCTTTGGGTTTTATAAACACACCAAGATGGAGGCTCCGGTGGTGTTTAAGGACCATGGCATCACTCGTCTGATAGAGGATAAGCGCAACGAAGCCAATCCCGACTACCCTATACGGTGGGATAGCCGTCAGTTTGAACTGGGCAGCGACTTCACACAGCCCGTATGGGGCCTCGCCCTATATCATCAAAGCGACATAGACCTGGGAGCGTGGAACTTCGCCCTCGGTCTGCGCCTCGACTATGAGCATGCCTCGCTTAAATATAGCAGCCACTGCGACACGGGCTACACCATCCTCAACGCCTCCGACCCCGACAATGTCACCGTCTATCGCCACGATGCCGTGAAGATTGACGACCAGGGTCGCCTCTCCAAGCATTTCCTCCAATTCCTGCCCAAGATGACCGTCTCATATAGGCTGCCCATGACGTCGGCGAGCGATGTATATGTATCGGTAGGTAAAGGGTATAAGGCGGGAGGATTCAACACCCAGATGATTAGCGACGTGCTTCAGCAGCGCATCATGGGGCTTATGGGGCTCGGTGCGGCCTACGACGTAGACGAAATCGTGGGCTACAAGCCCGAAAAAAGCTGGAACTATGAAATTGGTGCCCATGTCACCTGTGCCGACGGGCGAATTGCCACTGATCTGGCGGCCTTCTGGATCGACTGCCGCGACCAGCAGCTGACGATGTTTCCTGACGGCACCACTACCGGGCGTATCACCACCAACGCTGGACGCACGCGCAGCTACGGCGTAGAATTCCAAATCCATTACGCCATGAGCGACCGCTGGCAGGCCAACGCCAGCTATGGATATACCAACGCCACCTTCCGCGAGTTTTTCAACGGCAAGACCGACTATGCTGGAAAGCGTGTGCCTTACGCGCCGTCCAACACTATGTTTGGCTCTCTTAGCTACAATATCCCCTTCTGCGGATGGGTGGAGCGGTTGACACTCAACGCCAATGTGCGTGGCATAGGCGACATCTATTGGGATGAGGACAACTCTACCCATCAACCGTTTTACGCTCTGCTCGGCGCCTCCGCTACGCTACAAGGGCCGTGGTGGAGCCTCGACGTATGGGGCGAAAACCTCACCGACACGCGCTATCACACCTTCTGTTTCCAGTCGATAGGCAACACTTTCCTCCAGCGTGGTAAGCCTGCCCGCTGGGGCGTCACTCTCCGCCTTGAGTTCTGATTTAATCCTTATGCTTTAAATATAACTTCAAAGATATGAAATCTCTATCTCTTTTGTCGCTCACTGTCGGCGCTGTCATGTGCCTGACAAGTTGTGGCAGCGACGATGCTGAACACGACACCATCACCGTCAGCTCTCCAAGCTGCTTCTGCTACGTGCAAGACCTCACTACCGGCCAAGGCACCACAATCCCCAACGTATCAGCTACGGCCACTTTCGACCGCTCGGAATACAAAGCATCCCTGCGCCTGCCCTACGTCACTACGGCTGGCAATCTGGGGTATGTGAGCGGCGACGGCCTCGCTCTCAAGATTGACACCTCCACCTGGGAATACAAAGTGACCGACGCCACAATAAGCAGTGGCTCGCAGACCCTGTCGAATATCACCGTCCACTATGATCAGCCTACGACCATCGACGGCGTTGACTGTGAGGGAATGTATGTCAGCTATACTGTCGACAGCCAATATCAAGTTACTTTTATTCCATACACTACCATGTGCACGGCCACCACAGAGACCCTCAACACCACCGACCAGTCTACTTTCCCCACCACCAAGACCGTCTACACCATCACCATTGAGCCTACCACCAACGCAGCTACGCTCATCGTGACTAACGCGGCTTTTGCTTCAGGGATGCCCTCGCTTGGCGCCATGACTTTTGGCGGACTGACGGCCACATTCCACAACGGAGGCTACGTGCTGTCGTGCGACGAGCTGATACCCTCCATCTCCGACACCCCCTATCCGCGCTACAAGATTGAAGACCTTGAAGCAACGGCTCATCTCGACAGCCAGATAAAGCTCACTTTCCGCTGCATGTCGGTGTTTAAGGTTGATGCCTATCTTACCCCCACCTATTCACCTATGTAGGCCGTGGGAGAAAATTTTTTCTAAAAAAAGCGCGAAAAGGTAAGAGAGTTTAACTAAATTTGTCTATATTTGCATCACCAAATCTATTCGCCATCCAAAGCACGAGGCAAATATTAACTTAAATGTTGATAGTCAAGCGCTAAGGGAGGGGAGGCGGATTTGTAGCGCTATGTACCGAAAAAAACTACAAGAACCACAGATATGTTATTATTATCGATTCAAAACTCCACGCTAGCCATTACTGCCCTCCTGACAGGTATAGGGCTCGTAGCGCTGGCGCTATGGATGGCGGGGCTGTTGTCGCCTCGGTCGTTCAATCCCCAGAAGGGTGAGGCTTACGAGTGTGGTATCCCTACGCGAGGCGAGAGCATGGCCCAGTTTAAGGTGGGATATTACTTGTTTGCTATCCTTTTCTTGATGTTTGATGTAGAATGTGTCTTCTTGTTTCCTTGGGCTGTGAGAGTCAAGGAGCTCGGAGGCGCTGGTCTGCTTAGCATCGCTATCTTTTTCTGTATCTTAGTGCTGGGCCTGGTTTACGCCTGGCGGAAAGGAGCCCTTGAATGGAAGTAACTACCAAAAGCATGCCCTACGAGGCGTGGAAAGACAATGAATATATCGAGAGCTTGGTGAAAGAGCTCCAAGAGAACGGCACCAACGTCATCGTGGGTTCATTCGATAAACTCATCAACTGGGGCCGTAGCAACTCCATTTGGCCCTTGACCTTCGCCACGAGCTGCTGCGGCATCGAGTTTGTGTCGCTTGGCGCTGCTCGCTTCGACATGGCTCGCTTCGGTTGGGAAGTGGCGCGTTCGTCGCCCCGTCAGGCCGACTTTATTATGGTGGCAGGCACTATCGTTCATCGTATGGCGCCTGTGCTTCGTCGTCTTTACGACCAGCTTGCCGAGCCCAAATATGTGATTGCTACTGGCGCATGTGCCGTGTCGGGTGGCCCCTTCAAGAAGAGCTACCATGTGGTGATGGGCGTCGACCAAGTAATCCCTGTGGATGTCTACCTCCCTGGTTGCCCTCCGCGTCCCGAGGCCATGATTTATGCCATCATGCAGCTCTCGCGCAAGATGAAGGTGGAACGTTTCTTTGGCGGCGTCAACCGCAAGGAGAAACAGGAAGAATTTCTCAAGACCCACCCCATCGAAGGCGTGAAAGATTGACCTTTAGCCATCCCCTCCCTATCATTATCACAAACCAAAAAGTAATCTCGAAGCTATCACATAACCGCTATGGCAGATCTTCAGGAAAAAATCTCTCAGGCATTTCCCGAGGCCACTTTTGAGCAGGGCGATATCCTCATGGTGAATATCCCCGATGCACGATGGCACGACCTGGCTAAAACCCTTCGCGACGACCCGGAGCTCCACTTCGACTTCCTTATGACCATCGTTGGCATGGACTGGAAAGACTCGCTGGGATGTATCTACTACTTCAACTCCACCGTACATCGCACCCACATCGCCGTGAAGGTGACCACTACCGACCGTGAAAACCCAATGATCCATAGTATCGCCGACCTCTGGAATATCGCCACTATCTTTGAGCGTGAGGTCTACGACTTCTTTGGTATCATTTTCATCAACAATCCCGACATGCGCCGCCTATTCCTCAGCATCGACTGGAAGGGATATCCTCTGCGCAAGGACTACGACGCCAACCCCGACATCAACCCCGTACCCACCGAAAACGAGCGCCAAAGCGACTTCACCACCACCTATGTGGAGGGCCCGGACGGCAAGATTGAGAAGAAAGAGGTGCGTGTGTTTGAAGAGGACGACTTTGTGGTCAACATCGGCCCGCAACACCCTGCTACTCACGGCGTGCTTCGCTTCCGCACGGCTGTCGACGGCGAGACCATCAAGAAAATAGACGTCTATATGGGCTACATCCACCGCGGCGTGGAGAAGATATGCGAGCAGTTGACCTATCCGCAGACCCTCCACTTCATGGACCGTCTCGACTACTTCTCGGCTCATCCCTACCACCACTGCCTCTGCATGACCTACGAGCAGGCTCTCGGCATCGAAATCTCACGCCGCGCTCAAGTGATCCGCGTGCTGATGGACGAGCTTAGCCGTATAGCTTCCCACTGTCTATTCATTGGCACCTTCTGTATGGACCTTGGCGCAACGACGATGCTCTTCTACACGCTGCGTGTGCGCGAGCAGATACTCGACATCATGGAGAAGACCTGTGGAGCCCGCATGACGTTCAACTATGAATGTATCGGCGGTGTGATGCAAGACCTTCACCCCGACTTCGTGAAGGATGTCCACGCTTTGCTTGACGTGATTCCCTCCAATGTCAAGGAGTATAATAAGGTGTTTACGGGCAACATCATTGCTCGCAACCGTATGGAGCACGTAGGCTACATGTCGCGCGAGGATGCCATCTCTTGGTCGGTGACCGGCCCCTCTGGCCGTGGCTCTGGCTGGGCATGCGACGTGCGCAAGACCGACCCCTACAGCATCTACCCGGAGCTCGACTTCGAAGAGGTGGTGCGCCACGAGGGCGACTCAATGGCCCGCTTCAAGGTGCGCATGAGTGAGATAGAGCAGAGCGCTAAGATTATAGCCCAACTCATCGACAACATCCCTGAAGGCGAATACTGCGTGAAGGTGCCCAAGGTGATTAAGATTCCGGCCGGCCGTTGGTTCCGCGTTGTGGAAGGTTGCCGTGGCACGTTTGGCATCTATCTCGAAAGCGACGGCTCCACATCGCCCTACCGCTTGAAGATCGTGCCTCCGTGTCTGCCCGCCGCTGCGGCTGTCGACCATCTGACGCGCGGCGCCAAGATTGCCGACCTTATCACTATCGGTGGTGCCCTCGATTATATCGTGCCCGATATTGACCGCTAACCTATAGATACAACAGCCACTAAACACAGTAAGAATATATGTTTGACTTTTCGCTATTGACCAACTGGATTCACGAGTTGCTGAGCTCGTTTATGCCTGAGTGGCTTACCGTCACCACGGAGTGTGTGCTTATCGGCGTAGTGCTCATGCTGGTGTATGCCCTGTTGGGGCTATTCTATATCTACTATGAGCGCAAGCTGTGTGCTGCCTTCCAGTGTCGTCTGGGCCCCAACCGCGTAGGTCCTTTTGGATTACTGCAGAGCTTCGCCGATATGTTTAAGATGCTCATCAAGGAGCTCATCTCGCTCAATCATGTCGACAAGTTTCTCTTTGCGCTGGCTCCTTACCTGGTGATCTTGGCCTCGATGCTTGCCTTCGCTGTCCTCCCGTGGGGCAACGGCCTGCAGGTGATCGACTTCAATATCGGCATCTTCTTCCTTATCGCTGTGTCGTCGATCGGTGTGCTCGGTATCCTGCTCGCTGGTTGGTCGTCCAACAACAAGTATACCCTCATCGGCGCTCTACGTTCGGGCGCCCAGATGGTAAGCTATGAGTTGTCGGTGGGTCTGTCGGTAATCACTATGGTGTGCTTCGCCGGCACAATGTCGGTAGGCGGCATTGTAGAGCAGCAGCAGGATATGTGGTTTATCTTCAAAGGCCACATCCCAGCTATCATCGCCTTCATTATCTACCTCATTGCTGGCACGGCCGAGACCAACCGTGGCCCGTTTGACCTCCCCGAGGCTGAGAGTGAGCTGACAGCCGGTTACCACACCGAGTATTCCGGTATACACTTCGGCTTCTTCTACCTCGCTGAGTATCTCAACCTCTTTATTGTGGCGGGCGTGGCTGCTCTCCTGTTCTTTGGCGGCTGGGCTCCTCTCCACTTCCCAGGTTGGGACACCTTCAATCATATCATGGACTACATTCCATCGGTGATATGGTTTATTGGCAAGGCCATCGCGCTTTCATTCATCATTATTTGGTTTAAGTGGACCTTCCCCCGTCTTCGTATCGACCAGATGCTGGCGCTGGAGTGGAAATATCTGCTGCCAATCAACCTTGTCAATCTCGTGCTGATGGTGCTTATCATCGTCTACGGCCTCCATCTCTAATCATCACATTATACCCCTCTCTGACTAACATTTAATACCAGATACCTCTCATTCATAGAAAGTATGAGCGACAAATATGGCAAAATAGCTCAAGTGATCGGCCCTGTGGTCGACGTGGCTTTCGAGGGCGAAGGCAATGAGCTGCCCCCCATCTACACCGCCCTAAAGGTTGACCGTCCCGACGGCACCATGCTGATTCTCGAGGTAGAGCAGCATATCGGAGAACACACAGTCCGTTGTGTGGCCATGGAGAGTACCGATGGCTTGCAACGCGGTCTGAGTGTGGACAACCTCGACCGTCCTATCGCCGTGCCCACAGGCGACCAGGTGAAAGGACGCCTTCTCAACGTGATTGGTGAAGCAATCGACCGTCTGCCAGCGCTGAAGCGCGACGACCTGCGCCCTATCCATCAGCCAGCTCCCGAGTTTGACGAGCTCACTATCGGTACGGAAATCCTGCTCACTGGTATCAAGGTGATCGACCTTCTCGAGCCCTACAGCAAGGGTGGTAAGATCGGTCTGTTTGGTGGTGCCGGCGTGGGTAAGACAGTGCTTATCATGGAGCTCATCAACAACATCGCAAAGGGTCACAACGGCTTCTCAGTGTTTACAGGTGTCGGCGAGCGTACCCGTGAAGGTAACGACCTGCTGCGCGAGATGATTGAGAGCGGCGTTATCAAGTATGGTGAAAAGTTTGTCGAGGGTATGGAAAAAGACGAGTGGAACCTCCACGACGTCGACATGCAAAAGGTAAAGGATAGCCAGGCCACACTGGTGTTTGGTCAGATGAACGAACCCCCGGGCGCACGTCTGCGTGTGGCGCTGTCGGGTCTGACGGTGGCTGAGCAGTTCCGTGACCAGGACGGCGGCGGTAAGGACATTCTTCTCTTTATCGACAACATCTTCCGTTTCACCCAGGCAGGTAGCGAGGTGTCGGCTCTTCTCGGCCGTATGCCTTCGGCCGTAGGTTATCAGCCTACGTTGGCCTCTGAAATGGGTATCCTGCAGGAACGTATCACCTCGACCAAGAACGGTTCGATCACCTCGGTGCAGGCCATCTATGTGCCGGCCGACGACCTTACTGACCCGGCTCCTGCCACTACCTTCAGCTTCCTTGATGCCACGACGGTGCTTAGCCGTAAGATAGCCGAGCTCGGTATCTATCCGGCCGTTGACCCCCTCGACTCTACATCGCGTATCCTCGATCCTAACATCATAGGTGAGGACCACTACAATACGGCTCAGGCTGTCAAGCAGCTTCTCCAAAAGTACAACGAGCTTCAGGATATCATCGCCATCCTCGGTGTCGACGAGCTCTCCGACGAAGACAAGCTGGTGGTGGCTCGTGCACGTCGCGCACAGCGTTTCCTCTCTCAGCCCTTCTTCGTGGCCGAGCAGTTTACGGGTCTTCCCGGCGTGATGGTGCCTCTGAGCGAGACCATCCGCGGCTTCAAGATGATTCTCAGCGGCGAGATGGACGAATATCCCGAGCAAGCATTCCTCAACGTCGGCACCATCGACGAGGCCATCGCCAAGGGCAAGAAGATGCTTGCCGAGGTAAAGGCATAACTCTCCCCCCCTACATCAACCCTTCAACAACCCAAGTGTCTATGACTCTAAAGATAATCTCAGCCGAAGACGTGCTATACGAGGGCGAGGTGAGCGCCGTCCATCTACCAGGTCAGATGGGAGAGTTTACCGTGCTCGACCACCACGCTTCGCTCATCTCTACGCTCACGCCGGGCGTTGTGCGCTTCGACCACGACGGCCACGAAGAGAAGATTGACATCAATGGTGGGATAGTTGACGTGGATCGCAATATAGTGTCGGTATGTATCTATTAACCCCCGGAGGCTATGACTAAACGTTTTATCATATTCACCATGCTCTTGACGGCAGTGGCTTTCCTGCTCCCTCAGCGCACGCTGGCTTCCGAGGCCCGCGAAGAGGCTCAGGCTGAGGAGAAGGCTATCGACCCTAAAGAGATCATCTTCGAGCACCTCGGTGATGGTTATGGTTGGGAAGTGCCCTTTGACCACCATCATCGCATACCGCTCCCCATCTTGGTGTGGGGAAGCGATGGCTTCCATTGCTTCTCGTCGGCCCGCGTCACCGATGGTCAGACCTACAAGGATGGCAACGCCACCTTTAAGATTGCTGGCAAGGATAGCAAGTATAAAGGCAAACTGGTGGAGATCGTGGATGGACAGGAGGTGAAGCCTTTTGACATCTCTATCACCAAAAACGTATGTGCGCTGTTTATTACCGTCATCCTCGTGATATGGAGTATCCTCGCCGTGGCCCGTTGGCACAAACGCATGGGCCACAAGGCTCCGCGCAAGATGGTAGGCGCTCTGGAGGTGGTCATCACCTTTGTCTACGATGGTGTCATCGTGCCTACCCTTAAGGACAAGGCGCAGAAGTTTGCTCCCTATCTCTTGACGGTATTCTTCTTTATCCTCTATATGAACCTCTTGGGCCTGATTGTCATCTTCCCGGGTGGTGCCAACTTGACTGGCAATATAGCTGTGACCTTGGTGCTTGCCATTATGACCTTCTTGCTCACCAACGTCCTGGGCACGAAGCATTACTGGAAGGAGATCTTCTGGCCCGACGTGCCTCTGTGGCTTAAGTTCCCTATACCCATCATGCCCATCATTGAGCTCTTTGGTATCTTCACTAAGCCCGCGGCCCTCACCGTCCGTCTGTTTGCCAACATGATGGGTGGCCACATGATAGTATTGGTGTTGACCATCATCATCTTCATCTTTGCCGCCATGGGGCCCGTTATCACGGGTGCCACGACTGTAGTGTCGATGATCTTCTCCATCTTCATGCTTCTCATCGACGTGCTGGTAAGCTTCATCCAGGCATATGTGTTCACGATGCTCTCCACCCTCTTCATATCCTTGGGCCAGGAGAACCCTCATGAGCATCACGACAAAGAGGAGGCCAAGCCCACGGCTCCTGCCGCAGCCTGACCCTCTCCACTCTAATAGAAATCACCAACCATCATCAAAATCGAATAAACTTTAAATTATCAACCATTTAAACGTATAGTAATTATGTTAGCAATGATTTTAGCAGCAATCGCAGGTACTCTTGGTATAGGAGCATGTATCGGCGCAGGTTTGGCCGCCATCGGCGCAGGTATCGGTATCGGTAAGATCGGTGCATCGGCTATGGAAGCCATCGCACGTCAGCCCGAAAGCACTGGCGACATCCGAAGCAACATGATCGTGATTGCAGCCCTTGTAGAAGGTGTGGCTCTCTTCGCTGTTATCGTCTGCCTACTCGCAATGTTCGTTTAATCGGTCTAGCTCCCAGTAATCCTTATGGAACTGTTCACGCCTGACTTTGGCTTGATATTCTGGATGTTTGTGGCGTTTGCCATCCTATTTGTCATCTTGTACAAATGGGGCTGGCCAGCCATTCTCAAAGGAGTAGATAGCCGTGCCGACCTCATTGACAAAGGTGTGGAATACGCGCAAAACGCCAAGGACCAGCTAGACCACGCCCGTGAAGAGGCAGAAAAATATATCACCGAAGCTCGTCGCCAGCAGGCCGAGATACTGCGCGATGCCGATAAGATGAAGTCGCAAATCATCGATGAGGCACGTGTGGCTGCTCAGAAAGAGGCCAAGAAGGTGATGGAGGCCGCCAAGGTGTCGATAGAGCAAGAACGCAAAGAGGCCGAGCTGCAATTTCGCAACGAGGTCAGTGCTTTCGCCCTCGACATCGCCACCAAGGTGGTGCGCAACGAGATGGCCGACCAGAAAGCCCAGCAGCGTCTGGTAGCCTCTCTACTCGACGACATGGAAAAACAAAACTAAGGCAACAACGCACATTCGACTTCAATAACTAACCAACCCACCCAATCAGCAACCCTACCCCCATGAACGATGGTCTGATTCCACGCCGATATGCCAAAGCGCTCTTGGAGACTGCCCAGCAACAGGGAGCCGACAAGGACACTCATATCTACGACTTGACGCGCCGCTTGATCGACAGCTTCGCAAGCGAGCCTGGTCTTCAGGATGCCGTCAACAATCCTTTTGTCACCGATGCCGATAAGGAGCTACTCTTGACAACGGCTGCCGGTGCCGACCCCAAGACCGACCGTCTGTATGCCGATTTCCTGAAGCTGCTGGCCGAAAATCATCGTCTGGGGATGGCGCGCGACATTGCCATTGCCTATGCCGAGCTCTATCGTCAGAAGCACAACATCTATCAGGTGACGGTCACCAGCGCTGCCCCCCTGGCTCCCGACGCTGCTAAGCGCCTAAAGGCTATGATAGAGCAGCACCTCAAAGGGGCGCAGATGGAGTATACCTCGCTCGTCGACCCCGACTTGATTGGCGGCTTGGTGGTGAGCGTGGGCAACGAGCGTCTCGACGCCTCGATAGCCAACGAATTGAAGCAATTGCGTTTGAAACTGTTAAGCAAATAATCCCCCTCCCACTCAGATGATTAATCCTAGCGAGATATCAGAAGTATTAAAGAAACAGCTCGAAAACGTCAACTCCAAGGTGTCGTTTGAAGAGACTGGCACTGTCCTCGAAGTGGGCGACGGTGTGGCCCACGTTTACGGCCTCGACAATGTCTGCGCCAACGAACTCGTGGAGTTTGAAAACGGCGTAAAGGGCGTGGCGCTAAACCTCGAGGAGAGCAATGTCGGTGTGATTCTGCTCAACAACGTTGACAAAGTGACCGAAAACATGTCGGTGCGCCGCACCGGCGAGATAGCTTCAATCCCAGTAGGGGAGGGGCTGCTGGGTCGCGTAATCAACGTCTTGGGCGAGCCCATCGACGGCAAAGGACCCATCGCTGGCGACACCATGCGTCTCCCGTTGGAGCGCAAGGCCCCCGGCGTTATCTATCGTCAGCCCGTGAAGCAGCCTCTGCAGACCGGTCTGAAGGCCATCGACTCCATGGTGCCTATAGGCCGTGGACAGCGTGAGCTCATCATCGGCGACCGTCAGATAGGTAAGACGGCCATCGCCATCGACACCATCATCAATCAGCGCCCCAACTACGAGGCTGGCAAGCCTGTATATTGCATCTATGTGGCCATCGGTCAGAAGGCTTCGTCGATAGCTGCTACGGTCGACACCCTGCGTCAGTATGGCGCCCTCGACTACACGGTAGTGGTATCGGCATCTGCTTCCGACTCGGCATCCATGCGCTATTATGCTCCATTTGCCGGCGTAGCCATCGGAGAGTATTTCCGCGACACTGGCCGCGATGCTCTCATCATCTACGACGACCTCTCGAAGCAAGCCGTGGCTTATCGTGAGATATCGCTGATCCTTAAGCGCCCTTCGGGTCGCGAGGCTTATCCTGGCGATATCTTCTACCTCCACTCGCGTCTGTTGGAGCGTGCCGCCAAGATTATCGACAACCAAGAAGTGGCCGAGCAGATGAACGACCTCCCTGCCGTCCTCAAGCCCCTCGTGAAGGGTGGTGGCTCGTTGACCGCCCTCCCTATCATTGAGACACAAGCAGGCGACGTGTCGGCCTATATCCCCACCAACGTGATTTCGATCACCGACGGTCAGATATTCCTTGAGACTGCCCTCTTCAACCGCGGTATCCGTCCAGCCATCAACGTAGGTATCTCCGTATCGCGTGTAGGTGGTAACGCTCAGATCAAGTGTATGAAGAAGGTGGCTGGTACGTTGAAGATTGACCAAGCTCAGTTCCGCGAGCTCGAGTCGTTTACCAAGTTTGGTGGCGATATCGACCCCGTGACTGCTCGCGTCATCGACAAGGGCCGCAAGAACGAGCGTCTGCTCATCCAGCCTCAATACCATCCTATGGCTGTTGAGGACGAGGTAGCCGTGGTCTATTGTGGTACACAAGGGCTGCTCGAAAACGTGCCTCTCGACAAGGTGGCAGAGTTTGAACATCAGCTCCTACAGCTCCTCCATGCCAAGCATCAGGAAGACGTGCTCGACGTGCTTCGCGCGGGCAAGTTGACCGACGATGTGGCAGCCAAGCTCACTGCCGCTGCTCAGGAGGTGTCCAGCCGCTTCAGCTAAACGTATCATCTCAAGGCCGCCTCCGAGCCTCTAGGCAGCCGACGGCCTTGAGATTTCTTCCCCTCTCTCATCCATCCATCATTACTCTTACCCACACCCCTTCAACCACCAACATTAGTCCCTGCAATGGCAACACTACGTGAACTTAAAAGCCGCATAGGATCTGTAGCTTCCTCCGAGAAGATTACAGGCGCTATGAAGATGATATCATCGGCCAAAATGCACAAGGCAGAGCAAGCCCTACGAAGGCTACTCCCTTTCCGTCGCCAGATAGAAACCATCATAGGCAATCTATTGACGGCCGATGCCGACTTTTCCTCCCCTCTGCTCGACGAGCGTGAGGTGAAGCGTCTCGCCGTAGTGGCCTTCGGCTCGGATGATGGATTGTGTGGTGCCTACAACATCAATATCTTCAAGCAGCTCCTCGGCCACATTGCCGACTATCGCGAACGCTATGGTCAGGATGTGGAGATTGAGGTGTATCCTATAGGTAAGAAGATGCTAAAGGCAGTCAGCAAGCTCGCCAGCAAGCATATCCACATCCGCCAGCAGGAAGGCGTCGACTCTAAGACCTCTGGCGATGGTGTAAGAGTGTTTATCGACGACCTCCAACGACGATTCCTTGATAAGGAAATTGACCGCGTCGACGTGCTGTATATGAACTTCATCACCGTCAGCCGTCAGCGTCCACGCCATGAGCAATTGCTCCCCGTGGTGTCATCCACCTTTGCCGACAATGGCGTGAAGGCCATCTGTCGCCCCTATATTTTTGAACCCGACCCGCAGACCATCTTCCGGTCGGTGCTCCCAATGTTCCTTCTGTCAATGATGCAAGAGATTTTCATCGAAAATCGCGCATCCGAGCAGGCTGCCCGCATCATGGCTATGCAGAGCGCCAACGACAATGCCAAGAAACTCTTGGAGCAACTACGTCTCGAATACAACAAGCTGCGTCAGCAGAGTATCACCACCGAGCTACTCGACATCTTGGGTGGTCAAGTGAGATAAATGCTCTGACAAGCAGCCACGATATATATCAGATAAATAGAATAAAAATAACCGTATAAAATCAATTATGGGTAGCGTAAAAGACTATTTTTCATCTTTGGGGTCGGGCATCGCAAGCCTCGTGAAGGGTATGCAGGTGACCGGCAAAGAGTTTATCACCCCCAAGATTACTGAAAAATATCCCGAAAACCGCGACGTCGTGAAGGTCCCCGACCGTTTCCGTGCCATTCTGACGCTGAAATACGACGACGAGGGTCGCCACAAGTGTATCGCTTGCGGCATCTGTGAGCGTAATTGCCCCAATGGCACTATCAAACTGACCACCAAGATGGTCGACACCCCCGACGGCAAGAAGAAGCGCAAGCTCGACAAGTATGTCTACGACCTTGGAAGCTGCACCTTCTGCCAGCTGTGTGTGTCCTCCTGTCCGCAAGACGCTCTTGAGTTTTCCAACGATTTTGAGCAGGCAGTGTTCACCCGCGATAAGCTGGTCAAGACTCTCAACTATCTCCCCGAGAAAGAAGAGCCAGCTCCATCGCCCGAGGAGCTCGCACGCCTGCAAGCCGAGCGCGAAGCCAAGATTGCTGCTGCAAAGGCCGCCGCTGCTGCCAAGAAGGCTGCTGCTGCAGCCGCTGGTGGTCAAGCCGCCCCGGCAGCTCCTGCTGCTCCCAAAGCTGAAGCTCCTGCTGCTCCAGCCGCTCCCAAGGCTGAGGCTCCGAAAGCAGATGCCCCTAAGGCCCCGGCCCCCAAGGCTGAGCCCAAGCAACCTCAATCAGATAATAATAATCAAAAATAAACAATGGAATCAGTAGGAAGTATTATCGTCTACTGGATCATCGTGTTGTCGATTGTCATCTTCTCAGTGATGACCGTCACCACACGACGTATCCTGCGCTCTGCCACCTACCTGCTTTTCGTTCTGTTTGCCACTGCTGCTCTTTATTTCAAGCTCGACTACGAGTTTTTGGGCGCTGTGCAGATAGCGGTGTATGCAGGTGGCATCGTCGTGCTATTTGTCTTCTCCATACTGCTTACCTCCCATCCAGGCGAACAGACTCCCAACTTGGAGTCGCGCAAGCGTGTGTTGGGATTTATCGCAGGACTGGTGACGCTCATCGTCGCCGGCTATGCTTTGGTGAGCCGCTGTGGTATGATGTGTGCTTCGCTGCCAGCAATGGAGAACCCCTCGATGCATAAGATAGGGGAGGCTCTGATGGGTACAGGCCATGGCCAGTACTTGTTGGCGTTTGAGGCTATCAGTGTGTTGTTACTCGCATGTATAATCGGTGGCGTCGTTGTCGCTCGTAAACGCTAAGGGAGGATAATCAGCTATGAATACAGTGATTTGGTATATCATCCCAGCTTTGATCATGTTTTGCTGCGGTGTGTATGGTTTCATAACCCGCAAGAATATGATTGCCATGCTGATATCGCTGGAGCTTATGCTCAATGCAGTAGATATCAACTTTGTAGTGTTTAATCGCTATCTCTTCCCCGAGCAGATGGAGGGTATGTTCTTCACGCTGTTTGCTATCGCCATAGCAGCAGCTGAGACTGCGCTTGCCATCGCCATCATCATCAACGTGTATCGTTCGGTGAAGAATGTCGACGTCTCTGGTCTAACCAAAATGAAATTCTAAGGCACAATGGACTTTGTACTCCCTCTATTAATTTTGGCCATCCCTCTCGGTATGTTCCTCTTCTTGGGACTCCTTGGGATGAAGATGTCGCCTAAGTTGGCTGGCGTCCTTGGCACATTAGGTCTTGGCACTGTCCTCGTACTGGCCTATATCACGGCTTTCACTTATTACTTCAGTGGCGACCCCGCGTTTATCAACGCTGAAGGTGTGCGTCAGCAGCTCATCGTCTTCAACGTCGACTGGCTGGCATTCACTCAGAATCTGGTGATTCGCCTGGGCTTCTTGCTCGACCCCATCTCGGCGATGATGCTCATTGTCATCACTACCGTCTCCTTCATGGTCCATCTCTACAGCTTGGGCTATATGCACGGCGAGAAGGGCTTCCAGCGCTACTACGCTTTCCTGTCGCTCTTCAGCTTCTCGATGCTCGGCCTCGTGGTGGCCACCAACATCTTCCAGATGTATATCTTCTGGGAGCTCGTGGGCGCCTCGTCCTACCTGCTCATCGGCTTCTACTACACTAAGCCTTCGGCAGTATCGGCATCTAAGAAAGCATTTATCGTCACACGCTTTGCCGACCTTGGTTTCTTGATCGGTATCTTGATACTGTCGTTCTACACCGATACGTTCAATTTCATCGACATGACTTCCAATCCTGGCGGTGTGCTCGCCAGCACAGGCGGCGCCACCTTCATGGGTGCTTCTGTCCTGACATGGGCGTTGGTTCTCATCTTCATCGGTGGTATGGGTAAGAGTGCTATGATGCCTCTCCACATCTGGCTCCCCGACGCTATGGAAGGCCCTACTCCAGTATCTGCCCTTATCCACGCTGCTACGATGGTTGTGGCTGGTGTCTACCTCGTAGCTCGTATGTTCCCCGTCTATCTCGTAGAGCCTCATGCCCTTGAGTTTGTCCTCATCGTAGGCGCTATCACTGCGCTGTATGCTGCTGCCGTGGCATGTACGCAGGTCGATATCAAGCGCGTGCTCGCCTTCTCCACCATTTCGCAGATAGCCTTTATGATGGTGGCCTTGGGCGTTGCCCGTCCTGATATACATGAAGCTCTTGGCTATATGGCTTCAATGTTCCACCTGTTTACCCACGCTATGTTTAAGGCCCTCCTCTTCATGTGTGCTGGTGCTCTTATACATGCTGTCCACTCCAACGACTTCACGGCCATGGGCGGTCTGCGCAAGTATATGCCAATCACCCACATCACCTTCTTGGTGGGCTGTCTTGCCATCTCGGGTATCCCTCCGTTCTCGGGCTTCTTCTCCAAGGATGAGATATTGGTGGCTGTCTATGAGTATAGCACCTTCTGGGGAATTTGGATGACCTTGGTAGCAGGCGTTACGGCATTCTATATGTTCCGTATCTACTACCGCATCTTCTGGTGGAACGAACCCCACTACCACCACCGTCCTCACGACTGCGACTGGACGATGAGCTTCCCGCTTATCTTCTTGGCTGCTGTATCGATTGTGGCTGGTTTCATCCCCTTCGGCAAGTTTGTCACCTGGCAAGGCCACGAATACATCATCCACATGAACTGGGGTATCGCCGGCATCAGCGTGGCTGTGGCTTGCATCGGTATCTTCTTCGCTTGGCACGTATATCGCAAGGAGAGCGACCTCCCCGACAAGATGGCCGACAGTGTCCACTGGCTCTGGGAAGCTGCCTACCACCGCTTCTACTGGGATGAGCTTTATCTCTTCGTCACCCACAAGATTATCTTCAACGGCATCTGCCGCCCCATCGCTTGGTTTGACCGTCACGTTGTCGACGGCACGATGAACGGCATGGCCTATGTCACTCAGAAGGCGTCCTACGCTATACGTGGTCTCCAGAGCGGCAAGGTGCAGATGTACGTCTGGATCTACCTCATCGGAGTCATGCTCCTGGGTGCTATTACAGCTATCTGCTGGATGTAAAAAGTAAATGGTACACAACACGAAAAAACTACAGTAGCAAATGTTTTCTAATATATTGATTTATTTCGTGGTAATCCCGCTGGTGATGCTTGCGGGGCTTGCCCTGTGCCGCAACATACAGCAGATACGCGCGGTGGCCGTCACTGGCTCGCTGGCTCTTACCGGCCTCTCCATATGGCTCCTTTGCGATTATCTGCACCTGCGCGCTCTCGGTGCTGAGGCGCCGATGCTCTACACCGGCTCTTGGAGCTGGTTTGGTCCGCTCAACATCAACCTGTCGGTGGGCGTGGATGGTATCTCGATAGCCATGCTTATCCTGTCGTCGATCATCCTGCTGACGGGCTCCTTCGCTTCGTGGAAGATAGAGCCACACACCAAGGACTTCTTCCTCTGGCTCATCCTGTTGTCGACGGGTGTGTTTGGCTTCTTCATCTCCATCGACCTCTTTACGATGTTCATGTTCTACGAGGTGGCTCTTATCCCGATGTACCTTCTCATTGGAGTATGGGGTAGCGGCAACAAGACCTATTCGGCCATGAAGCTTACGCTGATGCTGATGGGTGGCTCGGCCTTCCTGATGCTTGGCCTTATCGGTCTTTATTACCATTCAGCTCCTGCAGGCGAGCCTCTCACTTGGGACCTCCTTGAGATAGCTAAATACTCCGACAATATCGACCTCCATTGGCAATACCTGCTCTTTTGCCTCACGTTTGTAGGCTTTGGTGTGCTGGGTGCCATGTTCCCCTTCCACACTTGGAGCCCCGACGGTCACGCTTCGGCGCCTACCGCCGTGTCGATGCTCCACGCCGGTGTGCTTATGAAGCTGGGAGGCTACGGTTGCTTCCGCGTGGCAATCTATCTGATGCCTCAGGCAGCCAACGACCTTGCTTGGATATTCCTTATCTTGACCGGTATCTCGGTTGTCTACGGTGCGTTTAGCGCTTGTGTGCAGACCGACCTCAAGTATATCAACGCTTATTCTTCGGTAAGCCACTGCGGACTGGTGCTCTTCGCCATCCTGATGCTCAACACCACGGCTATGACGGGTGCTATCATGCAGATGCTCTCCCACGGCTTGATGACGGCTCTCTTCTTTGCCCTCATCGGTATGATCTATGGCCGCACCCACACCCGCGACATCCGCGAGATGGGAGGCTTGATGCAGATTATGCCTTACTTGGCTGTCTGCTACGTCATCGCCGGTATGGCCTCCCTCGGATTGCCAGGCTTGAGCGGCTTCGTGGCAGAGATGACCATCTTCGTTGGTTCGTTTGAACACGCCGACTTCTTCCACCGCTTCTTCACTATCTTGGCATGCTGCTCTATAGTGATTACGGCAGTCTACATCCTGCGTGTAGTCGGCAAGCTTCTGTTCGGCCCCGTTTACGATGAGCATCACCTCCAGCTCACCGATGCTACATGGTGGGAACGCACATCTACAGCCACGCTCATTATCTGTGTGGCAGCCATCGGTTGCTTCCCCAACTTCTTCGCTGATCTCATTAAGTTTACCTTCAGCCCGCAGATCTTCGCTGTGATCGGCATGAACTAATCATCAAAGACTCAGAAACAATGGATTACTCACAATTTTTAGCAATGAAGCAAGAAATAGGCTTGATAGTCGTATTTCTGTTGGTCTTTCTCTTTGACACGTTCATGAGCCGTAAGCAACAGACCACTATTGGCCTTCTGAGCTGCTTCTTCTTCGCTATCTTCACGGCTTATGGCTTCTGCCCGTCGGTGCTCACCTCGTGGGACGCCTTCCATGGCATGTATGCCACCTCGCCAGTGATTGTCAATATCAAAAACATCCTCAATGTAGGTGCTCTCATCGTCATGATACAGGCTCTGCGTTGGGCCGACCAGGATATGGTAAGAGTGCGTCGTGGAGAGTTCTATGAGCTGCTGCTCGTCACTCTCTTTGGCATGTATCTGATGATATCGTCGCGCCACTTCCTGATGTTTGTCATCGGTCTTGAGACCGCCTCTTTGCCTCTCGCAGCAATGGTGGCCTTCGACAAGCACCGCTATGAGAGCCATGAGGCTGCCATCAAGTATATCCTGACGGCTGTCTTCTCATCGGCCATCTTCATGATGGGCCTGTCGTTTGTCTACGGTCTGGCTGGCTCGCTCTACTATATGGACATTGCCGCCTCGCTCTTTGTAGCTACTGGTGTCAACACCCTCCTTATCGTGGCTTTGGCTTTCGTCATCGCTGGCGTAGGCTTTAAGCTCTCGCTTGTCCCCTTCCACCTCTGGACCGCCGACGTTTATCAGGGTGCTCCTACTCCCGTCACCTCCTATCTCTCGGTTATCTCCAAGGGCGCAGCAGCGTTTGCCTTCTTGGTTATCCTTTGGCAAGTGTTTGGCTGCGTTTATTCCCAGGCTTGGGAGTGGATGCTCTACGCTCTGATTATCCTCACCATCACCGTGGGCAACCTCTTCGCTCTGCGTCAGAAGAACATGAAGCGATTCCTCGCTTTCTCGTCAATCTCGCAGGCTGGCTACATCATGCTTGGCGTGATTGCCTACAATGCTATGGGCCTCTCGGCGTTGATGTACTACATCCTTGTCTACATCTTCTCCAACCTCGCAGCCTTCGGTGTGATAGGTGCTATAGAGAATGCCACAGGCAAGGTGTCGATGGACGATTACAATGGCTTGTATAAGACCAATCCCCGCCTGTCGTTCACGATGATGCTGGCAATGTTCTCGCTGGCTGGTATCCCTCCCTTTGCAGGATTCTTCAGCAAATTCTTCATCTTCACCAGCGCTCTCAATCAAGGTAGCGTAGCGATGTATGTCTTGGTGCTTGTGGCTTTGATCAACACCATCATCTCGCTCTACTACTATCTGCTCGTTGTGAAGGCCATGTTTATCAAGAACGACGATTGTGTCATCCCACGTTTCCGTAGCGCCTCATCTGAGCGCTTTGCTCTTTGGGTATGCGTGGCAGGCATCATCGGCCTTGGTATCGTCAGCTGCTTCTACAACCATTTACTTACCGTTGTAGTAGGCTAATCCCCTTCCGAAACAATACACTCGTTTCATAAGTCAATTTAAGGGCGTATCACCCCGATGAGGCCATCTCATCGGGGTGATACTTTTTGAAAAGTGTAATTTTCTCTTGCTAGAAAGGATTGAAAAGTGTAATTTTCTCTTGCTAAAAAGGATTGAAAAGTGTAATTTTGCATTCTATTATCCTCAATCATAATGATATATGCTATATCGTAGACTTTCAAAATATGTAGAAGATTTCTTCTCGTCAGAGAATGATAAAATCTTAATTCTTGACGGTGCACGTCAAGTAGGTAAATCGTTTACTATAAGGGAGGCTGCCAAGAAGATTTTCCCAAATTTTATAGAAATAAATCTTGTAGAGGATGATGAAGGAGATCAATTCTTCAAAACGGTTCATTCCACAGAAGATTTCTATTTTAAGCTCAGTGCAAAATTTGGACATCAGTTAGGTTCTTACCACGACACGATGATATTCCTGGATGAGATACAACAGTACCCCCAATACTTCACTCTGCTAAAGTTTTTCAGAGAGGAACGCAGGTTTAAGTTCGCTGCGAGCGGTAGTCTGCTGGGTATGCAGTTGCGAAGCACCACTTCATTGCCAGTAGGTAGTGTTATTCTCAAACAAATGTGCCAACTGGATTTTGAGGAGTTCTTGATTGCTAATGGGATGGGGGAAGATGTGATAGATGCGTTACGAGCTAAATTCTTTAAAAGGGAAGCCTTAGATGAGGCGATGCATAATTACGTGATGGATTTATTCAGAAAGTATCTCTTGGTAGGAGGAATGCCGGATGCAGTCAATACTTATCTGGAGACCCACAACATAATGCTTGTACGCGATGTTCATAACAGCATTATTGAGATGTATCGCTCCGATGCTTCTAAATATGAGAAGGATAATATGAGGAAACTGCTTATACGCAAGATATATGACATGATACCTTCTCAATTGGAGAATAAAAAGAAGAGGGTGGTGTTTAAGGATATTCGTTCCAAGCACGGAGATCGTTTTGAGACCTATCTCGAAGAATTTGAATATCTCACCACCTCTGGGATTGCTATAGAAGTGAAAGCCATATCTAATCCTACCTATCCCTTAGCCGAGTCTATGCGTAAAAATATGCTTAAACTCTACATGAACGATGTTGGGCTCTTTTCAGCTCTGCTCTATGGGTCCGACATCCGTCCTATTCTAAATGAGGAGGAAAGCATTAATTTAGGGGCTGTATATGAGAACGTAGTGGCTCAGCAGTTGAAAGCTCAAGGTCGCTCGGTGTTTTATTATGACAATAGACATAAAGGAGAAGTAGATTATCTGATAGATAATCCAGCCACGACAAGCACGATGCCAATAGAGGTAAAATCAGGCAAGGACTACAAACGTCATTGCGCACTCTCCAATATGGTGGTTAATCCCGATTATCGTATAAAGGAGGCCATTGTGCTTTCTAACGCTCGTGAGGTGGGGCGTGATGGTAAAATTACATATCTACCTATATATTATTCCTCATTCCTTACATCTATGCCTTTTCCTCAGGAAGTCTATTTTTGAAGCCCTTGTCCCCTCATCTAGTGGTGAGGGGAGGGAGGAAAGCGTCGGGGTAGTGGGAGATGCGAGGGCCTTTGGTCGGGGAGCCAGTGACGATAACGATGTCAAATTGTGGCTCGTAGGGTAGCCGGTTAGTGCGGATGAAGGAATCGGCGGCGCGTGCCATGCGCTGCATCTTGCGAGGATTGATAGCCTCGAGGGCGTTGTCGGGAAGGGTGGAGCGTGTCTTCACCTCGACAAACGACAACCGATTGTCCTTCATGGCTATCATGTCGATCTCTATAGAGCCCACCTTCACGTTCATTCCAAAGATTGCATATCCCAGCCCAATATAATATTCGCGAGCCATTTCCTCGCCCCATTTCCCTAATTCATTATGGTCTGCCATGGAAGTAAAGATTTAAAGAGAGGTTAGTATTTGATGTCCCAGAGGTAGAGGGCTTGGGGGGGCATGGAGGTGCCGGCAGCGCAGCGGTTGCGCTGGGCGATGACGTCGGCAAAGCCTTCAAGAGATAGCTTGCCACGGCCCACCTCTACGAGGGTGCCCACTACCGCTCTTACCATATTGCGCAGGAAGCGGTCGGCGGTGATTACAAACACGTGGCCATCGTCGCCCACTGGATGCCAAGCGGCATGGGTCACGTGGCAGATGTTGGTCTTTGTGTCGGCATGGAGTTTGGCAAACGAGGTGAAATCTTGAGTTGTCAAAAGTTGCTGAGCCGCCTCATTCATCTTGTCGTAGTCAAGCCCTTTCGGCGCTTTCCAGCTGAGGAGGTAAAAGAAGGGCGACTTGCGTTCCAAAGCATAATAGTGATAAGTGCGACTCGTGGCGTCGAATCGTGCATGTGCTGTGGCCTCCACGGGATATATATCCTCCAGCGCTATATCGGGGCCTACAAGAGTGTTGAGCGAGTGGAGAAGGCGCGGGATGTCGCAAAGAGGGTGCTCCACGTCGAAGTGGGCTACCATCATTCGGGCGTTGACACCGGTGTCGGTGCGTCCCGCCCCTGTGATACGCATCTCAGGTAGCCGCAGAGCCGTAGCCATTGCTTGCTCAATGGTGGCCTGCACGGTGACTGCGCCAGGCTGCGACTGCCATCCATGGAATGGCAGCCCGCGATAGCTCAGCCTCATAAAGTAGCGCATCTACACCTCCCTCTCTGTCTTTCTTTCACTCTTTCACTCTGTCACTCTAATCTTTCTCTAAATACGTATAGCCGTAGAGCCCCGAGCGATAGTTGCTCAGAAACTCGCGTCCCTCTTCGGGGGTGATGCGGCCAGCCTTCATTGACGAAGTGACCCATGTCTCAACGTTGCGCACCAATTTCTTGGCGTTAAACTGCACGTAGTCCAGCACCTCTGCCACCGTCTCGCCATCGATCACACGGTCAATCTCGTAGCGATCCTTGTAGACACTGATATGAACGGCGTTAGTGTCGCCAAAGAGATTGTGCATATCGCCGAGAATCTCTTGATAGGCTCCCACGAGGAATACCCCCATATAGTAAGGCTCGCCTTCCTTCACGGCGTGGACAGGTAGGGAAGAGGATGTGCCATGGACAGTGATGAAGTTGGCAATCTTGCCATCGCTGTCGCAGGTGATATCCTGGATAGTGCAGGTGCGCGACGGCTTCTCATCCAGGCGCCCTATGGGCATGATGGGAAACACCTGGTCAATCGACCAAGAGTCGGTCAGCGACTGGAAGAGAGAGAAGTTGCAGAAGTATTTATCGGGGAGCATCTTGGTGACCTTGCGTAGCTCCTCGGGAGCATGCTTCATGTTAGCCGCCATCTCGCCCACCTCGCGGGCTATTGACCAGAAGAGCTTTTCGATCTGGGCACGTGTGCGCAAGTCGAGCAAGCCGAGGCTGAAAAGGTCGAGAGCCTCCTCGCGTATCTGTAGGGCGTCGTGCCAGCTCTCGATGAGACGCGGCTGGTTGAGGCGGTCCCAGATGTCATACATTTCTCGGGCCAGTTCATGGTCGGTCTCTTCTATGTCTTCTGAGTCCTTCCATTGGGGGAGCTGAGTGGTCTCCAACACCTCAAATACCAGCACAGAGTGGTGGGCCGTCAGCGAGCGACCGCTCTCGGTGATGATATTGGGCTGCTTGATGCCATTCTTCTCGCAGGCGTCGACGATAGCCGACACAGCGTCGTTGGCATACTCTTGTATGGAGTAGTTCATGGAGCTTTCGGATGCGGAGTTGCGAGTGCCGTCATAGTCAACTCCCAGGCCACCACCGATGTCGATAAAGTCGATATCGTAGCCCAGTTTGGAGAGCTGCACATAGAATTGCGTAGCCTCGCGCAGGGCGTTCTTAATGCGGCGTATTTTCGTCACCTGGCTCCCGATATGGAAGTGGGTCAGTTTCAGGCATTCCTTCATCTTGTAGCGCTCGAGCAAGTCGAGGGCCTCCAGCAACTCGCTGGAATTGAGGCCAAACTTCGACTGGTCGCCGCCGCTCTCCTCCCATTTGCCTGAGCCGGTAGAGCTCAGCTTGATGCGGATACCCACATTGGGCATGATGTCGAGGCGCTTTGCCACCTCGGCTATTATCTTGAGCTCGTTGAGCTTCTCTACCACCAAGTAGATGCGACGCCCCATCTTTTGAGCCAGCAGAGCCAGCTCCACAAACTTCTCATCCTTATAGCCATTACAGATAATCAGGGCGTTGTCGGCAATATTCATAGCCAGCACGGCGTGGAGCTCGGGCTTAGAGCCAGCCTCCAGGCCTATGTTAAACTTCATGCCGTGGCTCACAATCTCCTCCACCACCGGACGCATCTGATTTACCTTTATGGGGTAGATGATGAAGTTTTGAGCCTTGTAGTCATACTCCTTTGCGGCTTGAGTGAAGCATTTGGATATCTTCTCAATACGATTGTCGAGAATGTCAGGAAAGCGCAGCAGCACGGGTGGGGTGACGTCGCGCACTTGCAGCTCGTCCATCACTTCCTTAAGGTCAACCGAAGCATAACCTTCGCGAGGGGTGACGGCCACGTGTCCGCGGTCGTTGATCGAAAAGTATTTCAGGCCCCAGCCATTGATGTTGTACAGCTCAGCGCTGTCCTCGATACGCCATTTTCTCATTTAGCTATAGTTGGATAGTGGATAGTTGATAGTATTTAAGTATAATACGTTTTTGGAGCAACAAAAGTAGTCATTATTCGCGGGATTTTCACCTACTTTTGCCAAATAAACGAATTTTAAAAAAAAATTGCGAAATAAATAACCTTTGAGGAGTTGTGGCGTTATAAAAATGACTATATTTGCAGTGGGAAATAGCGCCCAATGAAAATATTCATTTTACATCATCATTTACAACATTATTATATTCAAGTATCAACATGAAGAAAAATTTTAGCCTCGCTATGCTCGCTGGCGGCCTCTTGCTGCTCACAGGATGTAGCAAGAACATGAACCCCTTCCAGGCCGATTACTTCAACTGTAATCCCAACCCACTGGAAGTGGTAGGCCAGACTGTACCCGCTACTGTCACTGGTAATGTACCTGCCAAGTTCTTCAAGAAGAACGCCACTGTCACTGTGACTCCCGTGCTCGTCTATGGCGATCAGGAGAAAGCAGCTACCTCTGTCACCTTCCAAGGTGAAAACGTGCGTGGCAACAATCAAGTAGTAAGCTACGAATACGGCGGCACAGTGACTGTCCCCGTCAACTACATCTATGAGCCGGCCATGCAGAAGAGCGAGCTCTATCTCGCCTTTGAAGTAGAGCAAGGCAACAAGCAGTATGCTCTTCCCCGCGTGAAGGTAGCCGATGGCATCATCGCCACCGCCGCTCTCGCCGATGCCAAAACTGTAAGCCCCGCCCTTACCCCCGACGGCTTCCAGCGCATCATCAACGAGCAGTATAGCGCCGAGATTAAGTTCCTCATCAACCGCGCCAACATCCGTCCCGACCAGCTCACCTCTCCTCAGATGGAAGCTTTCAACAGCGACCTTGCTGCCGCTGCTCAGGACACCAATCGCGTTATCGAGGGCTTGAATATCAAGTCGTATGCATCGCCTGATGGTCCTTACGCTTTCAACACCAAGCTTGCCGAGGAGCGCGAAGACAACACCAAGTCTTATCTCGAAGGCCAGCTCAAAAAGGACAAGATCACCGAATTTGGTGAACTCACCGCCGACTTTACTCCCGAAGACTGGGAAGGCTTCCAGAAGCTCGTTTCGGAGAGCAATATCCAAGACAAGCAGCTCATCCTCAGCGTACTCTCTATGTACAAGGATCCTGAGCAGCGCGAAGCCGAGCTCCGCAACCTTGCTGCCGCATTTGAAGTGCTTGCCGACGACATCCTTCCCCAGCTCCGCTACTCTCGCTTGACCGCTTCTATCAACGTGATTGGTAAGAGCGACGCTGAGATCAACCAGCTCTTTGACACCGATCCTAAGGCTCTCACCGTAGATGAGCTCCTTTATGCTGCTACCCTTACCGACGACCTCGCTCGCAAGAACGCCATCTATACCGCTTGCACCAAGCAGTATCCCGACGACTATCGTGGCTGGAACAACCTCGGTCTTGTAGAGTATGAGCAGGGCAACATCTCCGCTGCTGCCAACGACTTTGCTAAGGCTGCCAAGCTGGCTCCCAACAATGGCGAAATCGCCCTCAACCAGGGTCTGATTGCTCTCAACGACAAGAACTTCAACGAGGCTCAAGCCCTCTTTGGCAAGGCTGCTGGTGTGCCCGAGACCAACGACGCTCTCGGTACACTCTACCTCGAGAAGGGCGACGCTGCCGCTGCTGTTAAGGCTTTCGGCAACAGCAAGACCAACAATGCTGCCCTCGCTCAGATCCTCACCAAGGACTACAGCAAGGCTAAGGCTACTCTCGCTGGCGTGCAGACCCCCGATGCTACCACCTACTATCTGACAGCCGTTCTGGGTGCTCGCACCAACAACGCTGAGATGGTGACCAGCAACCTCAAGAAGGCCATCGAGCTCGACCCAGCTTTGGCTACTCAGGCTGCCAACGACCTCGAATTCTCACAGTTTAATATCAGCAGCGTGCTCTAAACCTTGAGCCTTTACGCTTACTGAGACTATATCACCTATCTACGAGGGCGAGCGCCGCAAGGGTGGCTCGCCCTCGTTGTATTTCGCTTATCATCACCTGCTTAATGCTATGCTTACCTTACTGCTCTCAATCCTATCCCTCGGCTATGCTGGGCCTTTCGCTGTCAATACCCCTGTGATGATTGACAGTGTCGACACCTCGCTTAAGCCCTACGACACCTCGCTCTTGCTGGCTACACCCCTGTCGCTCCAACAGCCCTTTTCCCCCTTTGCAGAAGTCGTAGCCCCATCCGCTGCTAACATCCCTGCTCTCCATCTGCTCCAGTCGACATTCTCAATTGATCGTTACGATAGCGCCACTCTTCAGGTAGATGGTCTACCCGCCTATAAAGCGTTTGTTGATGGGGCGCCTGTGGAAGGAGATAAAGTGGCCTTGCGTCCAGGCACCCATTCTCTCACTATAAAATATCTCACCACGGAGCCTCTCACCGACTCCCTAAGTGTGAAATTAGAGTTTGCCAACGATGCCACGTCCCTCTCCCCGGCGCCAACAGCGCTCCGCCATATCACGCTGCGCGATATCCTTGAAGGCGACCATCTCGTTGGGGCTTCGATATCTCCCTGTGGTCGCTGGATCATAGCTCGATATAATCGTGTGGTGGAAGGTGGCGGTGAAAACTCCTATTGGCAGCTGCGTGAGGCCGATGGGCGAGTGGTCGCCACCCTTCAGCAACCTATCAACTGGATGCCACGGTCGTCGCGATATTATTATATGCGTCAGAGTGTAAGCGGAGGTGGCCGCGACTTGATCACGGTTGACCCTGCCACAGGCCAAGAGGCCATCTTTGCCAGCAATCTTCTCGACGGTGGAATTGCGATTGCGCCCACCGAAGACTTCTTGATTCTGACGATACCTAATGACGCACCTGCCGAAGACAAGGAGATATATGAGGTGACTGAGCCTGAAGACCGTCAGCCTTTCTTTCGCAAGCGTTCACGCTTGGCGCGTTACGATGTAGCCTCCGGCCTCACGTCGCCTCTCACTTTTGGCTACGCTCGCCATAACCTCCAGGATATCAGCGACGATGGCCGCAAAGCGCTAGTTATGACCCAGCGCAGCCGCCTGGAGCGCCGTCCCACTACACTCAACACCCTCTTGAGTATCGACTTGACCACCTTGGCTGTTGACACCATAGTGGCGGATGATGGTTTTATAATGAACGGAGTTTTCTCTCCTTCTGGGGACCAGGTATTGGTTGTGGCCACCCCCGAAGCTTTTGACAGAGTGGGATGTGTGTTGCCCGATAGCGTCATCCCCAGCGGCGTTGACTGCCAGCTCTATCTCGTGGATGTGGCGAGCAAAGAAGTGAGGCCTTTGACGCGCCACTTTGACCCCTCGGTGGAGCGTGTGGAGTGGAGCCGACAGGATGGTAATATTTATTTCACGGCCGATCGTCGCGACTATGTGTCGCTCTATCGTATGAAGCCCTCCTCCGGGGCCATCGAGCAGATAAATGTGCCAGAGGAGATGGTCAATGGTTTTTCGCTTAGCCAGAAGCAGCCATTGATGGTCTGGGTAGGGGAGAGCGTGTCGCAGCCCGAAGCGCTTTACACTCTGGATACCCGTCGCCTGGCTTCTACACTATTGGAGCGTCCGGAAGCTGACCGGTTTGCCGCCATAGAGCTTGGCCCTTGCGAGGACTACAACTTTGTCAACTCGCGCGGCGACACCATCTACGGCCGTTTTTATCTCCCGCCAGATTTCGACCCCGCGAAGAAGTATCCGTTGATAGTAAATTATTATGGTGGTTGCACCCCTTCGGCTCGTCAGTTTGGCAGTCGCTATCCGCGTCATCTTTATGCAGCGATGGGCTATGTGGTGTATGTGGTCAACCCAAGCGGTGCCGTAGGCTTTGGCCAAGAGTTCTCGTCGCGCCATGTCAATACAGCAGGCGAAGGTGTGGCTCAAGATATTATTGAGGGCACCAAGCAGTTCTGTCAAGATCATCCTTATATCGATGCCTCAAGGATTGGTTGCATAGGTGCGTCGTATGGGGGGTTCATGACCCAGTATTTGCAGACCGTTACCGACATCTTTGCTGCCGCCATCTCCCACGCTGGCATCAGCGATCACACGAGTTATTGGGGCGAAGGCTGGTGGGGCTACAGCTATAGCGAGATAGCTATGGCCGACAGCTATCCTTGGAGTCATCGCGACCTTTTTGTGGGTCAGAGCCCGCTGTATCGTGCCGACAAGATCCACACTCCGCTACTTTTCCTTCATGGCGATGCCGACACTAATGTGCCTGTAGGGGAAAGCATCCAGATGTTTACGGCGCTGAAACTCCTGGGGTGTCCTACGGCTTTCGTGGCTGTCACGGATCAAGATCATCATATCAAGAATTACAGTCAACGCCAGAAGTGGCAGGACACCATTTTTGCTTGGTTTGCCCGTTATCTTAAGGGCGAGCCAGAGTGGTGGGAAGCTCTCTATCCCGAAAAAGGCCTGTAAAGATTTGGCGGATTCGGAAATTCTGCCTACCTTTGTGCCATGCCTTTCGAGGCATGGCATTTTACTATCTGCGGTAGTAGCTCAGTTGGTAGAGCATCAGCTTCCCAAGCTGAGGGTCGCGAGTTCGAGCCTCGTTTACCGCTCAA
>JAJBVL010000026.1 GCA_020859845.1 Bacteroidales bacterium
ATTAATTATTAATTATTTAAACCTTGTTAGGGAAAATTTCTCCGGACAGCAGTGATTTTCATTATAAAAACAGTGAAAAGTCGTTGAATTGACGAGTTACTCCTATCTTTGCACAGATTACATCACCAACTCCCAATCAATCTCACTCCAATCATGAATCCCACCATCCATCGTCTACTCACGGCCTTCATCCCATCCCTTACCCTCCTCTCCCCTGCCTTGGCGCAAGACCAACGCGGATATTACGATGCTCCCTGGACACGCTATGAGGCGGAGCCAGAGCTATGCTCCACCACCGGCACCTTCCTACTCCCACCGTCGCCCTACACCCAAGAACCGCTCCAAGCAGAGGCCTCCAACGCCACCGCTGTAGAGCTCTCGGCCCAAGGGCAATCGGTCAGCTGGGTGTGTGATGCTCCTGGACGCGGCCTGTCGATACGCTTCTCTCTCCCCGACAGCGAGGATGGCAACGGGCTGACGGGCTTACTCTCGATTAGCGTTGACGATGAAGAGGTTGACCAGGTGGCGCTCTCCAGCTATTGGGCGTGGCAATACTCCGCCAAGGCTCATGCATCGATAAAGTACCCCGACAATGAACCCAGCGCCGACAAGTTTGCGCGTATGCGCTTCGACGAGGTCTACGTGCTGCTCCCCACTGATATTAATGAGGGCCAGACACTTACCCTGACCAAGGCGGACGCAACTGACACGCCCTTTACCATCGACTTCGTAGAGCTGGAGGAGGTGGCCGCGCCGCTCACCATCAACGACATCGAGGCCGACAACAAGGTGACCTACTCAGGCGATGGCAGCGACCTCCAGAGCTTTATCAACCACCACGGAGGCTACACCATATTTCTTCCTGCTGGAGAATACACCACCACGCGGCGCCTTCAGATCTCCGACGACAATACGAGCCTTATAGGCGCCGGCATGTGGCACACGTCTATATATTTCAGCGCCTCCAGTGAGAATCGATCCACCTACTCCCAGCGCGGCATAGAGACCAATGCCTCGGGGGTAAGAGTGGAGGGAATGACGCTCAACACCGTCAATCGCCAACGTTATTACGATAACAACTCCAACTATCAGGTGGGCAAAGCCTTCATGGGTTCCTGGGGCACGGGGTCGCGTATCCGCGATGTGCGTGCCGACCATTTTGAGTGCGGAGCCTGGATTGCTGATTATAGTGGCGCGGCCACTGACGGACTGGAAATATCCTACTGCCGCTTTCGCAACAACTATGCCGACGGTGTAAATCTCTGTAGCGGTGTGGAGAATAGCATTGTCAGCCACTGCTCTTTTCGCAACAACGGCGACGACGACATGGCGATATGGTCGTCGAGCACATCGAAGATGAGCGCCCACAATACCTTCAGCTATTGCACAGCCGAAAACAATTGGCGCGCCTCCTCATTGGCCTTCTACGGCGGCAATGACAATCATGCCCACCATATCCTCATCTCGGATGCCTTGGAGGCTGGTGCCCACGCCAATGGCGAGTTTTCAGGCTCGGGATATGGCGATGAAGGATGCTCTATGACCGACATATCAATCTACCGAGCTGGATGCACAAGCGGCACGGCAGGCACCAATGGCGACTTCTGGGGCAACGCCAACGGAGCGCTTTATCTGACAGGCGGTTACTACTACGACCTCGCTGGTCTGCGGCTGGAGGATATCGATATCTACGATGCCCGGTGCGACGGAGTGATGCTCACGTGCAACCAGCGCTCCATCACCTCGCTGGAGATGCACCGCGTCAAGGTGTACGGCGCAGGCCGCTATGGATTCAACTATGTGCGCTCCACTAAGGGCGACGGCCGATATAGCGACCTTGCTGCCACCAACTGCGGCAACGCCGACTTCACCTCCATCCCCTCAGCATTCTCCTTCATAGAGGTTGAAAGCTCCATCGCTCTGACCCCCGAAGACAAGCCTCTGCCCTTTAATATCCGAGGCCACGAGGTGATTGTGGGTGATGGATTGCAGCATCCCGTCAGAGTCTACAACGTAGAAGGGCGCTGCGTGGCTTGCACTCAGCAACGCCGCTTTACGCTGCCTCGCGGCCTCTATATCCTCGTGGCCGAGGGCTACTCGCCCTCCAAAGCCAGAATATCTCAATAGCCCACGCCTCGGTCAGCGCCACAGCTGTGGGGTGAAGAATAGCCGTTTTCATTTGAGCGTCTGAAAAATAATTGCTATTTTTGCACTTACTTAAAGGGACATCATGAGAAAACTATTCATTATCATATCGCTTTGGCTCACGGCTCTTAGCGCCTATGCCCAATGGGATGTAGACTCCATACTCCACCAGTTGATGGCCACCATAGAGCGCCGCGACTATTACTATACACTACGCGAGGTGAGAATCGACAGCCTCAAGCAGCTAAAACAGATTGTGCCAGAGGCCAATATGGAGCGCTCGTTTGCCCTCAACCATCAGCTCTTCGACGAATATAAGAGCTATCAGAGCGACTCTGCCAAGGCCTACGCCTATCGTCTCCAAGAGATAGCTCGCCGCGCTGCCTCGCCCACTCTGACGGCCGAGGCCAACCGAGCCTTGCTTTTTGCCTACATCTCGGGAGGCCTGTTCAAAGAGGCCGACGATGTAATCGAGGACACCGACTTGAGCCAGGTGGACAACGACACCAAGGCCGACTTCTACTTTCTCTGCATCCGCCTCTATAGCGATATGTCCAACTATGTCAACGCGGGGTTTGAGAACGAGTATGTGGCCCGCAGCCATGCCTATGCCGACTCCGTGATTGCCTATAAGAATCCCGACAGCTACGAAGTGGCTTATGCCCAAGCGTTTAAGACCATCGACAATCTGAAGATCGACGACAAGATAGCGCTTTTCAAGGCGCTGGCAGAGCGCACCGATATCGACCAAGGGGAGAAAGCGATGTTCTACTCCATGCTCGCCGACTTCTACTCGATGCAAGGCAACAGCGACGGGCGCACCTTCAACAAGGCTCAAGCAGCCATCTACGACATCCAAAGCGCCAAGCATGAGACGACCGCCAGCCGCGACTTGGCGCTCTACCTCTACGAATGTGGCCAACTCGACGAGGCCTCGCGACTAATCCATCTGGCGCTCGACGACGCCAACTTCTACAACGCACGCCATCGCAAGATGGAGATCAACAACGTATTGCCCCTCATCGAGCAGAAACGCTACGACAGCGTCTTCTCTCAGCGCAATCTCTTGATAATCTTGATAATCATAGCAGGAGCGCTGCTGATAGCTCTATCGGTGGCCATCTTCTACATATTGCGCCAGATGAAGAGCCTCCGACGCTCTCGCGAGGAGATAGCCCAGCAGGCTGAGGCGCTGTCGAGTGCCCAGCATGAAATCACTCAGCGCAACGCCGAGCTGCAAGAGAGCAACGACAAGCTGCGCGAATCCATCAAGATCAAGGATGAGTATATTGGCTATGGCTTCTCCGTCAGTTCCCATTATATAGAGAAGATTGAAAGCCTCTACAAGCTCGTTGACCGCAAGTTGGCGGCTAAACAATACGACGACCTGAGGATGACCCTCAAGAAGAAAGACCTGCGAGAAGACAAGGAGACCATCCAGCGCGACTTTGACCGCATCTTCCTCCATCTGTTTCCCTCGTTTATCACCAGCTACAACCGTCTCTTTCCTGACGATACCTCCAGCGCTGCCTCTTCCACGGCTGCCGAACCCACAGAGCGCCGACTCACCTCCGAGATGCGCATCTTTGCCCTGATACGCCTGGGCATCACCGACTCGGCCACCATTGCCACGCTGCTCAACTACTCGGTCAACACAGTCAATACCTACAAGACCAAAGCCAAAAATCGCTCACTGGTGCCCAACGAGGAGTTTGAACGGAAGATTTTGGAAATACGCTCCATAGATTAGCGCATTAATCCACCATTATATTCTCAGCGTTTTATCTTAAGTATAAAAAGTTGGTATCTAGCTTTTTATAGTTTTGAGTATTGGGATAATTCATTATATCGCTGGTTGATTGTATGGCTTTATATTAATATGGGAGTAATTTTGCCTTCGATCTTATTCCCCATATCAGCATGAAGACCCTACCAGCTATCATCACTCTTGCAGCCGCCTCATTGGCGTGCGTCTCCATCGTTAGCAGCGTCACCAGCTGCGCCAAGACCGAAGCCTCAACTTTGACCTCTCCCAGCGGCAACATCACTGCTACGTTTGGCACCCATCAAGGACGCCCTTTCTACACTGTGCGCCATCACGACACTGCCGTGGTCGACACATCCTACCTTGGTCTCACATTCACCCACGGGGCGATAGGCCAGGATGCCGTGATAGAAAGCGTCACCCCCACGGCGGCCAACGACACGTGGGAGCAAACGTGGGGCGAGGACCGCGTGGTCAGCAACCACTACAATGGCGCCATCATCGCCCTGCGCGAAGCCTCAGGCATGGCCTACGAGGTGGAGATGCGCGTGTTTGACGACGGTGTGGGTCTGCGCTATCGAGTGCCGACCCAGGAGGGCGTAGATAGCTTGACCATCACCGACGAGCTGACACAGTTTTGTCTCCACGACGATGGCAAGGTGTGGTCTATTCCATGGGATCACGAGTATTATGAAGCTCTCTGGCGCCCATCGCTCATCAGCCGCCTCGACACAGTATGCTCCCCGATAACGGTGAAGATGACCGACCATCTTTACCTCACCATCCACGAGGCTGCCCTCACCGACTATGCCTCGATGAATCTCACCCATGCTGCCGACGGTGCCCCCACCTGCTTGACCACCTATCTCACTCCGTGGTCGACGGGCGAGAAGGTGTTTACTGCAGCTCCATTCACCACTCCGTGGCGCACCATCATCATCGGAGAGAGCGCAGCCGACCTGATGCTCTCGCGCTTGATGCTCAATCTCAACGAGCCATGCGCCATAGAGGATGTGTCGTGGATAGAGCCTCAGCGCTATATCGGCATCTGGTGGGGAATGCACATGAAGGATTACACCTGGGAGATGGAGCATAGTTCAAAGCATGGCGCCACCACAGCCAACACCAAGCGCTATATCGACTTCGCTGCCCAAAACGGTTTTGGTGGCGTATTGGTTGAGGGATGGAATAAGACGTGGTATGGCGACTGGTCCAAGGATGGAAGCCAGTTTGACTTCTGCACTCCTTACCCCGACTACGACCTCACAGGTCTCGCCGACTATGCTCGCGCCAAGGGCGTGCGCCTGATAGCCCACAACGAGACCGGAGGCGCTGCCACCAACTACGAGCAGCAGATGGACTCGGCCTTCGCCCTCTATCATTCGCTGGGTATCAACTCCATCAAGACTGGCTACGTCAACCGTCTGCTCGACGGCAAGGAGCTCCACGGCTCGCAGTATGGCGTGCGCCACTATCGCCGCGTCATTGAGACGGCTGCCAAAAATCAGATAATGATCGACAATCACGAGCCAGTGATGCCCACCGGCTTGCAGCGCACCTACCCCAACCTCATGACGCAGGAAGGTGTGCGCGGATGCGAGTACGAGGCGTGGTCGCCCGACGGTGGCAATCCTCCCGAGCATGTGGTGACGCTCCCCTTCACTCGCGGACTGGCTGGCCCTATGGACTACACTCCTGGCATCTTCAACTACAACAATAAACTCCTGCCCAACACTCATCCCCATGCCACGATAGCCAAGCAGTTGGCCATGACGCTTATTCTCTACTCGCCGCTTCAGATGGCAGCCGACATGATTGAGAATTATGAGGGTCATCCAGAGTTTGAGTTCCTGACGCGCTGCCCCACCACGTGGGAGCGCACCGTGGTGCCCGAGGCCGAGATTGGCGAGTATGTGACGGTGGCTCGCAAGGTGCGCGATGGCGACGACTGGTATCTGGGCTCGATGAGCGGTAAGAACTGCCACACGGCCGACATTGCTCTCGACTTCCTCGACCCTGATGCCACCTACACGGCTCGCATCTTTGCCGACGGCGAGCTGGCCGATGGCGAGACCAACCCCTACCCCGTTGACATCACCGAGCAGCAGGTCGACGCCTCGTCGACGCTCCATCTGGCCCTCGCCCGCTCAGGCGGCGCCACAGCCATCCTCACCAAAAATCCCTGACGCCCCCCGCTCCCTACGGAGGGGCCAGCGGCCATGCGGTCCCCCAGCTGCGGCAGCTTTCGCAGTGCAGCGGCCCTCCGCTGCTCTTTGCGGGCCAGCCCTCTGGCTCCAGCCATCATGGAGGCCTGCCAACGGCGGCTGAGGCAGCCGCTTAACATGGGCGGTTGAGGCAACCGCACTACATAGCTACCGCAGCCTTGATTTTACAAAATTAGGATTCCTGATCTTAGAATTTCTTGTGAGAGAGGAGAATCATCATCCTCTGTCAGTAATACCGGTTCGATAAGATAACTGACTCTGCGCCCTATGCGCCAGAGGATTGGAGTATCCTCAAAATAATTATCACTGCGCCTCTCCACTACTACTGCTATGTCTATATCGCTCTCCTCCGTATATCCACCCTTACTATATGAACCAAAAAGGTATAAGGCCTTGAGTGGCAGATGTTCGGCCACCAAATCTTTATATTGCTTGGCTAATCTTATAGCTTCTCTTTTATCCATAAGTAAAGTTCGTTGGTCCTCTCAATTAGTTCTTGGCAATAATCTTTAGTAAGGGTTTTTGATAATTGTTCCTTATATGATGGATAACGTGCCTCTATATTCAGAGGTTCAAGAAGGTCTATCAATACTAGTTGTTCTTCCGACAGGAGATCCACTAATCCAGATTTTGCCGCCAACCGTGAAAGATGATGTATCTTTAAAGGAGGTTCTTCAAGCACCTTACTCCAATAAGCTTTTAGAATTTTTTCAATGGTTTGATGACACATAAACCCTACATATAAATAGCGGCCTGTGCTTAATAAGGCACGAGCTGTTGCCAAGTCATAGTCGGCAATTTCTACCCAATATGTAGATTTATCATTCATATGAAATTCGATTTGTAATGGCAAAGATAAACCAAATCCCCCACTCCCGCAACATCCTAACCGAAAAAATCTTCCCTCAACCCTGCCTGCATAGCCACACTTGCAGGAGCCAGCAGCCATGCAGTCCCCCCAGCTGCGGTAGTTTTCGCAGTGCAGCGGCCCTCCGCTGCTCTTTGCGAGCCAGTCCTCTGGCTCCAGCCATCATGGAGGCCTGCCAACGGCGGCTGAGGCAGCCGCTTAACATGGGCGGTTGAGGCAACCCCACTACATAGCTGCAGCGAGGAAAGAGGGTCAATAATAGCCGGGGGTGACACTATCAATGGCAGCGGCTGGCAGGATGGTGGAGGCAGTGCCTACTTTCACTCGGTTGATGCGGTTGAGACGCTCGTCTTCACCGTAGCGGACCGTAACGGTGCAGTCTATCGTTAAGGTAGTATCATGATAATAAAGCGTGTAAGGCTTCTTTTTGTCTATCTCCATGGGAAGCAAAGCTTCATTTACCCAGTCGTCGCTGTCATAATAGGTGTGTCTTTCCTTGATAGAGACCCCATCGCGATAAATGTAATACATCCATCGGTCGGCCTTCTTATCCCACTTCACATGCTGCTTTTCCTGCTTAGATGGGACAGCAATGACATTGATTTCTAAAGTTATCTCTCCGCTTATTGACGATGAAGAAGCGTCATAGGGATTGCGACGCTTCATAGGGCCATCCAGCCTGAGGTCAAGCCGCTTCACAATCTTCTTAATGCTGTCGTCATAAGCCTTATCCAAGTTCAGCTCTCCGTGGTCGTTCAAAAACAGCGGGATAAGAATTTTTGTGGTGTCCTGTGCACAAGTTTGAAACAAGTCAAGAAGAGAAGCCACATTGCCTTCCACTCGTGGCATCGCAATGCTAAGAGCCTCATATTTCTGAGGGTCAGCAACCTCAAAGGCACGCATCTTGCTATATTCTATTATCCTCAACGCCAGAGGATAGCCAAAACGCGCCACCATTTCTACGTCGTTAAAGCAAAGATCATCACAGGATTCCTTGATCCAATTCTCATAGCTGTACCTATGGTCGTTGCTAATGGTGTATATCCATACCAACAGCTCATCGCGTCGCTCACTATTGACAAAAGCCTCTTGGAAGTACTCGTTCATAGCCTGTTGGTCGCGGTTAAACTTCTCCATGTAGTATTTAGGCTTCCAGTCGGTCATATACCTCACAAGAAAATCTTTGAGATAATATTCCACAGTCTCACGGCTTATGCTATCGGCCCGCGATAGCAAATACTCATGGAACGCCTCGCGCGACGATGTAGCCGCTACAGGCAGTTGCGCCGATGCCTTTTGGGCGCCGACAATAATGGGGGTAAGGCATATCGCTATCATTGAAACCAGAAATCTTCGGATGGCTGTTTTTTGTGTCATGGGGTTGTCTCCAATAGTTCTATTTTTCCATCTAAGCCTCAAAGATAGCCTATTTTCCTCAATTACCAAAAAAAGTAAATCGTCACGCCTGGGCAGCTTTCGCAGTGCAGCGGCCCGCCGCTGCTCTTTGCGAGCCAGTCCTCTGGCTCCAGCCATCATGGAGGCCTGTCAACAGCGGCTGAGGCAGCCGCTTAACATGGGCGGTTGAGGCAACCGCACTACATGGCTGCCGCAGCGGTAGAGCGATAATTATAGTGAAGCAAGATTATATTCCTGCCCTATAATTTTATCGATGGGAAAGGATGTCTTGAGGAAGATAGATTGGGATATCGGTTGATTCCGTTGGTGGTTCTTTGAGGAAAAGGACATACTCTATGGTCGTATTGTCCTTCACGAATGGAAGATGACGAGTGCGTTCAAGCAAGTCGCGCTTCAGGAAATCTGCATTCTGAGCCTTGGTCCATTTGCATTCGCCTATCAGAATACGTTTATGATCAAGCGATTGAGCCACCACATCAAGCTCTACGGGTAAGCCTTTCAGATCGCGTCCTCTCCAGTTGGAGGCCTTCCCGTAAGCAATGCCATTAATCATTTTCCCACTTACGTATTCCTGACACAGGAGTTCCCAACATTCAGCCACATATTCGTTGCGTTTGCTGGCTATGATTTGCTTTACGCCTTGGCTATGGCCCATTTGCAAAAGCGAACGATACGGTGCCACAAACCGGAAATAGAAATGCGTAAGAGGATCCTTAATCTTATAAAGTCCCTTTTTGCTGTTCTTCTCCAATTCGCCAAATGGAAGATCGCGACGCACCAGGTCAAGTTCGATAAGCCTACTCAATGGTTCGGTAATGGCTGTGGCAGCCTTTCCAGCACGGCTGGCTATCTCAGAAAGACGGTTCACGCCATTTCCTATTATAGATAATAATGTTGCAGCCTGCACTATCTGCCTCATATCCTCGTACAAGAGACGCTGAGGTTCCTCTGCCAGGATGCCATTGGGATCTAAGATTAGATTGTCTATGGCCTCATCGAGCGAGTCATAGTCCATACGGAGTTCCCAGTAACGAGGCACTCCGCCCCAAATCGCAAACTCCTCCACCCCTTGTCGGGCTTCACATTGCAAAGCATCGAGAATATAAGAAGCAGGCAAAGGAGCCAGTCTTATAATCTCATTTGAAAGACCATAGAGGGGCTCTGTGCGGTCAAGGACATACCCCTGCATTAATTGCTGCGACGAGCCGCAAATAATCAAATCAAATTTAAGGTCCTTCCCATTAAGGAGCTTCTGAATTATGGATGTGAGTGCTGGAAAACTTTTTACCATGTAGGGAAACTCATCCAGACATAATGTGACTCGACGGTCAATCTGGCGATTAAACGCCTGGAATATAGATTCCCAAGAAGGATAAGTCACTTGATCAAAACCTGGGATTGTCTGGGCCATCGAGACTGCCAACAAGGCTCGTTGATTGGTCTCGTTGGTCTGATCACTAAGGAAATACACATCGCCTCGGTCGAAATCGAGGACGCGTTTTATGAGTTGGGATTTGCCAATGCGACGCCTGCCATAAATCACTATAAACTGCTCATCTTCTCGCCGAAGGGCCTTTTTGAGCCTTTCTGTGACCTTCTCTCTGTCAAAAAACTCTGTGAAATACATTTCCTTTCTCGTTGAGGTGAAATTATATGGCACAAAGATAATATTTTTCAACTATATTTCAAAAAAATGCGGCGGCTGAGGCAGCCGCACTACATAGCTGCCGCAGTCACCGTGGAAATTTAAATGAAGCAAATCTTTTGTCTATTCTCAAATAAAGAGGCTGAAAGACCTTAATCTTCTGAAATAAAGGCAAGTAATAGGCTTTCCACGGAATTCCACGGACGTCCGTGGAATTTCCACGGACGTCTGTGGAAACCGCGTGGAAAGCCTAAATCAGGTGGCTGACGCGAATCTTCTTGTATTTCTTGCCGATGTCGAACGCCAACACTCCTTGTCCTTGACCACCAGCATGACGGAACGGATCTCCGAGTTGCCGGAGTGGAACTCCTCTATCGCTGGGCGGATCTTGTCCGCTAGTTCTTGGTCTGTCATGATTGGGGTTGTTGTTTGTTGGGTGGTTGGAGGTGCTGTTTCGTCTTGCGGTGTGCTTAGCTGTGGGCTATCTCGAACGAGAGCCTCAACCACGTCTCTCCATCCTCGCGCCATGCGATGGCTGCGAAACCTCCCGAGCAGACCCTGGCAATCGGCCTCGCGGGGTCTGTTTCGATGTTGCGGGCTGCTTGGGCTAGGAGGGATTGTGCCACCGTTACCAGTTGTTCGAAGGTTGGAGTCTTCAGTTCCCCGTCTTGGGTGTACCATTTCCAGTCGGTTTTTTTCATGTGTTCGCACACGGGTCCGAAATCGAAGTTGTCAATAATGTGCGAGATTTTTTCTTTTGTGTTCATGATTGTTTGTGGTTTTGTTGTTTGTGTTGAGGTGTCCTGAAAAAGTTGACTCTGAATTTGTTAATATTGGGTTAAATTCACGATAACACTATTCATAGTTGACTTTCGAGTCGTTACGTCCGATGTGTGGTTTACACCGGTAACGGTTCGTGGACCCTGGAGGGGGATACCTGCAAAGTTAGTGTTTTCTTCTGATATATCTTTGTGATGCCAGGGATAATGTTTCCATTTTCTTTCCAACGATTCTTCGCTGTGGCGTGCTCCCTCAGGGGTCAACCATCCAATAGATGCGTGAAGTCGATATGTGATGTCGTTGACCCAAACCTCGCTAGGTCGCATTGTGACAATCTCTTTGACGAGATTGAGGTGTACTGGGAACAGATACCCCGAAAAGGTGGTGCGAGGCGAGTAAGACAGACTGTTTTCGTGTCATGGGGGTTGTCTCCAATAGCTCTATTTTTTCTATTTAGGCCTCAAAGATAGCCTTTTTTCTCAATTACCAAAAAAGTAAATCGTCACGCCTGAATAGCCTCATTGGGAGGGAACTGGCAGCTACGCGACCCCCAGTAGGCGAGGTGCTGACAACCAGAAGAAGCAATCCCCCTCTCTGCGGTAGCTTTCGCAGTGCAGCGGCCCTCCGCTGCTCTTTGCGAGCCAGCCCTCTGGCACCAGCCAACATGGAGGCTTGCCAACGGCGGCTGAGGCAGCCGCTTAACATGGGCGGTTGAGGCAACCGCATTACTTAGCTGCCGCAGCCGGTTGCAACCTTCCAAATTTGCTTTTTCGAGAGATAATATCTAACTTTGCACTATATCTGATGTTTATATTTTAAATATACTTCTATGGCACGACCTATTGCAGAAACACCAACCCTCTACGGAGAAGATGCACGCCGCTTCACTGAAAACATGAAGCAGGTGGAACACCTTACCCCAGAGGAGCGTAAGAAGAATTCCGAGGACCTTCACCAACAAGTTGAGGAAGGAAACAAAAAATGGAATCTAACCTTCCAACTTTAAAAGAATGTACACTGTTGTAAAGCGCTTAAACCAAGATATTAATTTGGGCAACTTTGATTGCGGGGATACGGATCTCAACGAGTTTTTAAAGGAGGAGGCTTTAGCTTATCAAGAAAAGCGTATTGCCTTTACTTATCTTATTTTATCTGAAGATGAGGTGATAGGCTATTTTAGTCTGCTTAATGATAAAATTTCTAAGACTGATGTCACAAAAGCAGAATGGAGAAAATTAGAATGGTTTTGTTGAAATGATATCCTCTAACGAGGAGGTCTCTACCAGAATAATGTATTTTGATATGCTAAGATTCTGATTTAATCTTTCTATGCGGCAGCTTTTGCAGTGCAGCGGCCCTCCGCTGCTCTTTGCGAGCCAGCCCTCTGGCTCCAGCCATCCTGGAGGACTGCCAACGGCGGCTGAGGCAGCCGCTTAACATGGGCGGTTGAGGCAACCGCACTACATGGCTGCCTTAGCGGGGGATGTTTTCAACGTCTTCAAGCGGGAGCTGCAATATGCGAGCTATGAGCTCGTCTTTTAGGCCCTCTGCCCTCATGCCTCTTACCACTTCCACATCCCGCTGAGCCCTCCCCTGAGCTATACCTTGCGCTATACCCTGAGCTATACCTTGCGCTATACCCTGAGCTATACCTTCCTCGCGGGTGTCGGTGATGGCTTCCTGCTCGATGCGCACATTCTGAAGGTAGTCCCAGTAATGACGCTGCTCAGGAGCCGACATCGCCTCATACATGAGCTTCTGGCGTGCCTCTGGCAAGCCGGGGGCGTCGTCGTGCTCGCTTATCTCCCCGGTCTTGAGATAGTTCATCCACTGCTCAAGGGGAGCCTTGGCCATCTCCTTGTAGTCAAACTTGCCTACCCTCACCAGATAATACACAGGAAAGATGTCCTCCGAACGCCGCTGTATCAGTACGTTCTCCTTTTTGCGGCTGATTGTTAGCGGCTCGTCGGTGTGCACCCCGCGGAGTAAGGCCTGACCACGGTAGAGGTAGTCGCTGCCGTCGCCCAGCCCGAAGTAGATCACCGAGATGGTATACACCTTGTGGATGTCGTCGTAAGGGTGGCCGAGGTCAACCTGCTCCTTCACCGAGGAGGCTGCCCCGAAGAGCATTCTCTCGATGAAATCCATCTCGCGAATGGTCTGAACCTCGATGACCACCTTCTCCCCACGGTCGTTGATGGCCTTCACGTCCACGCGGTTAAATTTCTCGCTCTGGCGCTCTTGGTTGCCTTCGCTCTCGTCAAGGCTCGTGATGTGCATCTTCTCCCCGGTGATGGCCTCTATGAAGCCCTCCAGGATGCCAAAGTTGGCCTTGTTGCGAAGCATGTGCTTCACAGCCCAGTCAAACCACACGTATCTCTTCTTTCCTTTTGTCATAGCGCGACGAGTCTTTTTAAGTTTTCAACGCAAATATACGCAATTGGTTTCACTCCGCCAAATCCCTCTATCAATTCTCTCCCTACAGCACCCTCCCACTTGCAGGAGCCAGCAGCCACGCTCCCCAGCTGCGGTAGCTTTCGCAGTGCAGCGGCCCTCCGCTGCTCTTTGCGAGCCAGCCCTCTGGCTCCAGCCATCCTGGAGGACTGCCAACGGCGGCTGAGGCAGCCGCTTAACATGGGCGGTTGAGGCAACCGCACTACATGGCTGCAGCGAGGAAGAGCATCATATTTCTGAGGGGCGGTCGGCTACGCGGCCCCACGTCATAGGAGCATTCGGAGGGGCCTCCGTAAGAAGTCTAAATGATTACTGATGGTGGGGAGTGCACGTATCTATGCACACTCACAAGAGGGATATTTCGTCAAGCGAAAGGCCTGTAATGGCGGCAATTTGTTGGGTCGTAAAACCCTGCGCTTTCATTTTCTTGACTATTTCAAGCGTCTTTTCTTCGCGACCTTGTTCCATGCCCTTCTCCATGCCTTCCTCGAGGCCTTTCTCAAGAGCATAGTTGACCACGTTGTAGTTGTCGCGCATGCGCTTGAGGCTCATCTGATAGGCCAGACGGCTCTTCAATTTAGTAACATACTCTTTTTCTCTCTCGGTGCACATGATGGTCGAAGGGTGAAGGGTTAGTTTTTGCAAATATACTAATCATTCGTCAACGATGCAAGGGTTAAGAGACAAAATCTAAAAGAGCCGAAGGTAACTTTCTACCCCAACGGGGTTGAGCGAGGTGGGGTGACCTTCGAAGCTAACTGGAACAACACTATGGGGTTGGGAAAAAAGTGGGGACTGCGTCTCGCCTGACACAGTCCCCCTACAGGAATGAAAAATTGATTTAAGGCCGCAAGTTTAGAAGACTCCCTGCAGATACTCATACAGCACGAAGGCCCAGTGGGCGGCTATGCCAGCCACAAAACCAGCGATGGCGTGAGCCGAGATGGCCTTGGAGATGAGATGGCGGAAACCCATGGAGTCGAGCATGGCAGCGTGGGTGGACAGGAAGCCCGACCAACACATGCCTATCGCCGTGCAGACAGCCACCGCATTGGCATCGAGCAGACCTTGCGCCTGAAACGACGGCACAAGACCCAGCGCGGCACCCACTGCTCCGAGAGCCGTCATGGGGAAGGCCAGTATCTGAGAGTTTTGGAATCCGAAGAGCCACTTGAAGATGAAGTCCACCTTATCGGCCAAGCGGGGCAGAAGGCCCACGCCCTGATAGGCTGCGCCGGAGTATTCACCGTCGGCAGTAGTAAAGGTGAGGATCATCACCACAGTGGATATGATAAGTACGCCAGGGATGATGGCCATGCCAAGGTTGACACCTATCTTGCCACCATCGAGCATGGCGTCGAGGGTACGCATAAACACGCCCGGCTTCTGCACCAACTTCTGCTGGGCATCCTCATCGCCATGGGCCTGCTCGTCGATGGTGGGAGCGTCGGTGGTGGTGTATTGCACCACGTAGGCGTCATACTCTGGATGGGCCTTTAGCGTGAAGCGCTGCATGAGGCGCGTCGATGTAAGACACCCTACGCAAGCACCAAACACGCCGATAAGCGGAGCCGCCGTATAGCCCTGGGCCATCATAAACACTACCACGACGAGACCCATACCGAAGGCTGTGCCAAAGTTGGTGAGCGACACAAACTGGTAGGTCTTGAAGTAGCGAGCAAACTTACCGTTCTGCGACAGCGAGATGATGGCCGGGTTGTCGCTAAGGAAGGTCACCACAGCGCCCAGCGCTGCCACGCCTGGGAGATTGAAGAGCGGACGCATCAACGGGCGCAGCATCTTCTCGAGGATGGAGACGACGCCAAACTCTACCAACAGCTTGGACAAAGCGCCCATCAACACCGTGATGCCCATCAAGAAAAACACCGTGGAGATAAGAAGGTCGTAGGCCGTATTCATCAGCGTGTTCATCATATTGGCCATGCCCATCACATGGGCCAGATAGCCAAAGGAGCCAATGAATATCACCAAGAAGATTACTGCTTCCCACGTCTGTCGGTAGCCGATTATGCGGCTCCTGACATGTGCCTGTAGTATATGAGGAAGTATCATTGGGGGTATAGTTATTTGGAGTTGTTGAAGTTTTTTTACCGAGCAGCGGTATATTTAAAGAGGTCGACGCGCCATTTCACGCCGAGGATTATTTCAAAATTGCGTTCGCCAAGGGCTCCATGGTTGACGTCGGCCACGGCGTGGAGACGGATGTTTTCGCGACCCTTGATGGGGAACACTTCAAGACCGCCCCCATAGAAAGGCTTCTCGATAAGCTGGCGGTTGCCGAGTTCCAGTCGATAATGCTCGTAACCTCCCTTGGCAAAGAGTCTCACCTTGTTGTCGATGAGATAAGCCACCTTGCCTATCACCGAATAGTCCTCAAAGAAGAAGCGCTGATGGAGGCTGTAGCGATTCATCAGGTCGAGCTCGCAGTAGAAGGGGCCATAGTCGAGACGGTTGCCCAGCGCGATAAAGTTGGCGTAATGCTTCGAGTCATACTTCATCATGTTGACCGACCAGAGCGTAGAGTAGTGGCGCATCTTGCCGCTCCAATAGAGATTGAAGGCATACCAGTCTTCATTGTCCATACGGTAAGGGGAGTTGCACACCTGGAAGGTCACCGTATGCTGGCGGTTGTCGGTGGTCAGCGATGCCGATGCTCCCATCTGATAGCATGCGATGTTGTTCCAGAAGAGGGAGGCATAATAGATGTCGATAGGCGCACGGTCGTATTCATAACCCCCTATCAACACCACCTGCTTACCGCCCGCCAACGAGAAATTGGCCGTGGGGTGCCAATCAAGATAGATCCAGTCGGTGGCATTAAACACATCGTCCTCGGCGTCGTGAAACTTGTTGAGCCTCTGGCGCCAGCTAAACGAGAACTGACTGTTGAGCTGCCCATTGACCATGAGGTTAAGATAGCGCCCATGGAAGCCCGACGTGTTGCCTTCGTCGTGGGGATGCTCCCACTGCCACTCCAGGCGCGTGTCCATAGCCACTGAGACTGAGGGGTCCCAGTCGGTAAGAGCTTCTTGCGCCCTCGTCGCTGTCGAGGGCCATCCCAACAAGAAGAGAAAGGCAAGCAGAGCGGAGGACAGCCTTAGCGTCCTACACCGCTTAATAAGTTGTAATGTCATGAATGATTGTTAAGGTATAAGTAAGATTAACTCCGCAAAAGTAGCTACTTTCGTGGAAATGGGAAAATGGCATCTCTTATTTTTACGGCTTTCTGGGAGAGAAAATTCACAAATTATGCACCAAATCACTTTAAATGTGGAGAGAATCACTAATTTTGCAGTCAGAAAAATATAAACCATTCATACAATGAAGTTAAGACACCTATTGACGCTCCCCCTCGTGGGTATTTGCATGGTGGCATGCAGCAACGCCTCACGCCCCTCAACCTCCTATCACGTCACTCTCCCCCTGACGGACGACGACAACGGCCTGATGGCCTACCTCACCAACTTTGACACCGGAGAAAACATCGACTCCACCCAGGTAAGCGGCGCGCAAGCCGTATGGGAGGGCTCGGTGGAGTATCCCATCTTGGCACGCATATATGTGGATGGCGCTCGCAAGGGCATGGTGGTGCTCGAAGAGGGCGACATCGTCATCAACAAAAACGAGGCCAAGGGTAGTCCCCTCAACGACTATCTGGCCTCCTACAACGCTCAGGTTTCCGACCTCGCAAAGAAGATACGCAGCCTGGAGCCTACGGACAGCGCTCAGCAAGCCGAGCTGATGGCTCAATATGAACAAATAAGCGAGAAGGCCCTCTCCGACAACGCCAACAACACCCTTGGCTACTACTTCCTCCTGCAGAAAGCCTACGACATGGACCTCGACGAACTCGACGCCACGATGAAGCAGTTCCCACAGTTTGAGCAGTCGCAGAAACTGGCCACCTTGCGCGAGGCCAAGGTGAAAAAGGCCGAGACGGGAGTGGGCTCCAAGTATAAGGACTTTGAGATAGCTGGCGCCGATGGCACTTCACAGCGCCTGAGCGACTTTGTGGGTCAGGACGGCAAGTATCTACTCGTCGACTACTGGGCAAGCTGGTGTGGCCCCTGCCGCAAGGAGATTCCCTATATCAAGCAGCTGGCACAGGCTCATGCCGACAAGCTCAATGTGCTCGGCGTGGCTGTATGGGACGAACCTCAAAACACTCTCAAGGCCATCGACGACCTCGGCATCACCTGGCCAGTAATCCTCAACGCCGGTACTATTCCCACCGACCTCTATGGCATCTCGGGCATACCATGCATCATGCTCATCAGCCCCGATGGCACCATCGTGAGCCGCGACCAGCAGAGCGAAGAGCTGGTGGCAGAGGTGGAAGCTATTCTCGCTCAGTAGAAGGATAAAAACGGTCAAACCTATCGGCTACCCACTGCGTAAGGCGCGTGGGTAGCTTTTTTACTGTCCAGAAGGCCAGACGCAGCCCCAAAGGGATATGCTTGTAGGAGAGAATGCGATTGTTGGCCTCGGGGAAGGTGGCGTGCCACTTCTCTACATCCTTGCCTGGGCCTCGAAGGTATTTCACCTTGGCCACAAACTTGAGATAGAGCAAAAACTGCTCATTGGCGTCGGCAAGGTGGTGGGTCACAAACCAGTCCTCAAGAGCCAACGCACACTTCAGATGATCGCGCAGACGCATCTCTTGGCGACCGTTGGAGAGCGACGAGCCTGCGCCAAGGTCATAGTAGATATAGCATGGTTCCTTGACCCACGCCACCGTGGGATGGAGAGCAAAAAGCCTGGCCACGATGGCCACATCCTCCCAGCAATTGATGTCGGGGAAAGGCCATATCTCATTGTCGACGAGTAGGCGCCGGCGGATGAGCTTGTTCCATAGCGCGAAGTGGAGAGTGTCGATGGGCATCTCCTCCAGGGTTTTCACACCGAAGGGAGGCTGATGAGTGTGTTCCCGCCCACACGACTTCACCACCGTATAAGCCCCCCACACTACATCCACACGCCCACCATCCGTGGCCTCCAACATCCTCCTTAGAGCATCAGGGGGCATCTCGTCGTCGGCGTCGCAGCGCGCCAGATACTCGCCAGTGGCATGATGAAGGCCTTGGTCATTGGCCCGCGCCAATCCCTGACGATAGGGGTAGGACACGATGATGGAGCGACGCGCCAGCGATGGCGTCAGCTCCAGAAAGGCCTTTACTACCTCCAGCGAGCGGTCGGTGGAGCCATCGTTGACGAGCACCAGCTCAAAGTCGGTCATAGTCTGGGCTGCCATGGAGCGAAGGGTGCGCTCCACGGTGTGCTCCACATTGTGAAAGGGTACTATTACAGAAATCTGGGCCATACAGCAGGCAAAGTTAGCCATTCTACACCTAATATCGCAAAACAAATGTGAAAAAATATAGAGAAAAATGTCGCCGCGCATAGAAAAAATGACTAATTTAGTGGCTTGAATAATAACCTCCATGCTAGCTTCTCTTCACATCTACGACTGGCTTTACTGGGTGCTGATTATCGGTTACATTATCACGATACTTAGCATCATAGGGATTATACTGTCCGAGAATCGCAATCCCTTGAAGTCGTTGGCATGGGTCACGGTGTTGCTGCTGCTGCCTGTGGGTGGCATAATTCTCTACATCTTCTTTGGGCGCAGCATCAAGAACACCCACATGATATCGCGACGCAAGCGCCGACGCCTGCGCAACAGCGTAGACACATCCCACCTCGTAGAGCCACCTATCGACAACTTCAGCGACGAAGCGCGGCTACAACTCATGCTCGGGCGCTCGCTCACCGGCTCGCGTTTCTTTGCTGGCAACGAGGTGGAGATATTCTTCGAGGGCAAGGAGAAGTTTGACTCCCTATGTCGCGACCTTCAAGAAGCCCAGAGCTACATACACCTCCAATATTATATAATAGAGGACGACACGATAGGCAACCGCGTGAAGGATATCCTCATCGAGAGGGCCAAAGCCGGCGTCAAGGTAAGGGTGATCTACGACCACATAGGCTCAATCCACGTCAAGAAGCGCTTCTTCCGCGCCATGAAGGAGGCTGGCATTGAGGCTCATCCCTTCTTCAGAGTGGCGTTTCCGCCCTTTGCCACACGCATCAACTGGCGCAACCACCGCAAGCTATGCGTGATAGACGGACGCGTGGGCTACATCGGAGGCATGAACATCGCCGACCGATACATAGACGGGGGGAAGTTTGGCTACTGGCGCGACACTCATCTGCGCATCACCGGCCCCGCCATCAACTCGCTGCTATTCTCCTTTGCCGTCGACTGGAACTTCATGGGCCAACCGCTGGTCACCGAGCCATCATCGGCCCCCTCCTCGCTCTCCCTGCGCGCCGCTGGCATGCAACTCATCACCAGCGGCCCCACGAGCGAATGGACCAATGTGGCCTTCGTGCTGCTCAAGGCCATAGGCCACGCCAAGAAACGCATATATATACAGACCCCCTACTTCCTCCCCACCGAGAGCATGCTGCGTGCCCTCCAAGCCGCCGCGCTGTCGAGGGTCGACGTCAGGGTAATGATACCCCTACACAGCGACTCCAAAATCCTTACCCACGCCAGCAACAGCTACATCTATGAGTGTCTGCGCGCGGGCATCAAAATCTATCTCTACGAGAAGGGAATGCTCCACTCCAAGGTGGTTGTGATCGACGATGAGTTTAGCTCCGTAGGGTCGACCAACATCGACTTTCGCTCGTTTGAACACAACTTTGAGTGCAACATGATGATCTACTCAGCGGGGGTCAACCAGCGCCTGCGACATCAGTTTCTTGAGGACCAACGCGACAGCCGCCGCGTCAGAGCCGCTCAATGGCGCCGTCGCCCGCTGCCCCAGAAGGCCATGGAGTCGATAGTGAGACTCCTGAGCCCTATATTATAAAAATATGCCCCAAAACACCTATTTAATCATTTTTTGGTGAAAAAATAGAGCCCAATTGAGAGCATATGGAAAAAAAACAGTAATTTTGTAAAAATTTGGAGAAGACATGGCCGCGCCCTTACAAGAACGCCTCGAGAGCCTCACTACCAAGGCCCAACTGCTCTTAGAGCGCTATCTGCAGCTGCAGAAAGAGCATCAAGCAGCGCTTGAGAAGATAGAGGAGCTCAAGACCACCCTGTCAAAGAAAGACCAAGAGATAGGCCACCTCAAGGTGGAAATCGAACGGTTGACAGTGGTCAACGTGTTGGCTCCCACGGGAAGCGATGTGGCTAAGACACGGACACTACTCTCCGAATTAGTGCAGGAAATCGACAAATGCATCTCCGAACTCAGCGAATGATGCAATGAAAGATAAACAAAATATTACGCTTTGTATAGCCGACAAGAAGATCGCTCTCCAGATCGACCCCGAAGAAGAAGAGACGCTCCGATTGGCGGCCAAAGACATAAACCACGCGTGGGAAGAGATGCGACGTAGTCGCCCTCAGCCGCTCGAAGCGTTGGCGCTGGTGACGCTGATGTATGCCAAGGCCTACTATAAGCAACGCCAGACAGCCGCCGACACTGAGAAAGCCCTCGCCGACTTTGAGAGTAATCTTGACGCCCTGCTACGCAGCGGCGCGCTTTTGTGAGAATCATCGACATCCCCCTGCACCCCCTAAGGGACTGCGCCCCTCCACCTCCTTGAGCCCCGGTTCAAGGATGGACAGAGATAGGCCATACACCCCCTTATGGAAGTGCAGCTTTTTTATTTATAACTATCAGTTAACCATTAAATTACAAATAATGACAGTAGCTATCTGGATACTCATAGCCGTTGCAGCCCTCATCCTGGGGGCCGTGGGCTCTATCATCGTCCAGCGCCGCATGGCTCGTAGCAAAGCCAAAATCATCATCCTTGAAGCGCGCCAAGAAGGCGAGGTACTAAAGAAAAACAAGATACTCGAAGCTCGCGAAGAAGAACTACGCATCAAAGCCGATGCTGAGAAAGCCGCGCAGCAACGCATGTCGAAAGTGCAGTCGATAGAATCAAAACTTAAACAACGCGAGCTGCAGCTCAACCAGCAGCAGAGCGAAAACCAGCGCGCACGCAACGACAACGAGCAGACGCGCGCCAAGCTCGACGACCAACTGCAAGCCCTCGAAGGCCGCAAGGCCGAAGTGGAGGCCCTGCGCCGCAAGGCTCAGGACGAACTGGAACACATCTCGGGCCTCTCTTCCGAAGAAGCCAAGGAAAAGCTCATCGAATCCCTTAAAGACGAAGCCAAGACAGCCGCCGCAAGCTATATCAACGACATCATGGACGAAGCCAAGATGACGGCCAACAAAGAGGCAAAGCGCATCGTGGTGCAGTCGATACAACGCGTGGCCACCGAGACTGCCATCGAAAACTCGGTCACTGTGTTTCAGATTGATAGCGACGAGATTAAGGGACGTATCATAGGTCGCGAGGGTCGCAACATCCGCGCTCTCGAAGCTGCCACAGGCATTGAAATCATTGTCGACGACACCCCTGAGGCCATCGTCCTCTCAGGATTTGATCCAGTGCGCCGCGAGATAGCGCGCTTGGCCCTCCATCAGCTGGTGGCCGACGGACGTATCCACCCCGCACGCATCGAGGAGGTGGTGGCCAAGGTGACCAAGCAGATAGAGGAGGAGATTATCGAGACTGGCAAACGCACGGCCATCTACCTCGGTATCCACGGCCTTCACCCCGACCTCATACGCCTCGTGGGCAAGATGAAGTATCGCTCGAGCTACGGGCAAAACCTGCTCCAACACTCGCGCGAGACAGCCAACCTATGTGCGGTGATGGCCTCGGAGCTGGGCCTCAACCCCAAGAAGGCGCGCCGCGCAGGCCTGCTCCACGACATCGGCAAGGTGCCCGACGAAGAGCCCGAACTGCCCCACGCTCTGCTGGGCATGAAGCTGGCCGAGAAATACAAAGAGAAGCCCGAGATATGCAACGCCATCGGCGCCCACCACGACGAGGTGGAGCAGACGTCGCTCTTGGCTCCCATCGTACAGGTGTGTGACGCCATCTCGGGAGCACGTCCCGGTGCTCGCCGCGAGATAGTGGAAGCCTACATCAAGCGTCTCAACGACCTTGAGCAGCTGGCGCTGTCGTATCCCGGCGTCATCAAGACCTACGCCATACAAGCCGGCCGCGAGCTGCGCGTGATAGTAGGAGCCGACAAGATCGACGACGTAGAGACCGAAAAACTCTCGGCTGAAATAGCCAAGCGCATACAAGACGAGATGACCTATCCCGGACAGGTGAAAATCACCGTCATACGCGAGACACGCTCCGTAAGCTTTGCCAAATAAGCCATGGCCCACTTTATCCATAACGCCGAAGAGAGCCATCCCAAGCCTCAAGAATCTGCAGCTCCAGCCGACGCAGCCCCAACGCCACAGGCAGCGCCGGCAGCAGGGACCGACTGCCGCTGCGAGGCTTGTCCTGGGAGCGGGGCGAGAGGATGCCAGAAGTGTCACAAGCCCAATCTTCGAGGTAAGCTCCACTGCTACAATTGGCTTCAGGACGTCCCTGGTGGGATGGCCGACTTCAATATGGTGGAGGTGCAGTTTAAGAACACTCGCAAAGGCTTTTATCTCAACGCCAACAATCTGCCGCTGGCCATCGGCGACCTGGTAGCCGTAGAGGCTTCTCCCGGCCACGACATCGGTCAGGTGACGATGGTGGGTCAGCTCGTGGCGCGCCAGATGCGTAAAGCCAACCTGCGCCCCAACGCCGAGATTCGCAAGGTGTTTCGCAAGGCGCGCCCGGCCGATATCGACAAGTATGAAGAGGCCAAAGCCAAGGAAAACGACACCATGATACGCGCACGCAAGATAGCCGAGAGCCTACAGCTCAACATGAAGATTGGCGATGTGGAGTATCAAGGCGATGGCAATAAAGCTATCTTCTACTACATCGCCGACGAGCGTGTCGACTTCCGCCAGCTCATCAAGGTGCTGGCCGAGACCTTCAAGGTGAGGATAGAGATGAAGCAGATTGGCGCTCGCCAAGAAGCAGGACGCATAGGGGGTATAGGGCCCTGCGGACGTCCGCTGTGCTGCGCCAGCTGGATGACCAACTTTGTATCCGTGGGCACGGCTGCCGCGCGCTTTCAGGACATCTCACTCAATCCTCAGAAACTCGCCGGGCAGTGTGCCAAGCTGAAGTGTTGTCTCAACTTTGAGGTAGACACATACGTGGAAAGCATGAAGCGCCTTCCCCCCAAGGAGACACGCCTTGAGACCGCCGACTCCACCTACTACCACTTCAAATACGACATCTTCAAGCGCGAGATTACCTACTCCACCGACAAGTCGATGCCTGTCAACCTCGTGACTATCGATGCCGATCGAGCCTTTGAGGTGATAGCGATGAACAAACGCGGAGAGAAACCACTGACGCTCCTCCCCGACGGCAACGAAAAGCCCTCGGCTCGCGACCGATTCAACGACATCCTCGACGAGGACGGCCTCACACGCTTTGACAAGAAAAAGAAGAAGCGCAACAAAGGGCGTAAAAACGGAGCTTCTGACCAGGCTAAGGGTGAGGCGCCAGCACAACGACAAGAGAAACCCAAGGGAGAGTCTCAACGTCCCGACCGTGCCAAGGGTGACAACCAGCGCAACCAGAAACGTAGGCCTCCAAAAGGCAACGCCAACGACAAGGCCAACAACAAGGCCAACGGTAACGTCAACGACAAGGCCAACGACAAGGCTAACGACAATGACAAGGACAGCGCTGAGTAAACTCCTGGTCATCGTCGTCTCAGCAGCCCTCTTGGCCTGCAATCATCGCGACGAATACAGCGCATTCGCCACTCTCGACCCTCAAGGATGGGCTTTTGACAGCGTGCTCACCTTTGAGGTCGACACTCTCGCATCGGGCCAACTGCCTATGGCTGTGGCCTTGCGCCATAACAATAGCTACCCTTATCGCAACCTGTGTCTGGAAGTGAGATACACACTGCTGGACAATCGCGGTGGATGCGACACCATCGACATTGAGATGGCCGACCACTATGGCCGCTGGCGAGGAAAAGGACTGGGCGCGTCATATCAGCTACTAGTAGAGATGCCCCAGCGTGTGGAGCTCCTACCTGGAAGCAACGTCAACATTCGCCACATAATGCGCGTTGATACTATTAGGGGCATAGAGATGGTGGGGCTATCGATCAACGCTTCTCCGCTCCTACCCTTTTAGTGACTATCAAAATCATACACCTAACGCCAACACCGCTATAAGCTATGGACAATCTCGTCTTACTCCCCCGCAAAGAGCTCAACCTGCGCCTGTCGCGTCTGCGCTCGCTCATGGCTGCAAGTCAACAAGAAGCATTGCTCATCACCGACAATGCCAATATATATTACCTCTCAGGACGTGTGTTTAGCGGGTATATCTACCTCCCCTTGGAGGGTATGCCCCTCTTCTTTGTGCGGCGCCCCGTGGAGCTACAAGGCGATGGAGTGGTCTATATACGCAAGCCCGAGGAAATGGTGGCGACAATTGGTCTCAACACTCCAGCCACGATAGGACTGGAGCTCGACACCGCTCCCTACAGCGCCATAGAGCGCCTCAGAGCGCTCTTCCCCCAATCCAAGGTGGCCAACGCCTCAGCAACCCTGCGCCAAGCGCGCGCCGTGAAGACCGACTTCGAGATCGACCTCATCCGCCAGAGCGGCATCAAGCAAGAGCGTGTGTATCGCCGCATACCCCACCTCTATCAGCCTGGCATGACCGATCTTGAACTGCAGGTAGAGATAGAGCGAGTGAGCCGTCTCGAAGGTTGCCTGGGTCAGTTTCGTATCTGCGGGCAGTCGATGGAGCTGTATATGGGCAATGTGCTCGTGGGGAAGAATGCCGACAATCCCACGCCCTACGACTTTGCGATGGGCGGCGAGGGGCTTCACCCTTCGCTTCCCGTGGGGTGTAACGGAGCCCTGATACGTCCCGGCGACGCTGTGATGGTGGACATGAACGGCGACTACACCGGATATATGACCGACATGACACGCACCTTCGCCTTAGGGCAGCTCGACGAGCTGGCGCTCCGAGCCCAGCAGCTCTCAATCGATATCTGCCGCGAGCTTTCCAAAGCCCTCCCCTCCACGCCGGCCAAGGACCTTTATGAGAAGGCCGAGGAGATGGTAAAGGCTGCCGACCTCCACCCCTACTTTATGGGACATCGCCAGAAAGCCGGATTTATAGGCCATGGCGTGGGCATTGAGGTCAACGAGCTGCCGGTCATCTCTCCTCGCAGCCGCGACGTGCTTCAAGTCAACAATGTCATAGCCTTGGAGCCTAAGTTTGTAATACCACATGTGGGAGCCGTGGGCATCGAAAACACCTATCAAGTGACCCCCTCGGGACTGAAGTCGCTCACCAACGCCCCCACTGAGATAATCACCTTTGTCCAATGAAGCCCGCCATCACCGCTCCTGACTTTGCCGCGCTCTTAAATACCCCCCTGTTTCACACCGTTGGCGACGTGGCCGACGAGATGGGACTCGACTGTTACGCCGTGGGGGGATGGGTGAGAGATGCCTTCCTCTCGCGACCTTCCAAGGATATCGACTGTGTAGCCGTGGGGAGCGGTATTGCTTTGGCCCAAGCCGTGGCTCAGCGTATGGGCCGATCGACGCATATAGCTGTGTATCGCAACTTCGGGACGGCCCAACTACGCCACGGCGACCACGAGTTGGAGTTTGTGGGCGCTCGCCGAGAATCCTACTCGCGCGACAGCCGCAAACCCATCGTCGAGGACGGCACTCTGGAGGAAGACCTCTCGCGCCGCGACTTTACCGTCAACGCCCTTGCCGTGAGGCTCAATAGCCAAGGACGCGCTCAGCTGGTCGACCTCTTTGGGGGCGTAGAGGATATGAAGGAAGGCATCCTGCGCACTCCTCTCGACCCCGACATCACCTTTAGCGACGACCCTCTAAGGATGATGCGAGCCATTCGCTTTGCCACTCAGCTCCAATTTACCATCTACCCCGCTACCTACGAGGCCATCAAGCGCAACGCCGAACGCATCTCCATCATTTCGCGCGAGCGTATCATGGACGAGCTGATGAAGATAATGGCCTCCGACAAGCCATCGACTGGCTGGATACTGCTCCACGACGTAGGCCTCCTCAAGCTCATATTCCCGGAGCTCGAGGCCATGGCCGGAGTGGAGATAGTGAGAGGCCGTGGCCATAAAGACAATTTCTACCACACGCTGGAGGTGGTGGACAAGGTGGCCTTGCAGACATCCAATGTATGGCTCCGCTGGGCAGCCCTTCTCCACGACATCGCCAAACCCGTCACCAAGCGTTGGGACGACACCATCGGCTGGACTTTCCACAACCACAACTTCATTGGTGCCAAGATGATACCTCGCATCTTCCGCGCCATGAAGTTTCCCCTCAACGACAAGATGAAGTATGTGGCCAAGCTCGTAGAACTCCACATGAGGCCTATAGCCCTGGTGGAAGATGGAGTGACCGACAGCGCTGTGCGTCGTCTCATCCATGAGGCGGGCGAAGACCTCGACGACCTCATGCTCCTATGCCGCGCTGACATCACCTCCAAAAACGCCGAGAAGGTGGCTCGCCACCTCGAGAACTTTGAGCACGTGAAGCAGAAGATGGTGGAGCTGGAGGCGCGCGACCACATACGCCAGTTTCAGCCTCCCATCGATGGCAGCGAGATTATGAAGATATTTGGTCTGGAGCCTTGCGCCATGGTGGGCGAGCTTAAGAAAGCCATCAAAGACGCCATCCTCGACGGCATTATCCCCAATTCCTATCCCGAAGCCCACGCGTTCCTGCTGGAGCAAGCAAGCCAGCGTGGACTGCATCCCGTGGAGGGATACCAGCCGCCAGCCACCTCCAATTGATTATTCTCCCCCTCAACTTCATATCCCCTACAATGTATTACGTCACTAAACGTCTTGAAATATCTGCTTGCCACCAGCTTAAGCTCGACTACCCCTCCAAGTGCACTCGGCTGCATGGCCACAACTGGATAATCACTGTCCACTGCCGGGCCAAGGAGCTCAACTCGATGGGTATGGTGGAAGACTTTACCCTCATCAAGGAGCGCATTGAAAACTATCTTGACCACGGCAACCTCAACGACCTCTTGCCCTTCAACCCCACCGCCGAGAATATAGCTCGCTGGGTGTGTGACGCCATCCCAACGTGCTGGCGCGTCGACGTGCAGGAGAGCGAGGGCAATATAGCCTCGTATGAAAAAGACTGACTACCGCGTCAACGAGATATTCTATTCGCTGCAAGGCGAGGGCTTCTACACGGGGCGCCCCGCCGTATTCCTGCGCTTCAGCGGCTGCAACAGAGACTGCTCTTTTTGCGACACCGCCCATCAATCTTTCCGTCCCTACACCCTTGAGCAAATCGTTGAGGAAGTGAAGACTTTCCCAGCGCGTTTTATCGTGGTCACTGGTGGCGAACCGCTGCTACAGCTTGATGAGCCATTGATAGAGGCCCTCCACAGAGCGGGCTTTTATATCGCCGTGGAGACCAATGGCTCCATGGCCGTGCCCCGTGGGGTTGACTGGGTCACCTGTTCGCCAAAAGACCATCCCTGGGCCATCGACCGCGTGGATGAGCTCAAGATAGTCTACCAAGGGCAAGACGTTGAGGCCATCGCCAGCGCCTTTGATGCTCGCCATCTGTATCTGCAGCCTTGCTCAGGAGCCAACATCCCCGAGACCATCGCCTACATCCTTGACCATACACGCTGGCGCCTATCGCTCCAGACCCACAAGCTCCTCAACATCCCCTAATCTCCGGCAAAAAAGGCTCCCCGCACGCGGGGAGCCTTGACAGTATCAGAAATATATTGATTGAGGCGTTATGGTTGTTCGAAGATTACGATACGGTTCCAGTTGTTGACGTCGTAGGGCTGCACATCGCTGCCGTTAGCTTGGATTGCCAGACGGTTGGGGTCGATGCCATACTTGTTGACAAGGGCGTCAACCACGGCCTGAGCACGACGCTGTGAGAGAGCCATGTTGTAGCTTGATGTACCTGTGTCCTTATCGGCATAGCCTTGCACGAGGACATTGATGCTTGGATTGGCCTTCATGTATTCAGCCATGTTGTAGACATTGACCATCTCATAGTCGCTGATGACAGCCGAGTTGATCTTAAATCTTACTACCGACAGCAGAGGAGCCTGCACTACAACGGTCTCCGACTCTACTACTTCGGGGCATGGGAGCTGAGCTTCAGCAGCTGCCAAAGCAGCAGCGGTAGCAGCGAGGTCGCCACGGAGGTCATTTACCTGCTTGTTAAGCCCATTGATATAGTCTATGTAGTCGCAAGGATTGTAGGAAGTGAATTTCTTTCCCCCAAGGTTGAATGTGAAGCCGCCGATGACGTAGAGATTGCTCTCTATCTCAGCGCCGTGTACATAGTTGTTGAAGTGGTCGCCCTGGAAGGCCATACGTCCCTCAGCAAAGAAGTCGACATACTGGCAAAGACGAGCTCTAATCTGCAGACCCACAGATACTGGCAGCGACCATTCGCGTGTCTTAGGATTGCCATTGTCGGTGGTAGTGGTGGCATACTTACTATCAAAGGTGGTCATGTAAGATGCACCGATACCCACAAATGGCACAATGCTAAAGAAGCGGTGGGTGTTGGGGCCTCCGATGGAGTTGAACATATCCCACATAAGGTCAATGTGGCCGCTACCAGCGTGAACTGACTGATACTTGCCCAGATCGAAGTGTTCCTTGCCGTAGTATCCGGCTACACGGAATGCCAAATAAGGGCTAAACCAGTGGCCAAAAGCAGCGTTATAGACGGCGGTCGTGTGGCGTTTTGCGCCCCCATTTTCCAGATACTTATCGGCATAGGGAGTCTGCATACCAGCGCCAATCTGGATAAACCAGTTGTCACGCCATGATGAGTTGTAATAGGTCTTGCATTCGACGGGTATAAGGGTAACGTCAGTAGTGGTCTCGGTTACCACCGTCGTCTCTTGAGCCTCTGCATAATTTGCCGAGAGCAGCAACATACTGCCTGCAGCAAGCGCTAATAGAAGGTTCGTTTTCATCTCTCGTAAATTTAATGAAACAATAGTAATTAAGATATAGAATGTATAATAAACGATAATTCAACCTAAGCACACCCGAGCATTGACTCAAACACGCGCCCGGGAGTGCGTTCTCCAATAAAACGATGCGTATTCGCGGTTTGTTCGCTTTTTTCGACACCCCGTCCCCCTTTTAACACGCCCTTTGGAGGCCCTTTACGTCTATATTTACAGCCTGAAAAGCCATTTGTCTAATACTTTTCAGAAAACATTACCCAAAAACCGCAATTTTGCACTAAATTTGCACTATATTAGCCAACTGAGGCTTTCTCCTCCATTACTGACCAAGGAAAGGAGGGGCTCCTCAATTAACCAAATAAACCTTAATATTCACGAAGTGACTACTCCTACACGCAAACGCATTGCAGTGGTTGGCTCCACAGGTTCGATAGGCACTCAGACTCTCGACATCGTAGCCCAAGAGCCTGAGAGCTTTGAAGTGGGCCTTCTGACCGCTGGAAGCCAAGTAGACCTCCTCATACAGCAGGCTATGCGCCATCGGCCATCGATGGCTATCATCGCCGACACCTCGAAATACGCTAAGCTACGCGACGCCCTCGAGCCTCTCGGCATCGAGACCGCCGCCGGACCACAGGCGCTGACCGACGCCATGGATCGTCCCGACTTCTCGATGGTAGTGACTGCCACCGTGGGCTACTCAGGGTTGGCCCCCACCATACGCGCTATCCAGGCTGGCAAGGACATTGCCCTGGCCAACAAAGAGACCCTCGTAGTGGCCGGCGAGCTCATCAAGGAGCTGCTCAAGGTATCCTCATCGCGCATCTATCCTGTCGACTCGGAGCATTCGGCCATCTATCAATGCCTTGTAGGTGAATCCCACAACGCTGTGGAGTGCCTTATCATCACCGCCTCGGGAGGCCCCTTCCGCCGGTGGACTCCCGCCGAGCTGGAGCAAGCCACCGTCAAGGACGCCCTACGCCACCCCAACTGGAATATGGGAGCCAAGATTACTATCGACTCGGCCACGATGATCAACAAAGCCTTTGAAATCATCGAAGCCCACTGGCTCTTTGATATCCCAGGCGAGAGAATCCATGCCGTGGTCCATCCTCAATCGATAATCCATTCGATGGTGGAATTTCGCGACGGCGCTATCAAGGCCCAGCTCGGCCTCCCCGACATGCATCTCCCCATCCGCTACGCTCTCTTTGAGGGCACACGCTGGCCCATAGCCCCTACCACCCCTCGATTAGGCCTCAAGGAGATGGCGGAGCTCACCTTCGAAGCCCCCGACACTGCCCGCTTCCCCAATCTGCAGCTGGCCTACCGGGCACTGAAGGAGAAGGGCACCACTGCCTGCATCATCAATGCCGCCAACGAAGTGGCCGTGGCCGCTTTCCTGCGCGGCGAGATACGCTTTCTCGACATCAATCGCATAGTAGAGGCCACCCTCGACAAGGTGGCCCACATAGCCTCTCCGTCCTACGACGACTATGTGGCCACCAACGACGAAGCGCGCCGCGTAGCCTCTGACCTAATGCTCCGCTAATCCTCCGCTAATCCTCCACAAGCCTGCCACTGTGCTCCGCTGCTAAGCAGCGGAGATCCCAATAACCCCTAATCCCCAATCCCCCTGAATGGAATCCTTTCTGATAAAAGCAGCCCAATTGATTCTGGCCTTCGCCTTTCTCGTTATAATCCACGAGTTTGGCCATTTGCTTATGGCCCGAGCTTTTGGCATCAAGGTAGAGAAATATTATATCTTTTTCAACCCCTGGTTTTCGCTCTTCAAGTGGAAGCCCAAGCCTCCAAAGAAACCCAAGCTTGACTCCAACGGCAACCCACGCCCCACGTGGCGCGACACTGAGTATGGCATTGGCTGGGTGCCCCTGGGAGGCTACGTCAAGATTGCCGGCATGATCGACGAGTCGATGGACACCGAGCAGATGGCCCAGCCCGAGCAACCCTGGGAGTTTAGAGCCAAGCCGGCCTACCAACGCCTGTTGGTGATGCTCGGCGGAGTCATCTTCAACTTCATTCTCGCCATCATCATCTATGCCGGCATCGCTTGGCATTGGGGCACGAAGTATATCCCCTTCGACAACGCCTATGAAGGTATGGACTTTGTACCCTCGGCCCAGGCCATAGGCTTTCGCAACGGCGACATACCCCTCCTGGCCGACGGCCAAAAAATCGACGCCTCACAAAACGACTATGCCATCAAGATGGTGGAGGCTAAGACCGTCAGCGTGCTCCGCAACCACCGCGACACCGTCGACATAGCCATCCCCAGCGACTTCATCTTCCGTCTCAACGACGACAAGGGCTTCATGTCGTATCGTATGCCCGTAGTGGTGTCGGCCACTCAAGGAGGCACGGCAGCTTCAGAGGCTGGCCTGCAGAAGCTCGACCGCATCATTGCCGTCGACACCATCTCCACGCCCAGCTTCACAGAGTTTGCCCCCACGCTCGCTCAGTATGGCGGCAAGCCCACCACCATCACCATCATCCGCGATGGCCAGGAGATGAAGCTCCCCGTCACCCCCAGCGAGGGGGGCAAGCTCGGCATCATGCTGGCGCCCATCACCGAGATC
>JAJBVL010000007.1 GCA_020859845.1 Bacteroidales bacterium
GCGCCGGATGGCCGGCAGGCGACATCGTAGGTTGGGCGGCTCGCCCGACCGCCCATCGGCACTATTCTTCCTTCCCTCGAGGCCCATCCACGCCTGGCGATAAAGTTACCTTCGCCTGGGCGGTTGGGCGAGCCGCCCAACCTACGATGTCGCCTGACGAAACTTTTAAAGGTATCCGGATGGTTGGCTCCGCAGGCATCCATCTTCTAAAAAGCCGCGGGCTAAAACCCGCGGCTATTCAGAAGTGTCGCCTTTCAGGCGCTGTGCAGAAACAAATGGGAATGAACGAAGAATAGCTTTAGAGCTCGGAGGTCATCTTGTAGACCAGAGTGCCACCCTTCACGATGTCTTCGTGCTTGATATAAGGCTCGGTGTAGAGCTCACCATTAAGATATATCTCCTTTACGTATTTATTTTCCTTGGAGAGGCCCTCGGCTGTGATGGTGAAGGTCTTGCCATCTGCCAGATTGAGAACAAATCCTGGGAGCTGTGGAGCACCAAATACATAGGTAGCACTGACGGGGTCAACAGGATAGAATCCCATAGCCGAGAACATATACCAAGCGGACATCTGTCCACAGTCGTCGTTGCCACACAATCCATCAGGCGTAGGCCGATACTGAGTATCAAAAATCTCGCGTATCAGCTCCTGTGTACGAGCCGGCTTGCCTGCCAGAGCGTAAAGATATGTCACGTGATGGCTTGGCTCATTGCCGTGGGAGTATTGACCGATAAGGCCTGTAACATCGGAGAGCGTGGATACAAGCTCTACCGTAAACAGTGAGTCTAGTTTATTGAGGAAGGGTTCATTGCCACCAAAGAGCTCTATCAGACCAGGAACGTCGTGCTGCACATGCCAAGTGTATTGCCAAGCGTTACCCTCGGTGTAGTCGCCGCCGATGCTTTCAGCATGGGTGATATCTGAGGGATTGAAGGGTGACTTCCAAGTGCCATCCGAGCGGCGTGGACGCATAAATTGGGTCTCCGTGTCAAACAGATTCTTGTAATAGTTGGCACGCTTGGTGAATATCTCAGCGTCTTCCTTGTGGCCAAGAAGGTCGGCCATGTTGGCGGCTGCATAGTCGTCGTAGGAAGATTCCAGAGTAGTGGATACCGATTCAACCTCTACGAGGTCGGTGGGGAAGTAGCCATACTTGTCGTAGATTTCCCAGTTTGACTTATAAGGATGTGGCACTGTCAAACTGTGTTTGATGGCTTGATAAGCACGCTCGGCATCAAATCCACGATAACCTTTGCGATAGGCCTCTACAATGACAGGCACACTATGGTTGCCAATCATGCAGAAGTTCTCACGGCCCCAGAGAGCCCAGATAGGAAGAAAACCTTGCACGTCGTACTGGTCGAGCAGCGAGTTGACAAACCCGTCAACTTTGTCGGGCACGGCAAGCGTGTAGAAAGGATGAGCGGCGCGATAGGTGTCCCAAAGAGAGAAGGTGGAGTAGAATTCGCCACCCGATGACATCACTACGCTGTCGGCGGCGTTGCGATACATACCGTCAACGTCGGCTATCATGTTGGGCTGTATGAGAGCGTGATAGAAAGCGGTGTAGAAGTTGGTCAGTTCATCCTTCGTGCCTTGAGCCTCGATGCGAGCAAAGTAGGAGTTCCACTCCTGGCGAGCCTCGGTGCGTACTTGCTCGAAGTCCCAGTGAGCCACTTCAGCTTCGAGGTTCTTCTTAGCGCCGTCGATGCTGGTGGTGGACATAGCCACCTTCATCATCACTTGATCGCCAGGCTTTACATCGGCAAAGGTGGCCACGTAGCGCTGTCCTTTCTCGCCTTCGAGGGCCGGAAGCAGCTGGTAAGATGCCACAGGGCGGTCAAACTTCATCACAAAGAAGTAAGGCTGATTGACCCAAACGGCGTTGCGCACAGAGCCGGTGAGCGTCACGCTATCCTCCCACTGGGTGGTACACTCCTTCACTTGGCGATGATAATGGGCGTCGTTCCATGTAGGGCCATGCTGGAGGTCGATAAGCAGGGATGCTGAGTCGGCATTATTATAGGTGTAGCGGTGGAAGGCAGCGTGAGGAGTGGCGGTAAGCTCCACCTTCACCTCTGGGGCCGTAAGGTCGACAGTATAGTAGCCCGGAGAGGCTGCTTCGGTGCTCTTGTTGTAGGGACTGCGATAGGCGTCCCATTGGCGGGTGACGTTGCCGGTGGCGGGCATCACGAGAATGTCGCCGAGGTCGTGACATCCCGTGCCATTAAGATGGGTCTGTGAGAAGCCCCATATAATGGAGTCGTTGTAGACATATTCCGAGCAGTATTGCCAGCCGATGGCTCCAGTGACGGGGCTTGTCTGGATCATGCCGAAGGGACGTGTGGCGCCGGGAAAGGTATGGCCAGTAGCGGCGCCCCCAATGAAGGGATCCACATAAGCGCAATAGTCTACATCGCTCGCCTTGGCCGAGGAATTGTCACAGCTGTTGATGGCAGTAAGGGCTAGAGAGCCGCAAACGGCCACCAAGCCTACCTTGAGAAGTTGTCGATGTGTCATTTCGATTGTTGAATAATGGGGAGGTGAGTTAGGGTGATTGGTGTTATATCTTGAGAGAGTCCAAAGTTACGAAAAAAACACCGCTTCCACACTAAAAAGCCTCAAAAAAGTTTTGTCAAGTAAAAAGTTATGCGTAATTTTGCCGCGCAAAATGCGATAAAGCAAATCAATAACTAAACTAAACATATGATCATCGTACAAGTAAAAGAAGGCGAAAACATTGAAAGAGCTTTGAAGAAATTCAAGCGTAAATTTGAGAAAACAGGTATCGTTAAAGAGCTTCGCAGCCGTCAGGCTTTCGAAAAGCCCTCAGTGGCCAATCGTAAGAAGATGATGAAGGCTGTCTACGTGCAGAAGCTGCGTGCCGTTGAGGAGTAATAGCTCCACGCCTCCCCATCATCCCCTCCATAGCCGCCCTGAGCGAAGGGGGACGTGGTGGCTTGTCTTTGACCTGACCCTATCTCCACTTTAACTTATTAGCTCGCTGACGTTGCGCTCCATAGCTATGGGCCACGAGCGAGCTTTTTGTATGTCATAACCAATAAAGCGAGTGAAGTTGTCATCTTCGTCATCGTCGTTTGCGCTGTGGCGTCAGCGCTTGAAGCCTTGGATGCTCCCCATCTCAATGCTGGGCGGGGTGCTACTCCATGATTTCATCGATTTGATAGCCTTCGTGGCTCCTTATCTCATATTTGTGATGCTCCTCATCACATATTGCAAGATTAGGCCTCAAGAGATAAGGCTCACATCCCTCTCGGGATGGCTGCTGCTAATACAGGTGGGGGGTGGAATAGGCCTCTACTATGCGCTTTTGCCCTTGGGAGAGGATATAGCCCAAGGCACCTTTATCTGCGTTTTTTGTCCCACAGCAACAGCCGCTCCGGTCATCACGGGGATGCTGGGGGGTAGCGTGGCGCGGCTGGCCACCTTTTCGCTGATAAGCAATCTGGCAGTGGCTCTCTTGGCGCCATTTCTGTTCACAATGATGGGGAGTCAAGGAGTCCAATTCGGGGAATCACTTTATCTGATAGCCTCGCGAGTGGTGCCTTTGATATTAGGGCCATTGGCTGTGGCCTTTATGCTGCGTGCCACTCTGCCGAGAGCCCACCAGCGTATAGCCACCAAGCAGTCGTGGTCGTTCTACATCTGGGCTGTGTCGCTCTTCATAGTCGTGGGGCGTGCCGTGAGTTTTGTGATGTCGGAGCCTGCCGACCGTATACCTGAGATGGTGGCCATCGCCCTGTGCTCACTGTTGGTGTGCTGTGGGCAGTTTTATGCCGGGCGCAGGATAGGGGCGCGCTGTGGCGACCGCATAGCTGGCGCTCAGGGTCTGGGACAGAAAAACACCGTTCTCGCCATTTGGATGGCCCTCACTTACCTCAACCCTATAGCCTCGATAGGCCCCGCAGCTTATGTGGCTTGGCAAAACACTATCAACTCTCTACAGCTCTACTATCACCAGCGCAGACAGACTAACACTTGACAATGTAGACCTTCGGTCGACAAAAGTGGCGTTTTTTAAACAATAGTTGCTAAGAGGTGTTAACAGAATAGGAGCGTCTCCATTTAAAGATTACGATTATGGATAGCATGTATGAAATATTGATGGGTCTGCCGATGTTTAAGGGCGTAAGCTACAATCGTATCTCCGAGGTGGTGGAAATGGCTAAGTTTCATTTCTTGAAATACCTCCCGGGCGAGCAGATAGTGGCCGCTGGCGATTCATGTACTCATATCAAATTTATCATCTCAGGCAAGGCGAGGGTAACGATAGAGAATAGCGATGGACGTTTCAAGGTGTCGCAGACGCTCGAAGCTCCCGATGTGATAGCTCCAGAGTTTCTCTTTGGTCGTGCCACACGCTATCCCTGTACGGTGGTGGCTCTGGATGAAGCCGTGGGTATCCTCCAGATAGCCAAGCAAGACTATGTCAAGATACTCAACACCGACCAGATATTCCTCTTCAACTTTCTCAACACCCTGTCGGTCAACGCTCAAAAAGCTATTGAGGGTGTGCTGGCCATCACCACTGGCAAGCTGGAGGAGCGAATAGCCTTTTGGATTATAGCTCTCACACAGCGCCACGGCAAAGATATCGTGTTGAGCTGCAAGCAGCGCGACCTTTATGGTCTCTTCGGGGTGCAGCGTTCGTCGTTTCTCACCACCTTGGAGAGCATGAAGGAGCGAGGCATCATTGAGTATTCTCAAAGCGAGATAAAGATTACGGAGCGGCGCTTGCTTCTCGAAATGCTATCAAGCGCCATCGAAGATTAGAAATGAAGAAGCCACACCATCACGGTGTGGCTTAATTCATAGCCCTTAGAAGCCTATGGACTATCAAACCTAACATAAAAACACATTACTATTATGCATTTCTTTTCTTTGTCGCAATTCTTTCTGGATCCAGAATACTTCTCAGTGAGTGGATTTGATGCAAATTTACCAAGGCGAGACGCATTTCAGCAATCGTGTTAAAGGCTCGATTCCAGCTAATTTAGATTTTTAAAAGTGTAAATAGTTGTAGAATAGCGTCTTGAGATTGACAAAATTGAGATGATTTTTATGCAGATAATAGGCCTTAGCACCAAAAAGTTGAGGCCTAGACATACGATATCGGATGTTAAATAAGGCTAAGTCACCAACCATCGGGGCGCCTGTACGTTTCCTTTTCAGAAACTATTAAAGCTTTATTACTATGACCTACAATGAAGTTCTTCAAAGCGCGGTGACAGTAGTGGTGGAGTTTTATGCCACTTGGTGTCCTCACTGCCAGCATATGATGCCAATCGTCGATGAAGTGAAAAAACGTCTTGGCGACACGGCAAAGGTGTATCAGTTTGACATAGATCAGAATCAAAAGTTGGCCGAGGCCCAAGGCGTCACTTCAGTGCCAACCTTTATCGTCTATCGTCAAGGCCATGAAGCATGGCGCTACACTGGCGAGATGGCAGCCTCTGAGCTCTTGGCAAAAATCGAAAACTGCATCAGTACCCACTGAAGCAGTCGCCTCCTTCGCTTCTCACCAACCTTCTTACCTTACACCCCCCCTTCGCTCCTTTAAGCTAAAAGGAGCGAAGGGCTTTTTGCGTTTCAAGAAAAAAGTATTACATTTGCGGTTATGAAGAAGACCTTAAAAATAGGCCTTTTGGGCCGTATCGTGATTGCCATAGCTGCAGGTGTAGGTGTGGGATGGGTGTCGCCGCTCTGGGTAGCACGGCTGTGTGAGACGTTCTCGACGGTGTTTAGCCAAGTGCTGGGCTTTCTTATCCCACTGATAATAGTAGGCTTTGTGGCGCCGGCGATAGCAGAGATAGGGCGTCAAGCTGGACGCCTCTTGGTAGTGACAGCCGCACTGGCCTATGGAGCTACGCTGCTGGCTGGAATGGTGTCGTACTACACCGGCGACTTCCTCTTCCCCGATCTTATTACCGCTGATCCCGAGCTGCTCAACATCGAGGCTGGAGGACTGTCAATAGAGCCTTATTTCACGGTGGCAATACCCCCGCTGATGGGGGTTATGACGGCGCTGGCGTTGGCTTTCATGGTGGGGATAGGGGTGGCCTTCTCCGAGGCTGCCGCTCTCAAGCGCGGGCTGGTGGAGCTGCGTCAGATAGTGAGCCTCACTATCAGTGGCGTAGTAATTCCTCTCTTGCCAGCCTATATCTTCTGTATCTTCACCAATATGACCGTCAGCGGTCAAGTGGTGACAATCCTCTCGGCCTTTATTAAGATAATAGCCATTATCTTTGCCGTGCATATATTTATCCTTCTGCTCCAATATAGCATAGCGGGCCTGATAGCGCGTCGCAATCCCCTCAAGATGCTTCGCACGATGATGCCAGCCTATTTTACAGCCCTTGGCACACAGTCGTCGGCAGCCACTATTCCCGTCACCCTCCGCCAAGCCATCAAGATGGGGGTGAGCGACAGCATTGCTGGCTTTGTGGTGCCGCTATGTGCCACCATCCATATGTCGGGCAGTACGCTCAAGATTGTGGCATGCGCGTTGGCGCTGATGATTATGCAGGGGTTGCCCTACGATGCAGGACTCTTCTTCCATTTCATAGCCATGCTTGGCATTACGATAATCGCTGCTCCCGGTATCCCAGGTGGAGCCATTATGGCCTCGCTGGGGTTGCTGACATCTATCTTAGGATTTAGCGATGCTCAGAATGCTCTCATGATAGCCCTCTATATAGCCATGGATAGCTTTGGAACGGCTTGCAACGTCACTGGCGATGGGGCTTTGGCCACAATCGTTGACCGCTGGATGAAGCCCGAAAACGCGCCTCCGGTAGCAAAAATAATTTAGGATTTTTTTGTTTTTGAGCAAAAGTGTGGCTATATTTGCGAGCAATTACACTCCTATCTATTGACAATGCATTTCAATAAACCATTCTATTGTCGCTTCTTTACCTCGTTTTTACTCATCATCGCGGTAGCCACAGGGATGTATGGATCATCGCCTATGCGCCTTCCATCCTCGCTGCCATCGTTGCTGAAGGAGTTTGACGCCACGATGAAAGCTCACGAATACTTTATTGAGAAACGCCAGGGGCGTATCGACTCTCTGAGCCGATGCTTCACCGAGGATATCTCGATAGAGCGCCGTCTGGAGCTGGTAGAAGCTTTGGGCTACGAATATCGTGGCATACAGACCGATTCGGCTGTGGGATATTTTGAGTGTGGCCGCAATCTGGCTCTTCAGGTGGGGCTCCCCTCAAAGGCTCTGCGACTGGAGGCTTTGCGATGCGCGGAGATGCCTATGCGTGGTGAGGCCCACGAGGCAATAGCGGCCTTTGAGGCTCTCGACCCTGCAGCTATGGACAGCGTCGACCTCCCATCCTACTATAGGGCGGGCTCAAAACTCTATTTCACTATCGCTGGCTATTATCCCGACAACGAACCTAAGGAGCAATATGTGGCCAAGGGGGTACAGCATTCGCTCAAGCTTCTGGAAAGTATCCCCGAGGACTCGTTGCTCTATAAGTACGCGGCTATAAATCTCTATTACTTTCAGGGTAAGACTGTGATGATGATGGCCTTTGTCAACGACCTACTCTCGTGTACCACCCCCGACAATGAGTATTATGCCATAGCCGCCCGCTCCCTGGGCACCCATCTGCTGGAGGAAGACAATGTGGAGGAGGGGATCTATTATTTGGCTCTGGCTGCTATTAGCGAACTCCGCACCGCCACCCTTGATGGGACGGCCTTGAGGCGTTTAGGGCGTGCGTTGCTCGACGTAGGCGACCACGAGCGAGGCTATGAGGTGCTTCGCTTGGCCATGGAGAACGCTTCGGCTTCTGGAGCCAAGATACGCTCCATGCAGACTGCCGAATTTGCCCCACTGCTCACCAACCATTGCAAGCACAAGGAGCAGGCCATCAAGTGGTGGTTTATTTGGCTCTGGCTGCTATTAGCGAACTCCGCACCGCCACCCTTGATGGGACGGCCTTGAGGCGTTTAGGGCGTGCGTTGCTCGACGTAGGCGACCACGAGCGAGGCTATGAGGTGCTTCGCTTGGCCATGGAGAACGCTTCGGCTTCTGGAGCCAAGATACGCTCCATGCAGACTGCCGAATTTGCCCCACTGCTCACCAACCATTGCAAGCACAAGGAGCAGGCCATCAAGTGGTGGTTTGTGGTGCTTGGGGTGGTAATCGTGGCTATGGGCGCAATGATAGGCTGGCTGGTGTATCGCTTGCGCCACCACGGGGGAGAGTGTGAGTGCAATGACGACCACTATGAAGAGCTGGCGCGCCAGCAAGAGGGCTATATATGCGACTTTGTGAGTCTCTGCGCTTCTTATATGGAGAAGGTGGAGGAGTTTCAGCGCATGGCACGCCGCAAACTCACTGCTGGCCAGATCGACGAGCTATACGACCTTATCAAGAGCGGCAAGATGCTGGAAGAGCAGACAAAGATGTTTTACGACATCTTTGACAAATCTTTTTTAAATCTTTATCCCACTTTTGTTGAGGAAGTTAACGAGCTTTTGCAGGAAGATAAGCAAATTATTACGCCTTCGGCGCACCAATTTACGACAGAATTGCGTATATTTGCATTCATGAGACTGGGCATTGTCGACAGCGCACAGATAGCGCGTCTGCTGGGACTGTCGCTCAATACCGTCTATACCTATCGCAACAAGCTGCGTTCTCGAGCCATCGACCGCGAACACTTCGAGAGCAAAGTGATGAATATCGGCGTTGCCGTAAAGAATTGATATAGAGAATGATTGAATCGTTTCTACAATATCTACAGACTGAGCTCAACTATTCGGCCAACACAGTGAGCGCTTATCGGTGTGACCTGATGCAGTGGCAACGCTACGCCACTCAAGATGGCCATTATCCGCTGATGCCCGAGCAGACCACTGTCAGCGACCTGCGCCAGTGGGTAGTCTATCAGGTGAAGGTATGTGGCGTCTCCAGCCGGTCGATCCGTCGCAAGATACAATCGCTACGCTCATTCTTCCACTACATGATGGAGCAGCATGGGATGACTACCAATCCTGCCGCCGAGCTTAAGCTGGCGCGCCCCGACAAGGTGCTCCCGGTCTTCGTGCGCTCTGAGGAGATGCGCGAGATGCTCGATAGCGAGGTGGATGGCGACGACTTTGACCAGGTGCGCAATCATCTCATCCTCGAGATGCTTTATGCCACAGGCATGAGATGCAGCGAGCTCTTGGGGCTCTCCGACAACGACATCAATCTCTACCGCAATGAACTAAAGGTGACGGGAAAGCGTAATAAACAGCGTGTGATACCCTTCACCGAGACATTAGCGGCTATGATTAAAGAGTATGTTGAGCTTCGCGATAGGGTGGTCGACGGCCCACGGCAAGCTTTCTTCGTGCGCCGCAACGGCGCTGCCCTCTATCGTACCCTCGTCTACAACATCGTCCATCGGGCGATGGAAGGAATGGTCCACGCTTCGAGGCTGAGCCCACACGTGATGCGCCACTCTTTTGCCACCGATATGCTCAACAACGGGGCCGACCTCAAAGCCGTGCAGCAACTACTGGGTCATGCCTCGCTGGCTACCACGCAGGTGTATACCCATATAACATACCGTGAACTAAAACAAAATTACCAACTCGCACACCCTCGTGCACAAAAAAAAGGAGGTTAACATGGAAGTAAAAATTCAAGCTATCCACTTTGACATCGCTGAAAAGCTCACTGCCTTCATCAACAAGAAGGCTGATCGTCTCGCACGCCACAACGTCAACATCACCAAGATCGACGTCACCCTCAAGGTGGTTAAGCCCGAGACGGCTATGAACAAGGAAGCCATCGTCCGCGTCACAGTACCCCAGCAAGACGACCAAGTGGCAAGCAAGACTGCCAACACTTTTGAGGAGGCCGTCGACCTCTGCATGGAGGCTATCGAACGTCAACTCGAGAAGAAGAAAGCACAGAAATAAATCCCCCTGTCGGAAGAAATTTTTTTCGCGCGGCAATGTTGCAATCGCAGCATTGCCGCGTCTTATATGTGTATGAAATGTGGGGTTTCATAATTTTTCAGTGGGTCTAATGTTGTGTTATTAGCAATTTTTATTAACTTTGTGGCGTACTATAAACCAAAACTCATTTATTCACCTAAATAATTAGCTAAATGGTAAGTTACAAAGAATTAGGCCTTGTCAACACCCGCGAGATGTTTGCCAAGGCAATTAAGGGTGGCTATGCTATCCCTGCTTTCAACTTCAACAACATGGAGCAGCTTCAGGCTATTATCAAGGCAGCAGCCGAGGAGAAGAGCCCAGTGATTCTGCAAGTGTCGAAGGGTGCGCGCAACTATGCCAACGCTACTCTGCTGCGCTACATGGCTCAAGGCGCCGTGGCTTATGCCAAGGAGCTTGGCTGGGAGAATCCACAGATCGTGCTTCACCTCGACCATGGCGACAGCTTTGAGCTGTGCAAGAGCTGTATCGACAGCGGCTTCTCGTCAGTGATGATCGATGGTAGCCACCTGCCCTATGAGGAGAACGTTGCTCTCACCAAGAAGGTAGTAGACTATGCCCACCAGTATGACGTAACTGTAGAAGGTGAGCTTGGTGTGCTTGCAGGCGTTGAGGACGAAGTGTCGGCCGACCACCACACCTACACCGACCCCGAAGAGGTAATCGACTTCGCTACCCGTACAGGCTGCGACAGCCTCGCTATCTCCATCGGTACTTCTCATGGTGCCTACAAGTTTACCCCAGAGCAGTGCACTCGCAATGCTGAGGGTCGTCTGGTGCCTCCTCCATTGGCTTTCGAGGTGCTCGACGCTGTTATGGAGAAGCTCCCCGGCTTCCCAATCGTGCTCCACGGCTCATCGTCGGTTCCACAAGAGTATGTTGACATCATCAACGAGTATGGTGGCAAGCTCCCCGACGCTATCGGTATCCCCGAAGAGGAGCTCCGCAAGGCTGCCAAGAGCGCTGTGTGCAAGATCAATATCGACAGCGACAGCCGTCTGGCTATGACCGCTGCTGTGCGCAAGGTGTTCCACGACAAGCCCGGCGAATTTGACCCCCGCAAGTATCTCGGTCCGGCTCGCGACGAGATGGAGAAGCTCTACAAGCACAAGATCGAAAACGTGCTTGGTAGCGCTGGTAAGGCCGAATAATCGCCTCTGTCAACCCACTATTGACACAAAGAAATTCACTAAAACGTTTTGATTGATGCAAGATGGCCGATCCTCCCCAGGGTCGGCCATTCTTGTCTGTCTCTATCCCTCTGTCCCCCGCTCTATCCCTCTGTCCCTATATCCCTCTATATACTAATATGCTTATAAAGCTCACGATAGCCTTTGGCTGCACCGAAGCACGTGAGGCGGTCGCCTTTCTCCACCACCGTGTCCGCGGTGATGGTCATCAGCTGGCTATGGGGGCGTGTGATGCCAAGCACGTTGGCCGAGTCGACAAGTCGGGTTGCTGCCACCAGTTTCAACCCAAAATTCTTTTCCAGGTCGAGAGCCGAGTAGAGGAGCCCCACAAAATACTGTGGCGCTTGGAAGGTCATCACAAAGTTGTCGTCGTCGATGCGGAGTGCTATGACATCCTTGCCCAACGCCATCTCGTGGACGAGATCGCGAGCGGCTCGTTGCTCGGGAGTCAAAATGCGGTCGATGTGAAAGCCCTCGAGTATCGATTCATGGAGAGTGTCGATGGCTCGTGCATAGATATGCTCCACGCCCAGTTTCTTAAGGATTGCCACTGTCTTGATACTGGCGCCGAAGTTTTCGCCTATAGCCACTATTACCAAGTCGCAATTCTTCAGGGGCAAGACGCTAAGAGCGGCTTCGTCGGTGGAGTCGAGGATATAGGCTGTGGAGATGTTGTCCTTGATGGCCTCCACTAGAGTAGGGCTGCAGTCGGCCCCTATCACTTCGTGGCCGAGATTGGTGAGATCGATTGCCAGATTGGAACCGTAGATGCCCAGACCTATTATAAGAAAACGCATAGCTGAAAGTGAGGGATTATAGTGAGTCTAATTGATGATAATATTATCAGAAGGAAATTGAGGCTGAGGCTTGTGGGGATGGCCGGCGATGCCCGATAGCAAGGAGATGATACCCACACGGCCCAGAAACATGGCAGTGCATAGCAGCACCTTGGACGCAGCCGAGAGCGAAGCCGTGATTCCCAGCGACGAACCCACAGTGAAGAGCGCCGATAGGGCCTCGAAAAGCACAGCTTTGGCCCCCATATGAGGCTCCAGCCATAAAAGCCCCACGGCATAAAACACATAGGAGAGAATCGACAGCGCCACTACACAATTGGCCCTTCGCAGCGAGGCGATGGCTATCGTGCGCTTGAAGGCGTTGATGCGCTCTCGTCCGCGTATGATTGCTACGAGATTGAGCATAATGGCAGCGAAGGTGTTGACCTTGATACCGCCAGCCGTCGACTGCGAAGCTCCGCCTATCCACATCGAGAACATCACCACGATTAGCGTAGTGTTAAGAAACAACGCTGGGTTGACCGACGTGAATCCGGCGCTGCGTAGCGATGCCGAGTTGAACACCGATTGTGTCACCTTCTCTGCCAACGTCATGCCACGCATCGTATTGCCACTCTCCCAGAGGAAAAACAATATGGCTGTAGCCACAACGAGAACGAAATAGGTGACGAGCACTATGCGGGTGTTCATATTGTAGAGATACACCGTGCGTGGTCCAAGGGGCAGACGGCGAAGGCGCCGCCAGAGGCGCAGAAGATGGCTCTTAAGGGCGTCTTTGAAGTTGACCAATATGGGAAATCCTATACTGCCAGCCACCACCAGCAAGGTCGTTATCCAATAGATGCTTTGATTGTGGGCCAGAAGATAGGGATTGGCCAGTCCACTCGGGATAGTGGAGAAACCGGCGTTGCAAAAAGCCGAGATAGAATGAAAGGCCGACGCTATGAGCTCCTCTTCGAGAGTCATCCCCAGCGTGCCGTGGATTGATAGCCACACCATTGCCCCACCTATCGCTTCTACCACCAGCGTGAATCCTAAGATATAGAGCAGGGTGGGCACTAATGCGCTCATCGACTTGGAGTAGATAATGTCGCGGAGCATCAGTTGGCTATAGATGCTCTGGTGGCCGCTGAAGAAGAGGGCAAAGAAGCAGGTGAAGGTCATCACCCCCAGCGATCCTATCTGTATCAATAGCGTCAATACCAGAATGCCTAAGGGCGTGAACTGCACCGACACATCGACTGGACACAGCCCCGTGATGCATACGGCGCTTGTGCTGACAAAGAGAGCATCGACGTAGGAGAGTGGAAAGTAGGTGCAGCGCGGCAGCATCAGCGCCAGCGATCCTATCCCTATGAAGGCCAGAAAACTCGTGGCCAGCAGCAGCGAGGGGTTGGTGCGCTTACCCACCACGTGCATCACCCCATAGCAGAAGGTGACAATGGCATAGGCACACAGTACGATGTTGAGAAACACCCGCGAGCGCACGATATAGGCTATGGACCAATGCATCCGCCCTGCGACAGGCCATATCCACCCAAAGAGGGAGAGAAGCATGGCTATATCCACTATCCAGCGTATGAGAGAGCGTCGGCCAGGCGACACCAGCGAGTGGAACAAAAGATTGTAGACCACCTGGAGCGTGAACACTATCTGCACAGTGCGTAGGGTGCGCCCCAGATGGCGCAGCTCCTGCGGAGTGTGGTCGTAGCCTACATAAATGATAAATCCCAGCCCACATATGATGGCGGCCACAAAGGCCATAACGTCAATGATACGGCCCACCACAGTGATAGGAAAAGCACTGCGGCGACAAAAGAGCAGGAAGGCACTCCTCAGCCGTATGAAGTAATGACGATACATTACCTCTATAACACCTTAAAAAGGATTTTCGTTTTTACCACCCAAAAGCCTTGGCGTGGGTCATCCAGTGGCCTTGCGCTTTGAGCACCTGCTCCAGCAGATCGCGAGCCACACCATACCCACCTGCTACAGGCGAGATATATACGGCTATCTCCTTTATCTCGGGCGCAGAGTCGGCCGGAGCCACCGAGAGGCCCACGGCTTGCATAGCCTCATAGTCGGGGATGTCATCGCCCACGTAAGCCACTTCCTCGGCTTTCAGCCCCATACTCTCCATCCAGAGCTGAAGCACTGGGAGCTTCTTGGCCACTCCCTGAAAGATGGATTGTACTCCCAGCGAAGAGTATCTCACCTCGTTGGCCTCGCACGTCCCACCAGTGATGATGGCCAGCTGCAGCCCACACTTTACGGCCAACTGCAGGGCATATCCGTCCTTGATGTTGACCATCCGCAATGGTTGGCCCGTTGCCGACATAGGTATGGTAGAGGGGGATAGGACACCGTCAACGTCGAAGGCTATGGCGCGTATTTTGTCGAGAGGGTAGGGGATAGAGCTCATGGGGTGGAGTTGTTATTGTGGATTGTAATAGCGCTGGATTGAATCGGAGAGGAGGTCGTAGAGCTGGCGCTGTTCAGGGGTTAGGAGTTGGCGATGGCGATCCATAGTCGGCTGGTCGTGGCGCAGGGCAGGTCCTGTCTGACCTTTTGCGGGTCCTATGGCGAGGGCTTTGCGGAGGGTCTCATCTATTAGGGGCGTCATAATGTCAAATGACATGCCTTGCTGACGGAGAATGTCCTCAGAGATTGCCCATAGATGATTGACAAAGTTGCAGGCAAACACAGCCGCGGCGTGGAGGCGTGTGCGCTCCTCGGTGCCGGCGTGATAACAGAGGGGAGACAGCTTGGTGGAGAGTGTCTGGATGCGTAGCTCGGTGGCCTCGTCATTACCTTCGATAAAGAATGGTATTTGGCCGACGTTGAGCGATGTCCCACGAGTGAAGGTCTGCATCGGATACCACACACCATAATGCTTGGCTGCTTTAGCCAGCACACTGGCTGGTGTGGCTCCTGAGGTGTGGAGCAGCAGAGCGTTGGGTGATAGCTGCGGGAGAGCCTCTACCACCTCGGGTATAGCTTTGTCGCTGACAGAGATGATATAGATGTCGGCGTCGGGGGCAAGGGATGCTATGGAGGTGGTGGCGTGGGCTCCAAGTGGCGAGGCTATCTCTTCAGCCTTGGCGAGGGAGCGTGAAAAGACCTCCACCACGTCTACTCCCTCCAGGGAGTTGAGGGCGGGAGCCAGCGCGCTGGCCACGTTGCCAGCGCCGATCATTACCACTCTCAGTCGGCAATCGGTTTCCATTGCCCTATATGCACCTTCTCCCAGAGGAGCTTGCTCACGTCTACTGGCTTACGCTCCTCGTCTTTATGGCCAAACGCCACAATACATAGCACGGGAAGAGTCTCGGGCATTCCCAGCAGGTCTTGCACGTATTCCTCGGAGGGAATATTGTCGGCCGTAAAGCGTCCTCTCACCTGTACCCAGCATGAGCCTAATCCCAGGTCGGCGGCTTGGAGCTGCATAAACGAAGCGGCTATTGATGCGTCCTCAACCCAAGGCTCCGACAATGTGGGGTCGGCGGCCACTACTATCGCCAGCGCGCAGCGCTCTATGGGGGCCGCACCAGCAGGTTTGCATTGCGAAAGGCGCTCGAGCATGGTCTTGTCCTCGACGGCAATAAACTGCCACGAGCGGGTGTTTTTTGACGTAGGAGCCAATAGGGCAGCCTCAAGAATCAATTTCACCGAGTCGGCCGAGATGGGCTCGGGAGTGTAACGGCGGATACTGCGGCGGTTTACCAGGAGGTCATGAAAATTCTTCATAGAGGGGATGAATGGAGGTAGAAGATTGATGAGGATGATTGGATGGGATATAGGTTAGCGGCGATATACCCACGCGTCGGGGTGGAGCGACAAGAAGGCTGGATTGCTCATTGGCGAGCGGGCCTCTTCGAAGGTGCGTCCGGTGGCTACATAGACACGAAAGCGCCCGTCGCGTTCCAAGATCGACAGAAACTCATTAGGACGCTCGTTGAGGTATTTTTCGGCCATGCGGCGAGTCTCCATTGAGGCCACGATGAGAAAATAGCGGTCGGCGGTCTCGCATCTCCAAGGATTGGCGGGTTCCACCTCGGGCTCTATCTCTTCGCGAGGTATGGCTATGTATAGCTCCGGGGCCGGAGATGCTGAGGGCACCACTGCTTTCTGGCTGGCGCTCACTTTGGGAGTGGCCATAGATGCATAGCCAGCACCTTCTTTGTCATACACGATAGGGGTGGAGAGAGTGATGGCTAGGCTTGCCAAGATTGCTATCGACGCTGCTATCTTGCCGATGGGGCGCAGGCCTTGGCTCCACCAGGGCTTGGACTTGAACTGAATAGCGTCAAGGGCAGTAGCGTCGGCGTCCTCTTGGGCAGTGGTGAGGTTGATTACAGGGAGGGCACCATAAGCTACAGAGACGATGCTCTCAGCCGATGTGTCGGGAGTGAATATCATCTGTCCACCCTCTTCGCCCTTGAATGTGCCGATACGCGGCAGGCTCACTTGGCCATTCATGGCGTAGCGCGCCTTAAGGTCGTTGACGGCTTGAGTGAGGAGCTGATTGGCCCCTTCATACGACAAGCCGCTGTGGCGGGCTATGCTTGAGGTGAGCATGCCGTCATTATGGGTGATGGCGCTGTTAAATCCCAGCAAGCGACGTGGGGGCATAAGAGCCGACGCGCTTATCGAGGCTCCTTGATAGCTGGCTATCAGGGCACCCCAGCCTGGTATCACTACGCAATCGTGGTGGATTAGCAGGTAATATATATGTGGAAGAATGGTATTCACGACTACAAAGTTACGAATAATTCGGCTAAAAAGTTTAGTCTACGCACAGGATTTTTACTCCAGAAGTTTCACGATGTCCTCTATCTGGATGATAGCCAGAGTGGTAAGTCCATCGGGGGTGTAAGAGGGCGCTGGGAGGGAGAGCAGGCTGCTTATCAGATGTTCTATCTCTTGCGAGTTGAGGGTAGTGCCAGCCTTGATGGCTGCTGAGCGAGCCATGGTCAGGGCTATACGCTCGCGGAGATGGGTCGATGGATCCTCGCCGCTCTCCTCCACGGTCTCGATGATGCGCAGGAGGGTGTCGGAGGGGTTTGCGTTGCCCAAGGCCGACGGGGAGCCTGTAAGGGTCCAGGATGCGCTGAGGGTGTCGGGAGGCTGGATGGCAAACCCCATGCGCTCTATCTCGGGCAGAATTGCCGTCAAGATGGCGCTCTGGGAGGGGGCCAACTCGAGCGGCTCTGGGAAGATGAGCTGCTGGGAGGGTATTGCTTCGTCGCGGGTGCTATCCAGGATGGAGTGATAGATTACCATGGTGTGGGCGCGATGTTGGTCTATCACCATGAGGCCGCTTTTGGAGGGCGTCAAGAGGTAGCGTCCCTTGAGTTGCATGCAGGAGCTTGGCGCGGCATGGTCGTCGAGGGCGGGGAGCGCTGGAGTGTCGAGCGAGTTGAGGGCGCTCCCTTGACCCTCATCCAGCGATGAAGGGTCGATGTTGAGGCCCTGGTCGCGCCGCTGAGTGAAGTCGTCAAAGAGTTTCTCCCAGTGGGCAAGATTGGGGTTGGAGGAGCGGCCACTTTGACCTCCACCCTTGTTTCCGGCGGAGGGGGTAGGGGTGTTGTATTCCGGAGTGGCAAAGGGGTTGTAGGCGGGGTCGAAGTCCACTTGTGGCTTGGACTGAGCGTTGGGGTCGAAGAAGGGGATTTCTGGGGCATCCTCCAAGTCGAAGTCAATGCCCGGAGTGGCGTTGTAGCGCCCCAGAGCTTCTTTGATAGCGGCCACCAGTATCTGCCACACGGCGGCCTCGTCCTCAAACTTTATCTCGCTCTTCGTGGGATGGATATTTACATCTATCGACGCGGGGTCAACGCTGAAGTTGAGAAAGTAGTTGGGTTGCTCGTCGGGTGCTATTAGCATCTCATAGCAGTGGAGCACGGCCTTGTGGAAGTAGGGGTGGCGCATGTTGCGCCCGTTGACAAAGAAATATTGCAGCGGATTGCGACGCCGTGCATTGCTGGGAAGACCTATGAAGCCTGATATCTTCACTATCGATGTGTCGGTGTCGACCGGGATGAGCTGCTTGTCGAGAGCCTTGCCAAAGAGGCTCACTATCCTTTGCTTTAGGGAGCCACGAAGAAGGGAGTGAAGAGTAGTGTCGTTGTGTACGAGCGTAAACTCCACCTCGGGATTGACCAGCGCCAAGCGCTCAAATTCGCGCATGATGGCTCCAATCTCCACAGCATCTTTCTTGAGGAAGCGACGTCGAGCCGGGACGTTGAAGAAGAGGTTTTTGACCATCATATTGCTCCCAGCCGAGCAGGCATCGGCCTCTTGACTCTCGAGGCGCGAGCCGTTGATGATGAGGCGCGAGCCCAGGGTGTCCTCGCGGCGGCGTGTGCGTAGCTCTATCTGAGCCACTGCAGCAATTGACGCCAGGGCCTCCCCGCGAAATCCCATAGTGTGGAGGGAAAAGAGGTCGGCTGCTTGGGAGATTTTGGAGGTGGCATGACGCTCGAAGGCCATGCGGGCGTCGGTGTCGCTCATCCCCGAGCCGTTGTCGATCACCTGTATGAGTGTGCGCCCAGCGTCGGCTATTATTATCTGAATATTGTCGGCACCGGCATCTATAGCGTTTTCCACGAGCTCCTTGACCACCGATGCGGGGCGCTGTATCACCTCGCCGGCAGCTATCTGATTGGCAACGGAGTCGGGCAAAAGTCTTATGATATCCATAGTGGATGCAAAGTTAGGAGAAAGCCACGAGAGGAGAAAACCAAGTTTTCGACAAATGTCAATAACTTCCCTGGATGTGTCAATAACTTTATCCCCACTACGCGCCCCCACGGTGGAAAAAGATTGGAGGGGACTTCTGATAGAGGTCTCTTTGGGTTAAGAGGGGAGGGGCGCAGCCGTACGCTCGCGCAGTAGGCGCATATATGTAGAGGGCGTCATGCCATTTTGAGCTTTAAAAGCCTGGATAAAGCTGGCAGCGCTGTTAAATCCACATTCTTCGTATATAGCCTTGAGGGTCTTGTTGCCATAATTTTCTATATCGGCCATGCGGCTACAGGCTTCGTTGATACGTATCTCGTTGATGAGTTGGCGAAATCCCTTGCCATAGGAGTCGTTGATCACCTGGGAGACATAGTTGGAGTTGGACCCCACCATTTCTGTCAGTTCGGCAAGGCTAAAACTCGAGCGCGAGATGACCGACTTGTCGTTGAGTACTGCTTGGATCCTCTGAAGTAGCTTCTCCGACACCTCATTATCGAGCAATGAGCTACGGCGTTGCTGCATCGCGTCGTCGAGCATCAGATTTTTGTTGAGGAGGGCCTTTTGAGCCATCCTTAAGTCTTTGTTTTTCCTTAGGATGACCAGCAATAGCCCCGACACCAGAAGCAACAGCATACCGGCCACACAAGTAGCCAACAAGAGGAGATTGTTGCGCCACATAAGGCGGTCGATTTTGCTCTTGTTGGAGGAGAGCTCATAGTTGTATAGCCCATTGTTGGCAAAATAGAACTGACGTTCGTTGAATAGCGAATCGGCATACTGCTGGGAGAGATGAGTGTACTTAGCCAGCGAATCCGTAGGTCCTGTGATAGCATAAAGAGCCGCCAGCTCCTTGTAGACGGTGGCCATTTGCTCGTTGGCCAAGGAGTCGCGAGCCATTTGTTGGGCAAGAGCATAATTAGCTAGCGCCAAGTCGTATTCCCCTATTGCAGTATTGATGTTACCAATATGAAGCAATGTGCCGAAGATTTGCACCATCGGAAGCCCGCGTTCGGAGGCTAAGTCAAACGCCGCTTGATTGTAATAGCGAGCCATCTTCATGTCGCCCTCAGCACTGCAATAATAGCCCCGGGCGGTGTAGAGGATAAACTGCTTCTCCACCATGTTGTCAATCTGCAACTTCGACATCTCGTCAAGAAACAGACGGGCATTCTCCAAGTCGCCCGTCGAGCTGTAATTGTGTACCAAGGAAGCGGCGAGCTTAAACTGTAGTGTGTGATTGGCCAGCTTTTCGGCCCTCTGGTAGCCCTCCAAATAGTATTGCTCAGCACGCGCATTGTCGCCAGTCACCGCGAGGGTGTTGGCAATGGCTCCTAAACAGCCTATGGCCGTCTCTTTATCACCTTGCTTCTCGGCAAGATCCAGGGCCTGAGTATAACTTGTGAGAGCTTCGGGATAATTGCCAGTGTTGAAATAGGCATTCCCCCTGTCTTTGAGCTCTGTGGCGCTGGCTGGTAGTTCAAGATTGGAGCGTACAACGGCCAGAGCCTCAGTGGCCATAATCCCTGAAAGGACGAAAATCACCAGGAAGACCCTTATCCGCCGACGTATATTTATGATATTAAGTGTATTCATTAGTGCAAATTTAATCACTTTTTTTGAATTTGCCTTTTTTGATTCATGAATTTTTATTTTTGAGAGGGTTGCGAAAACCGAAAATGAAAATCTGAATTTACGAAACTTTAAATAAGAAACCGACAAACCTTGGTAGGTTTACTTACAATCTAATATTTTTGCGCCATAAATACTAAAAATTCCAAACCAATCAATCTGTCAAATGAGAAAATTTTACAAAAGCCTTATTGCTATCTCCTTGGTAGGGACTATCCTTATTGGGGGCGCAGAGAATCTTGTGAAGATTTCCCCCATCGCTCTGCCTCAAGCAGAGTCAGTAGAACAAGCCTCGATGACAAAGAAACAATCGGCAACGGCCACCAACTCATCTCAGGCTCTGACGCCCAAGACGCTAAAGAGCCTTAGGAGCGCTGCGGATGCCACCCAACTACAACTATACGTAGAGACTACGAGCCAGCACCCCACGGCTCAAAACCCGGTGATGCGCTCTCCCTTTGGTCCGGAAGATGACACCGAGTGGATCTACACCGGCTTTAATGCTTATGCCGGATTGGAAGAGGATCTGACAACAGTCACTGGAGGCTTTGTCAACTTCAATCTGGAGCCTTTTGCTTGCGACACCGTGTCGTCCCATTCGGGAGCATCGCCCTATAGCTTCTTGGTGAAGGATAAACTCCACAGCTACCTCCCCAACTCATCGTACACCCAGATGACGCGCACCATCTACGATGCCAACACCCTCGAACCACTCGACCAGAAGACCGTCGACATCCCCGGTGGATCTACGGCTTATATCCCTTATCTTGCTTCGTATGATGAGTATCGCGATGTGGTGTGGGCCATCTCGTTGGAAAATGGCTACCACGACTCGTATGCCTATACGGCCTATTATCTCAACATCGTAGACCTTGACGAATGTCGACTCAAGCGCGTGGGCTATCTCGGCTCATGGGAGACCACCCGCGGCGTGGGCAATTTCAATCCCAAAGGTTTCACTGCCAATGGCAACGTGATTTATATCCAAAACTCTGACGACAAGGTGTATATTGAGACCCTCAACCCTTACACCTTGGAAATCACGCGCGTGGGCTACACCGAGATCCCTACGGAGTATCTTTACGGAGTGCAACCCATGATCTACGATGCCAACCAAGGACATCTGTTGATCAACCATTATGATCTGGGTGTAGGCACACAATATTATGAAGTGTGGCCGTTTGTAATCTATGGTTCGGCAGAGGATGTCTGCACGACCAAACTCATTGAGAACGCACCTACGGGCTTCACTTTCTTCTATGAGCGCCCCGAGGCTACCACCTCATTCCTTCGCGATCTCGACCCGATCGAAGATCTCGTAGTGGAGTGTTCCAAGGGCTCCAACGACGTGAAGGTGAGCTGCACCATCCCTTCCACAGCTGATGGCGAGGCCATTGAGATACCCTCCTGGACCTCCAACCAAGTAAAGCTTTACATCTATGTGGATGGGGGAGTGGCCGACGAAGTGGATGGCCTCCCCGATAAGATATGCATGGGCGACAAGGTAGAGTTTACTATCCCAAATGTCGACAATGGTATGCACATCATCACCGTACAGCCTTGGCCTTATTATAACGAACTCAATGGCAACCTGCGCTACTCAGGCATTGCCCTTTGCGGATATGACAAGCCCGACAACGTGGGCGACCCCACTCTTGCTATCAGCGATGGCAGGGCTACAATCAGCTGGAGCGCTCCGACGCAAGGACGTTACGCCGACTTTGGCGACTTCTTCGACCCCTCTGGTATGACCTATACGGTGGTGCGCGACCTTGACAACAAGGTAGTGGCTGAGGAAATCAGCGCAACTACGTGTACCGACACTGATCTGCTTGAGGAGGTGGTTTCCTACACCTATACTATATACGCTAATGCCAAAGGCGGCCAAAGCACAGGCATTCAGACCAATGTGGTGAGCTATGGCTCATATTTGGTTCTCCCTTATGTCAACACCTTCGATTCCAATACCGATATATATGGCTGGGAAATCCTGAACGTCAACGACGACGGCGATTATCTTACGTGGCGCTACAACACCTACTATCATCACATGGAGTCGTCAGGGCAGTCGGGATGCGACGATTGGCTCATTTCTCCACCCTTCCTCCTCGACAACTCTAAACTCTACGTTGTCTCCTATCAGTTGAGCGCTGGCTACGACGATGAAGACCCAGCATCCTTGTGTGTCACCCTGGGTAATGGACAGGCTCCCGACGACCAGACCGACATCTTGGCCGACTATGAGAATGTCTACGTCTATCCAGCCGAGGTGCGTCGACAGTTTGTCAACCCAGAAGTGACAGGATCGTATAACCTGGGATTCTACAACTACGGCACCAACTACTCCTATGTCAGCATTGACAGCCTCGTGGTGAAGGAAATAGCCACCAGCGAAGCCCCGTCGATGGTACGCGGCCTCACTATCACTCCTGATGACAAGGGTGCTCTTGGAGCCACACTGACTTTTACCCTCCCCACCGTCGACATTGCTGGCAACAGCCTCTCATCGCTCAACAAAGTGATGGTCTACGATCTTGATGGCAATCTGCTGGGCTCAAAGAGCGGTATACGCCCGGGCAATGAGGTGTCGATCCATGTGAAGGCTTCTAAGGGCTACAACACCTACAGCGTAGTGGCTGCCAACGACTATGGCGAAGGCTGGCCCGTGGACATCACGCGCTTTATAGGTCCCGACTCGCCAAAAGCAGCCTCCAACTTTAAGGCCACCTGGGGCGACGAGAAAAACATCGTGGTGCTCTCATGGGATCTCTCTTCAGAGGGTGTCAATGGGGGATATGCCGACCCCGATGCATTCACCTACAATGTATTCCGCTACGACTCCTCGGAGTATACCTACGTTAAGCTTGGTGAGACCGTTGGCGAGCAAGAGGTAGAGGTGACGATAGCCGACTTTGACGACCTCGGCATCACTCAAGATCAATTTGTGTTTGGCCTCACTGTCTCCAACGATGAAGGCGAGAGCGACTATGTCAAGGCAGGCATAGTGCTTGGCACCCCCTACGAGATGCCCTATGAGGAACCCTTTGGCAACTTGCTCTATCATTCACCTTACATCACCCAAAGCGGCCTCAACTCTCAAGCCTGGGACATTGACTGCGGCTATTACAACGACAAGATACAACCTCAGACAAGCGTTGCCTCGCTTGTGGCTGTAAATCCTGGCTCGGCCGAGGGCGACTCCTATTTCTGGTTCCCCATCATCGACTTCACATCGGCCTCCCATCCTCTCATCACGCTATGGCTCCATCACAGCGAGTCGATGCCCGAGGGCACCCTCTTCCAGGTGAAAGCCTCTATTGATGGCGCAAATACGATCGATGTAAGCGACGCTGTAGAGCTGATCGGCAACAATGGCTGGCAGCAGCACGTCTTTGACCTCTCGCCCCTCTGTGGCAAGATAGCCCAGATAGTGCTCTACGCCTATACCCCTTCACCCTCGGCTCGCGTCTTTGCCGACAACTTCACAATCTCCGAGGCATCGGGCAACGACTTGGCTATCACCGCCATCTCTCAGCCCTACAACCCGACAGCTGGCGATCAAGCCACGATTACTGTCACTGTGGCCAACCTTGGCGCTGTGGAGACAAAGGATTTCTCAGTGCTCTTCAACGTCGACGACAATACGGTGGCTGAAGAATATCCCACCAGCGCCTTGGCTTCTGGCCAATCGACTCAATTTGAGTTCCCATTGTCGCTCTATTCTTACTATGAGTCGATCCTCTATAGCGCAGAGCTCCTCTACAGCGACGACAATGAGGACAACAACCTCTCAAGCGAAGTGGAAATCGACATAGAGCATCCCGACCTCCCTGCTCCAACCGATCTCACCCTTGTCGACGAGGAGACCAACTTGATGAAGTGGACTGCTCCTGAGATTGCAGAGACACGCGAAGTGACCCTCGACTTTGAAGACGTCCCCGCCTTCCAAACCGATAACATTCATGGCTGGACCACGGCTGATATGGATGGCCACCTCACCCTCACCTTCGTGCAATACTACGACAACTATTGGCCCTACGCCGGCCAGCCTCTGGCATGGATGACATGGAGCGCACGCGAAGCAGGATGTCCTTCGGCTTCGGCTTGGTTCCCCTATGCCGGCGAGAAGTGTCTTATCCACTTTGGCAACTATGGTGAAGACGTAGATGGCCGCACCAACTCTGAGGCCGACGACGACTGGTTTATCTCGCCCGAGGTGACTCCTGGCTCCACATTCTCGTTTGTGGCTCTGGCCAACGAAGCAGGAAGCGCTATCGAAGTGGTGACGTCTTCCACCGGACGCAACCCCGAGGATTTCACTACCGTGGTCCTCACAAAGGAGTTTGCCGAGGCCACTACGTGGTATGCCATCGACTGTCAGCTCCCCGACGAGGCCAAATATGTGGCTATCCACACCCTTCTTGATGGCTTCGGTATCCTGATCGACGACATTACTTATACCACAGCCGTTATGCCACAGCTGCTCGGTTACAATGTATACTGTGCCGACCTGATAGAGCAGACCGTGGATAGCGAAAGCGCTCGCGGCTGGACAGCCTCTCAATATAGTGTAAGCGCTGTGTACGACGAGGGCGAGTCGCTCCGAAGCGATCCTATCACCACCGTTGGCATCGAGTTGGTAGAATGGCTCTTGCCGGGCGTAGCAGTGACTACAGGCCCAGGCACGATCACCGTCAGCGGATGTGCCGGTCGTCAAGTGATGCTCGTCAACATAGCAGGCATGGTGCTTGCCAATAGTCCTGTAGAAGATGCTGCCACTTGGAATGTCACCCCCGGCGTTTACATCCTCAACGTGGGAGGCGTGTCCTTCAAGGTGTGTGTGCAATAAACTCCCCCGTGTAGAAAAGTTAATGGTAAATATTTAGAGATGTATATTCGATTTTTTATCTCAGCTATGTTGCTGGTGCCGACTCTGTCGGCATCAGCCATAGTAGCTGATCCAGCGCCAAAGACGGTGGTGCAGCCCGATGGCTCGGAGATTACGGTGGTGATGCACGGCGATGAGCATGGCCACTACTTTGCCTTGCCCGACGGCGCCCCCCTGCTGCGCGATGGAGCCACAGGACGCTTCGAGGCCGCCACGCTACAGCAAGCCTACACAACAGGCATGCCAGCAAGCCGCGTTGCCACCTCGGCGGTAATGGGCTCTCGCGGGCGTAGCGACTACTTGATCTCTACCTATCCCACCCTGGGGAGGCAGAAATCTCTTGTGATCCTCGTGGAGTTTAGCGACCTGGAGTTTACTTCGGTCAGTGATCCCCTTAGCTTCTATGAGTCGATGCTCAATGGCGTAGGCTTTACTCACGAAAATGGCGCTCGCGGCTCAGCTCGCGACTTCTATCTCGACAGTTCCAATGGCCTCTTCGATCCAGAATTTGTGGTCTATGGGCCAGTCACTCTTTCCAAAGGGCAGACCTACTACGGCTCCGATGACACTAGCCAAGACTTCCGTATGGGTGAGCTCATACAAGAGGCATGCACGCTGCTCGACGATGAAATCGACTTCTCAGAGTTTGACCTCGATGAAGATGGTTATGTAGATAACATCTACTTCTTCTATGCTGGAGGTGGTCAGGCCGATGACCCCAACGGCACCGATTATATATGGCCTCATTCGGCTGAAGTGGAGGAAGCTTGGGGGCTGCATCTTGAGTATGACGGCAAGGTGATAGGCCATTATGCCACGAGCAACGAGGTGAGATATAGTTCGCTTGGCACTCTCTATCCGGCAGGTATCGGGACATTTGTCCACGAGTTTGGTCACGTATTGGGTCTTACCGACCATTATGATGTATATTATGGCTACCTTACCCACGACCCAGGGACTTGGGACACAATGGCTATGGGAGCTTACAACAACAATATGCATACCCCACCGGCCTTTTCGGCCTTCGAACGTGCCGAGCTTGGCTGGCTTGACTATGACGAACTGACGGCCGACCATGCTGGCTTTATAGATTTGGCCGACCTCAACACGTGTAATAAGGCTTACCGCCTGAAGGTGGAGGGTGGGACTGACGAGTTCTTTGTCTTTGAAAATCGCCAGCAGAGCGGCTGGGACCTTTATCTTCCTGGTCATGGACTGTTGGTGTGGCATATCGATCAAGATAGCGAGGCCTGGACAAAGAATCATGTCAATATCGATGCTTCACATCAGCGTGTCGACATAGTAGAGGCCGATGGCGTGGCTTCGACAGCTACTTATTCAGGCGATGCTTTCCCAGGCACTTCAGGCGTGACAGAGTTTGATTTCACATCGTGGGATAATGCCACGGTGGCTACCCTCGCTGATGCTACTGAATACGACGGCGTAGTGACATTCCTGCTGGGCAACACCGCCTTTAAAATGCCTGCCCCACAGGCTATCGAGATATTGGAGGTGGATGATGAGACGTTAACCTTCACATGGACCCCCGTAAAGCATGCACGCTATTATCTGGTGACGGTGGTCGATGAGGCCACAGGAGAGGCCGTTGGTGTGCTTGACGACATGCAATATTTCTCGGCCGACACTGTGGTGGTGAGCTCGCTTGAGCCTGAGATGACTTACGAGATTAGCTTGGCTGCGGGAGTGCAAAATTATATCTCCAGCACCACCACCCAGAAGGTGGTCACCACGGCTACTCCTTTCAGCAAGCGTCGCGTAGAGGGCCTGAGTGCCAGCGCCGTTACCAACACGGGCTTTACCGTGACGTGGGAAGCCCTCGCCGAGGCAGAGCAATATCTTCTCTCCCTCAATAGCCTGTCCTACAGCAACGACTTCTCGGCCGGCTATGATTTCACTGGCAAATACAACGACATGCCCCTGACATGGAACACCACCTCCACGCGATATTACTCAGTGGCAGGATGGTATGGCGCCGCCAGCCCCTCGCTTCAACTCTCCACCACTGGCCAGTATCTCTCGGTGGCCTATGATGACACGTTGATAGATGGCCTCTCCTTCTGGGCCAGAGCAAAAAGCGACAATTCAAGCCTCATCCTGGAGGGCCTCGAGGATGGTCAATGGGTGGAACTTCAGACTGTGGAAATACCCACCACGGCCAAAACTTTCAACCTTAACTTTGACAACCAGACGGCGGTAAGACTTGTGGCCTCGTTGGAGACCAATTTCATCGTCATTGACGATGTGGTAGCCAGCTGTCATGGTCTGGAGCGTTGCGCAGTGGCTTCTCAGTTGACCACTACCGCCCCTACCTATACTTTTAGTGATCTTACCCCTGGGGCTACCTACGGCGTGTATGTCACCGCTATGAGCTCCGAAGCCACCTCTTTGACTTCCGAGGAGCTTAGCGTCATTCTCCCCACCACCGATGCCATCACTCTGGTGGGCGCTGATCAAGAGCTTCTTGACAAAGCCATCTACGATCTTCAGGGACGCCGTATCTACCTTGAGTTAGACCAGTTGCGCCCAGGTATTTATATTATAAACCATCAGAAAGTGTATATCCCATGACACAACGTCTTTTCTTTATTTTGACTCTCGCCTTCTCAGCAATATGTCCATCGGCAATGGCTGCCGACGGCGAGCTAACTATCGGCTATTGCAATGGCGAGATGGCCTCGGAGTCGCGTGTAGAGCTCACAGGCAAGGGCTGGGTATCGGCAGCTATTAAGCTACCCTCGGCCGCGCTCAGTGCTTATCAGGGCAACGACATCTCAGCCATCAGAGCCGCTCTCGTCAACCGAGTCAACATCGACACCCTGCGCGTATGGGTACGCACCACTCTGGATGGAGAAGATCTGGCATCGGGGTTCCTCACCCGCAACACCGACCCCGCAGTGGCCAAAGAGTGGAACGAAGTGGAGCTCTCCAATCCTTATACCATCTCCTCGGATAATGAGCTGTATGTGGGCCTCTCCTATCATCAGAAGCTCAACGTCCAAGCCTTATCGTTTGTCAATACGGCTTTGGGAGGCACGTGCTGGCTACAGCTTGGCGAGGATGGCGAGTGGACAGATTGTAGCGACAATGGCGCTCTCGGCATCGAAGCCGTAGTGACAGGAGCTCAACTCCCCGACTATGACTTAGGACTACTGGGGGCCGAGGTGTCGCCTTGGCCTGCCGGAGGAGCTACTGCCGTTAAAGTCAAGCTTACATTGGCCAACTATGGACTGCAAGATGTCAGTGGCTTCACAGTGGCGTTGGAGGCTGATCCAGAGGTGTATGTGGAATGTCATCTTGAGCAGACGGTGGCATCCAACAGCTCAATCACTACCACCTTTGTAGTGGATCCTGGGGAGTATACCGACGATGAAACGCTCTGGAGCGTGGTCCTGCTCTCAGTAGACGATGGCCTCGACGCCAACACTGCCAACAACACAGCACAAGCCACCAGTGTCTACCTGAAGAATGTCTTTGTTGAGGAATTTACTACCGAAGAGTGTGTCAATTGTCCGGCAATGGCTACACGTCTTCACAATGCCTTAGCTGCCGATGAGCAGTATGAGGAGCAGGTGGCTGTGGTGTGTCATCATGCGGGCTACTATACCGACACCTTCACTCAACCCTGCGATGAGTCGTTGACATGGTTTTATAATGCTGGAGGTAACACCTATGCTCCAGCCATCATGGTCGACCGCTCCACGCGCTATAGTTCGAGCACTACCTCGCCTCTCTTCAACACCACATCTGAAAGCGACCTCACCGATGCTTTTGACCAAGCTCTTGAGCGCCGAGCCAATGTGATGGTGGGCCTATCTTGCAGTTTCAACAGCGATTCCACTCAAGTAGATGTGACAGCTACCTGCCTACGAAAAGCTGATGCCTCCCTGGCCAATCCGCGTCTGACGGTGTATCTCACCGAGGACGATGTAGAAGCCGTATACCAGTCGGGCGCAACAGGCAAATACTTCCACCAGCACGTGATCCGCGGCTACAACTCCATCTGGGGCGAGGAAATACCATGGGAAGGAGAGGCCCGGAGTGCCACCCTGGGGTGTAGCTTCACCATCGACCCCTCGTGGACCTTCTCCAAACTGAAACTGGTGGGGGTAATCTCCAATCTTAATGCCGATGACCCGACGGATTGCGAAGTGAGCAATTGTGTATCTGTGGCCTTGACCGATAGCTCTATCGAGAAGGTCCCCGACAGCATCCTGACCACTTTGATCGACCTCTCCTCAAGCGAGGGTGAGGAAGAATGGTTTGACCTCCACGGACGCCGCGTGGCCTCTCCTCAAGCAGGCAATCTTTATATTCTTCGCCAAGGGTCAACGGTGACGAAGGTCATCTATTGACAATCTATTTCATCCCAAATATATAATCCAATCATTTACTTCAACCCTTAATTATGAAAAGATTCTACCTCTCAGCCCTTTTATCACTTTCGTTGTTGGGCTCAATGAGCGCAAGAGCCGCCACGTGTACGATCCACTTTGACGACTACACGAAGTATGAAATCCTCACCTATGGCGAAGATGGCGTCTACGACTACTCGGCCACTACCTACGTTACCCCCGACAAGAACGATTTTACAATCGAAGCCTATGTACCCAGTTCGGAATACGCCTATTGGTATGTGACGGTAAAGAGAGCCTCTGATGACGACACCGACTATAGGTTTAAGATTACCGACATTCAGAATGCCGATGGCACAGCGCTGGCCTCTACCTCCACTTCTTGGACCTATGATTTGTCTTCCGTCAATGTCTTCCCGTGGAATAATCAGGGTGGATATGTAGACGGTGATGTAGAGTTTACTGTCGTGGGAGGCACTCTCCAAGAGCTTCGCTCCGACACCTTTACCCTTAAGATCGATGGCAATCCCTCGGCAGTGAAGGTGACCAGTATGCTTTCGTATCCTTATGAGTGTATCTGGGAAACGGAGGACACCGAAAGCGGAGAATATCAGGTGAACTATTGCGTCGATTGGGAAGCAGGCAACATCCGCATTGACTGCGATGCCATCTTCTATCAATTTAAGATTAACGGCGAAGATGCCAACACCCAGTGCTACTGGTATGGCTACTACTATACGAGCTATTTCAACAACTACTCCTATCAAGTGGCTCCTGGCGATACCATCTACATAGACACTGATTATCCCGAGGGCCTCGCTTATATCTTGTCGTTTGACCTTAGCGGCGACAACGCTACATGGGCAGGTGTAATCCTCAGTATTATGGACAATACCGACTCTGCCGAAGTGCTCGACGCTGACACCGACCTCTCGGCTATAACCCTCGAGCCTGGCCATACCTATACTATCACTGCAGATATGGCTTCTTATGGCACCACTTCGGATGCTACAGTGACAATGGGAGAAAACAGCGAAACATGGTGGACCAGCTATGGCAACAGCACATATAGCTTTACCGCAACGAGCGATGTGAGCATCTCCATGCCTGATCTTTACAAGTATGATGAGCTGACGGTAACAATCCAAGGCGACAACTATGACTGCGTATACATCTATAATTCATCCGCAGCCTATGGCACAATCCTCGACCTCACAGAGGACGGCACAGTCACCATCACTTCTAAGACTCCTTATATCACCATTGCACCTCAGACGGGCTGCGTCGTGACATCCTGCACTGTTGATGGCGTGGAAGCCTCCTACAACGAATATGCTGGCTGCTATACGGCTTCTGTAGCTGATGGCTCAGTAGTAGAGTATAGCGCTTATCAAGTGCCTCGTGAGGCTTATCTCGACATCCAGTTTGCCGACGAAAGCTACTTTGGCTATGGCGAGGACGAGAATGGCTCTTACAGCCGCAGTGTCGACATCTATGTTTGTGATCACGCTTCCTACATCACTGGCTCTGGCTCCAACTATTATTCTGGCTGGAAACTTTATGGTCAATATAGCGGATTGATCACCAATTATTATAGCTTTGAGATAGATGGTAAGCCTGTGGTTCACGCTTATCTCTATCCCGCTCCCGAGGTGATGCCCGTAGTGAAACTCAATGGAGAAGCCATCGAGCCTGCCATCGAGGAGAGCTATGGTGCATACTATGCCGACTGGGTTCTTACCAACGTGACTGGCGATGACGTGCTTGAGTTTGTCACCAAGAGCGAGTCGACTGCGATCAATATCCTCGAAGCTGTGGAGAGCAATGACGCTCCTGTAGAATACTACAATCTTCAGGGTCAGCGTGTGCTCTATCCTGCTGCTGGTCAGCTCTACATCCGTCGCCAAGGCGTGAAGGCTGATAAGATTATTTTCTGATAAGCAATCTTCTCTTCATAAGACGGTCGCTGCTCTCCGTAGGAGAGTGGCGGCTGTCGGTTTTTATGGGTAAAAATTGGGGGAAAAAAGAGAAAAGATAACAAAATGTGACATTTTGGATGAAAATTTTACTAAATAGACATTATAATCACAAATTCTTTTGTAATTTAGCGCTGTGTGTACCCAGTTATATGACCATCACTGAAAAAGGTTGACAGATTTGAGGGCGATTAACTAAAGTGGTTTA
>JAJBVL010000005.1:0-937 GCA_020859845.1 Bacteroidales bacterium
CGACGGGGCGGGGCGCTATTCGATGTAGCCGAAGGCGCGGAGCTTGTTGTCGCGGTTGCGCCAGTTGGGCTCCACCTTGACGAAGAGCTCGAGGTAGACGCGCTTGTCGAAAAACTTCTCGATGTCCTTGCGGGCCTCGGTGCCTACCTTCTTGAGTTTGGAGCCGCCGTGGCCGATGAGGATGCCCTTCTGGCTGTCGCGCTCCACGTAGATGACGGCCATGATGTGGATGGCCCCTTCCTTCTCGTCAAACTTCTCGACGATGACCTCGGCGGAGTAAGGCACCTCCTTGTCGTAGTTGAGGAGGATCTTCTCGCGGATAATCTCGGTGACGAAGAAGCGGGCGGGTTTGTCGGTGAGGGCGTCCTTGCCAAAGTAGGGGGCGGAGACTGGGAGGAGTTCCATGATGCGCTTCATGAGGTTGTCGACGTTGAAATGCTCCTTGGCGGAGGTGGGAAACACCTCGGCGTTGGGGAGCAGTTCGCGCCAGCGGGCCACGATGCGCTCGAGTTCGTCTTGGCTCTTGAGGAGGTCTATCTTGTTGATAACGAGGAGCACGGGGACGGTTTCGCGGGCCACCTTGGCCAGGAAGTCGGCGTTTTTTGTGGGGTCCTCGACGACGTCGGTGACGTAGAGGAGGATGTCGGCGTCGGTGAGGGCTTCTTCGGAGAAGCCACGCATGCTCTCTTGGAGACGATATTTAGGGTTAAGCACGCCGGGGGTGTCGGAAAAGACGATTTGGGCGTCGGGGGTGTTGACGATGCCCATGATACGATGGCGAGTGGTCTGGGCCTTGGAGGTGATGATGCTGACGCGCTCACCTACGAGGTCGTTCATGAGTGTCGACTTGCCTACGTTGGGGTTGCCTACGATGTTGACGAAGCCTGATTTATGTTCCATATATCTTGAAGGTTGGTTGATGGTTGAAGAGGGGACT
>JAJBVL010000005.1:1037-25359 GCA_020859845.1 Bacteroidales bacterium
TCGCGGCAAAACCGCGAAGCACAGGACGCTGGCTAACGCCGGGGAGCGCTGGCGGGGGCCAGAGGGGACTTCGCGGCAAAACCGCGAAGCACAGGACGCTGGCTAACGCCGGGGAGCGCTGGCGGCGGGGCGCTATGGCTGCGGGAGCGGGGGCCTTATAGAGAAACAAAAATAGCACCTTAAAAGTTGGGGACTTTTAGGGTGCTAAGATTATGGGGTGAGTGGGCGGGGTGGAGATGATGGGCTCTTAGAGGTCCCAGATGATATACATAGCACCCCACGTGTAGCCAGCACCGAAGGCGGTCAAGATAAGGCGGTCGCCGGGGCGAAGGCGGTCTTTATACTCATCGATACACAGGGGGATGGAGGCAGCGCTGGTGTTGCCATAATGCTCGATGTTGACGAGCACCTTGGCGGGGTCGATGCCTGCACGCTGGCTGACAGCCTCGATGATGCGGAGGTTGGCCTGGTGGGGCACAAGCCAGTCGACGTCGGCGAGGGTGAGGCCATTGCGCTCGGCCACCTCAAGGGAGCTTTCGAGTATGTCGACCACAGCGTTCTTATACACGTTGCGACCGTCTTGGAAGATATAGTGGAGGCCTTGCTCCACGGTCTCGACGGTGGCAGGAAGCACGGAGCCTCCGGCGGGCATCAACAGGTGGTCGCGCCCGGAGCCGTCAACGTGGAACACAGCGTCGATGACACCCACCTTCTTGTCGGAGGGCTGAAGGAGCATTGCTCCGGCAGCGTCGCCAAAGAGGGGGCAGGTCTTGCGGTCTTCGTAATTGACCATCGACGACATCTTCTCGGCAGCCACCACGACGACGTTCTTGCGGAGGCCGCTCTTGATATAGGCGGCGCCATCCTCAAGGGCCACCAGGAAACCAGCGCATGCGGCCTGGATGTCGTAGGCATACGCGTTGACGAGGCCACAGCGGTGGGCAATGACGGAGGCGGTGGAAGGGAAGCGATAGTCGGGGTTGGAGGTGGCGCAGATAAGGAGCTCAACCTCCTCGGGCTTAAGGCCCGTTGACTCCAACAGACGCTCCACAGCTTTAGCTCCCAGGAAGGATGAGCCCTCGCCTGGGGCATGCAGAATACGACGCTCCTTGATGCCTACGCGTGTAGTGATCCACTCGTCGCTTGTGTCTACCATCCGAGAGAGCATCTCGTTGTCGAGAATGTCGTCGGGAGAGTAGGAAGCGACGCCTGTTATACGAGCATTGAGCATAGCAAAAGTTTACTTATGAGGGATGGGGGGTTAAAGAGCTGCGCCTTTCTCGATGGCGAGCTTACCGCGATAGTAGCCACATTCGCCACATACGGTGTGGTAGATGTGCCATGCGCCACAGTTGGGGCAAAGAGCCAGTGTGGGGGTAACAGCCTTGTCGTGGGTGCGACGCTTAGCGGTGCGGGTCTTTGATTGTCTACGTTTAGGATGTGCCATTTTGCTTTAAATGATTATGATTTTACTTTTTCTATATTGTCAAACTTATTCGTCCTGGATGAGCTTTTTGAGGCCGTCCCAACGGGGGTCGGAGGCTGAGGAGGAGGCGTCGTCGTTGGCGCCATCGTCGGAGGATGCAGGCATAGAGTCCATCTCTTCGATGAGCTCTTCCTCGAGGGCAGCGTCTTCGTCGGAGTCGTCCTGACGGCGTGCGCGGTGCTTCTTGAGCATGGCGCTCATCTGGCGATTGCACTTGCCGAGGGGGTGGACATGCTTGATGGGTATTGAGAGGGCCACGGTGTCGTAGATCATATATGCTACGTTGAGATAGTTGTCGCCCTCAGGGATAATGAGGAGGTCGTCGCTATCGTCGTTGTAGTCGGGGCCATACTTGACGGCGATATGATAGCTGGCCTCGATGGGATACTCCATGTCATCGAGACAGCGATCGCATATCAAGGTCACCGTGCCACGGACGGTAAACGTGATGTCGTAGATGTCGGCCTTGTGGACCACATCGAGGTCTACATGGAGGTCGGCATCGTGTATGTCAGCGCTCTCCATGTTGGTGAAGAACGTCTTCCCGAGGTGATACTCAATGTGTTGGGTGCCTACGGGCATGCCCTTGAGGGGCACCTTATACTCAGTGAACTTTCCCACTTTAGATGTACTAAAAAGAAAAAACGCTGCAAAGGTAGTGATAATCTTCAACATTCGCAACTCTCGGGGAATAGAATTTTTAGGAGGGGGCGATGGAGAAGTGGGTAAAAAGTATTAATTTTGTGGCGCAAAAGCGTTAATAATAGCCAATCTAAAAACACCCAGCATATGCCACAAGAATCACAGCAGCCACGACGCGACTATAAGCGCACCCTCATCACCTCCGCCCTCCCCTACGCCAACGGCCCGGTACACATAGGCCACCTGGCGGGCGTCTACGTGCCCGCCGACATCTATGCCCGCTTCCTGAGGATGCAGGGCAAGGATGTGCTCTTCATAGGGGGCAGCGACGAGCATGGGGTGCCGATCACCATCAAGGCTCGCGAAGAGGGCGTGACGCCCCAGGACATCGTTGACCGCTACCACACCATAATAAAGAAGTCGATGGAGGGGCTCGGTATCTCGTTTGACATCTACTCGCGCACCACCTCGAAGACCCACCACGAGACGGCGTCGGAATTCTTTCGCCGCTTGTATGACAAAGGGGAGTTTGTGGTGAAGAGCTCGATGCAGCTCTACGACGCCGAGGCTGGAGAGTTTCTGGCCGACCGCTACGTGATGGGCACCTGCCCCCACTGTGGCAACCCCGGGGCTTATGGCGACCAATGCGAAGCCTGCGGCACCTCGCTGGCGGCCACCGACCTCATCGACCCCCACTCGCGCCTCACCTCCGCGCCCGTAAGCCTCAAGGAGACCACCCACTGGTATCTGCCCCTCGACCGCTGGGAGGAGCGCCTACGCCACTGGATACTCGACGGCCATCAGGAGTGGAAGCCCAACGTGTATGGGCAGTGCAAATCGTGGCTCGATCAGGGACTGCAGCCACGCGCCGTGAGCCGCGACCTCGACTGGGGAGTGCCCGTGCCGGTAGAGGGCGCCGAGGGGAAGGTGCTCTACGTGTGGTTTGACGCTCCGATTGGCTATATCTCCAACACCAAGGAGCTGCTCCCCGACAGCTGGGAACAGTGGTGGAAGAGCGACGACACACGCCTCATCCACTTCATAGGCAAGGACAACATAGTGTTTCACTGCATCATATTCCCCACGATGCTGATGGCCTATGGCGACAACTTCCAGGTGCCCGACAATGTGCCCGCCAACGAGTTTCTCAACCTCGAAGGCGACAAGATATCCACCTCGCGCAACTGGGCAGTATGGGCCCACGAATATCTCGAGGACTTTCCCGGCAAGCAAGACACGCTGCGCTACGTCCTGACGGCCAACGCCCCTGAGACGAAGGACAACGACTTCACGTGGGCCGACTTCCAAGCGCGCAACAACAACGAGCTCGTAGCCATCCTGGGCAACTTCGTGAACCGCGCCATGGTCCTGACCCACAAATATTTCGAAGGGACTGTGCCAGCCGCTGGCGAGCTACACGATGTGGACCGCCAGATGATGGCCGACGTGAGAGCCGCCGGCGAGCGCTTGACAGCGCTGTGGGAGACATTCCACTTCCGCGACGGGCTGAAGGAGGCCATGGAGATAGCCCGTATCGGCAACCGCTACCTGCAGGAGACCGAGCCTTGGAAGGCGGCCAAGACCGACATGGGCCGCACAGCCACGATCCTCAACCGCGCCCTGCAGATATGTGCCAACATTGCCATAGCCTTCGAACCCGTGATGCCCTTCATGGCCGAGAAGCTGCAGAAGATGCTGGGCATGGACAAGCCATCGTGGGAGGAGCTGGGGAGCGACGCCCTCGTGATAGCCGGCAACCCGATAGCCACGCCCGAGCTGCTCTTTGAGAAGATCGACGACGCCACCATCCAGGCTCAGCTCGACCGTCTGGAGCGCATCAAGAAGGAGAATCAGATAAAGAACTACAAGGCCGCGCCGCAGGCCCCCGACGTAGACTTTGACACGTTTATGAAGGCCGACCTGAGAGTGGGCACCGTATTGGAGTGTGAGAAGGTGAAGAAGAGCGACAAGCTGCTGCGCTTCCTCATCGACGACGGGCTGGAGAAGCGTACCATAGTGAGCGGCATAGCAAAATACTACAAGCCCGAGGAGCTGGTGGGCAAGCAGGTGTGCTTCATCGCCAACCTGCCTCCACGCAAGCTGAAGGGCATAGAGAGCCAAGGCATGATACTCTCGGCGGAGAATGCCGACGGGAGCCTGGTGGTGATAGGTCCCACGGCTCCAGTAGTAGCCGGAGCGCAAGTTAAATGAACAGGCCGCGTATTCTCATCATCTATACTGGGGGCACGATAGGCATGATCGAAGACCCTGCGACGAGGACGTTGAAGCCCTTTGACTTCAACCACCTCATCGACAATGTGCCCAAGGTACAGATGCTGGGCTATGATATAGACAGCATCTCGTTTAACCCGCCCATCGACTCGAGCGACATGAATCCGGCCCACTGGGTGCAGATAGTGAGGACGATAGAGAAGCACTATAGAGAGTATGACGGATTCGTGGTGCTTCACGGCACCGACACGATGGCCTACACGGCCTCGGCTATCTCGTTTATGCTCATCAATCTGGCCAAGCCAGTGATCATCACCGGCAGCCAGCTGCCGATAGGCGAAGTGAGGACCGACGGTGAGGAAAACCTCATCACGGCCCTGCAGATAGCTGCGGCTCGCACCTCGAAGGGGCGACCGATGGTGGAGGAAGTGGCCATCCTCTTTGAGGACTACCTATGGCGCGGCAACCGCGCCACGAAGACGAGCGCCAACAACTTCAACGCCTTTCGCAGCAAGAACTACCCCGATCTGGCAAAAATAGGACTGGGTATATACTTCAACGAGAGCGTGCTATATCGCGTGCCGGCCGACGAGCTCGACCGGCCGCTGCGCGCCCACTACAATCTGGTGACCGACGTGGCCATCCTTACCCTCTTCCCGGGGCTTACGGAGGCCACACTCCGCCATCAGCTCAACGCGCCAGGGCTGAGGGGCGTGGTGCTGCGCAGCTACGGCGCCGGCAATGGGCCCACAGGACACTGGTTTAGCGAGACGATACGCGACGCTGTGGAGCGCGGGATAGTGGTGATGAACGTGACGCAATGTGTCAACGGGGGCGTGGAGAAGCGCTACGCCGCAGGCGACGTGCTGGCCTCGGCGGGGGTAATCTCGGGCCACGACATCACGGTGGAAGCAGCAATCACCAAGATGATGGTATTGCTTGGCCTGGGGCTGGAGCCGCATGAGCTGCGCCAGAAGCTCGAGAAGAGCCTGAGAGGGGAGATGACGGTGGGATGAAGGAGAGGGCTGCACAGCAGCCCTGCACAGTGGCAGGCGGGGATGGGGCTGCTGGGGCATATAATAAAGAGGGGGAGGGATACGTTATATAGAAGCATAGTGCATAATTAGTGTGACCCCTCTGCTACAAAATATATATCAGGCTCTAAGCCGCCACATTATCAGACCCTTGGGCAAGCTGCGCGCTTGGTGGGCGATTGTGTTGCTACTCGTCTTGGCGAGCAGCATTGTGGCTATGCCTCAATATCGCCAACCAACTATCACCCAGCCCTATACCACGGCCACCGAGCTCCCTACCCTACCCGAGGTGGACTCGATAATGCTGCCATTCCCGGTGCAGCAGACTGTGCCGCAGACCTACGAGGAACTGATGGGCCAAGAATTTGCGGCCGACCTTGACATGCCTGAAAACATCCGCACGGTGACGGAATATGACCCCGAGACGGGCTGCTATATCATACGCACGCGCCTGGGCGACACCGACATCGCCACCCCCTTCATGCTCTCGGCACAGCAATACAACGACTGGCAGCTGCGGCAGCAGATGACCGAATACTACAGGCAGCGCAACTCCCTGCAAAATCAAGGCAAGGAGAAAGAGCCATTCAAGATACTTGACATGAACTTTGCCCTCGGGCCGCTGGAGAAGATCTTCGGCCCGGGAGGCGTCAAGCTCAAGACCCAAGGCTCGGTGCAAATCAAGATGGGCATTAAGAGCAACAAGACCGACAACCCGGCCCTCTCGCTCACCTCGCGCCGCAAGACCTACTTTGACTTCGACCAGAAGATACAAGCCACGATCGACGCCTCGGTGGGCGAGCGCATGAGCTTTGACATGACCTACAACACCGACGCAACCTTTGACTTCGACTCCAAAAACCTGAAGCTGCAATACGAAGGCACGGAGGACGACATCGTGAAGAGCATCGAGGCGGGCAACGTCAGCATGACCACCGGGAGCTCGCTCATCAAGGGAAGCACGGCGCTATTTGGTATCAAAGCCAAGCTGCAATTTGGCAAACTGACGGCCACGGCGCTCGTGTCGCAACAAAACTCGGAGAGCCGCAGCATCTCCACCAAGGGAGGGGCACAGACCACGGAATTCTCCATCACGGGCGACAGCTACGACCAGAATCGCCACTTCTTCCTGGCCCACTACTTCAGGGACAATTACGATGAGTTTGCCTCGAAGCTCCCCTACGTATCCTCGGGCATCCAGATCACGAAGATAGAGGTGTGGGTGACCAACAAGACCACCACCTACGACGAGAGCCGCAACATAGTGGCCTTTATGGACCTGGCCGAAAACTCGGGCCGCTACAACGACTACTGGGCGCCCTCGGGAGCCACGACCGTGCCCTGCAACAGCTCCAACAATCTGCTCTCCACGATTAAAGATGAGTATCCCGAGGCGAGATATATCAACCAAGTGACCCAAGCGCTGTCGCCGCTCGAAGCCTATGGTATAGAGGGGGGCATCGACTATGAGAAGGTGGAGAGCGCGAGGCTGCTCACCTCGAGCGAATATACCCTCAACTCCACGCTGGGCTACATCTCGCTGAAGAGCCAGCTCTCGAGCGACGAGGTGCTGGCCGTGGCCTATCAATACACCTACGGCGGCCAGGTGTATCAGGTGGGGGAATTTTCGAGCGACATCACGACCACCGCCGAGTCGCTCTACGTCAAGATGCTCAAGGCCACCACCGTGTCGCCACGGCTGCCCATGTGGAAACTGATGATGAAAAACGTCTACTCGCTGGGGGCCTACCAGCTGCAGAAGACCAACTTCAAGCTCAACATCAAATACCTTAGCGATACCACCGGCACCGAGATAAGCTACCTCCCCATAGCGCCCATCAACAACCAGACGCTGCTGCAGGTGATGAACCTCGACCGCCTCGACTCCAACCAAGAGAGCAACAGCGACGGATTTTTTGACTACATCGAAGGCTACACCGTGCTCTCCTCCACGGGCAAGATAATCTTCCCGGTGGTGGAGCCCTTTGGCTCCCACCTTGAGAAGGTGATAGGCAACTCGGCCACAGCCAAGGAGTATATCTACCAGGAACTCTACGACTCGACGCTCGTCGTGGCTCAGCAGTTTGCCGACAAGAACAAGTTTGTCCTCACGGGCGAATATCAAGCCTCGTCGGGCTCGCAGATACGCCTCAACGCCATGAACGTGCCCCGCGGGTCGGTGGTGGTGACAGCTGGCGGGGTGACGCTGACGGAGAACAGCGACTACACCGTTGACTACTCAATGGGCATCGTGACCATCACCAACCAAAGCATCATCGACTCGGGGCAGAGCATCAACGTGACCCTCGAAAACCAGAGCCTCTTCTCGATGCAACGCAAGACGCTGCTGGGACTGGACCTCAACTATCAGTTTTCCAAAAACTTCAACATCGGGGCCACTATACTCCACTACAGCGAAAAGGCCATCACCGAGAAGGTGAACATCGGCGACGAGATAGTCAACAACACGATGCTGGGCCTTAACTTTGCCTACAACACGGAGATGATGTGGCTCACCGACCTGCTCAACAAGATACCGACAGTGGATGCCTCCACGCCATCGACGCTGAGCCTCCAGGGGGAGTTTGCCAAACTGATACCTCATCAACAGGCGAGCGGGTCGACCAAGGGGAGCTCCTACATCGACGACTTTGAATCGACCCAGAGCACTGTCGATCTACGCTCGCCCTACTCGTGGGCGCTGGCCTCCACGCCGTATGAGGGCGGCGCCAACGCCCTCTTCCCCGAGGCGGGCCTCTCCAACAATGTGGACTATGGCAAGAATCGCGCCCTGCTCAACTGGTATTACATCGACCGCCTCTTCACGCAGCGCAACTCGTCGATGGCCCCCGGATATATCAAGAGCGACCTCAAGCAACTCTCCAACCCCTACGTGCGCGAGGTGACGAGCCGCGAGATATTCCCCGACCGCCAGCTGACCTACGGCGAGTCGTCGACTATCCAGACCCTCAACCTCTCCTTCTACCCCAACGAGCGTGGCCCCTACAACGTAGACGCCACCAACATCGACGACCAAGGCAACCTCCTCTACCCCGAAAAGCGCTGGGGCGGCATCATGCGCAAGCTCGACAACACCAACTTTGAGTCGTCGAACATCGAGTATGTGCAATTCTGGATGATGAATCCATTCCTCGACGAGGAGAACCCCAACTACGAAGGAGGCGACCTATACTTCAACTTTGGCGAGATAAGCGAGGACATACTGAAGGACGGACTGAAGAGCTACGAAAACGGCATCCCCTTTGACGGCAACGACGCGTATCTGCAGACCACGGTGTGGGGACGAGTGTCGTCGCAAAACTCGCTCAACTACGCCTTCGACAACAACAACTCGGCGCGCCTGGTGCAGGACGTGGGCCTCGACGGCCTCATCAATGCCGACGAGTATCTCCACGACACGTATGCCCAATTTCTGGTAGACCTCGAGAACAAGCTGCCCCCAGCCACAGTGGAGGCCATGAAACTCGACCCCTTCTCCCCCTTCAACGACCCGGCGCAGGACAACTACCACTTCTATCGCGGCTACGACTACGACGAGGAGCGCCTGGGCATCCTGGAGCGCTACAAACGCTACAACGGAGTGGAGGGCAACTCGCTCTCGCCCGAGGACGCTGGCGAGCCACTCTACCAGAGCGCCCGCAGCGGCCCCGACGTGGAAGACATCAACCAAGACAACACGCTCAACGAATATGAGCGCTACTATCAATACAAGGTGTCGATACGCCCCGAGGACCTCGTGGTGGGACAGAACTATATCACCGACAAGCAGGTGAGCGTGGTGTCGACACGCGACGGCAGCGAGCAGACGGTGGAGTGGTATCAGTTTAAGATACCATTGAGCGACTACGAGCGCGTGGTGGGCTCGATCAGCGACTTCTCGTCGATACGCTTCGTGCGCATGTTTATGACGGGCTTTAAGCAGACCACCCACTTGAGGTTTGCCACGCTGGAGCTGGTGCGCGGCGAATGGCGCACCTACGACTACAGCCTCAACACCCGCGGCGACTCGCCGGCAGAGGGCCAGCTCGACATCTCGGTGGTCAACATCGAGGAGAACTCAGGCCGCACGCCCGTCAACTACGTGCTACCTCCGGGCGTCACCCGCATCTCCGACCCCTCGCAGAGCCAGATAGTGCAGCTCAACGAGCAGTCGATGTCGATGACCGTCACCGGGCTGGCAGCCGGCGATGCGCGCGCCGTGTATCGCAACACCTCGCACGACCTGCGCAACTACAAGCGCCTGCAGATGTGGGTCCACGCCGAGGCCTTTATCGACGATGTAAGCTCGCTGCAGTCGGGCGACTGCTCACTCTTCATACGCCTGGGCAGCGACATCAAGAACAACTACTACGAATATGAAGTGCCGCTGACGTTGACCCCACCGGGCCACTATGGCGACGGCTCCACTGACCGCTACATCGTGTGGCCCGAATCCAACTACGTCAACTTGGAGCTACAAAACCTCGTTGACCTCAAGAAGGAGCGCAACCGCGCCAAGAGCGAGGGCACGGGAGTGAGCTTTACCACCGTCTACACCGGGCGCGACCCCGACAACGAAGCCAACCGACTGGCTGTGCGCGGCAATCCATCGCTGAGCGATGTGAGGGTGATGATGATAGGTATCCGCAACAACGCCTCCACATCGAGAAACATCACCGTGTGGGCCAACGAGCTGAAGGTGACCGACTTTGAGAGCGAAGGCGGCTGGGCAGCCAAGGGAAGCGCCAACCTGACGCTGAGCGACATCGCCACGCTCAACTTTGCGGGCCATGTGGAGACCGCAGGCTTTGGCTCGGTGGACCAAGGCCTCAACGACCGCAGGATGGACGACTACAAGCAATTTAACTTCGCGATGCAGGTAGACCTCGGGCGCTTCGCGCCCAAGGGCGCCAAACTCAAGGCCCCAATCTACTACTCGATAAGCAAGGAGACCATCACCCCGCTCTACAACCCTCTGGATCAAGACGTGAAGCTGCAAGACGCCCTTGATGCCTGCGCCACGGAGCATGAACGCGACTCAATCAAGGCCTTTGCGGTGGAGCATGCCACGATACAAAACTTCAGCCTCTCGGGGCTCAACTTCGGTGTGAGGAGTTCCAACCCTATGCCGTGGGATCCGGCCAACTTCACTGTCAACTTCTCATTTAGCAAACAATCGATGAGCGACCCGACGACGGAGTATGAGTATACCAACGACTATCGCGGCTCGCTGCAGTATGTCTACACCCCAATCGTCAAGGGTTGGAAACCATTTAAGGGCATCAAGAGCAAGAATCGCAACCTGAAATTCTTCAAGGATTGGGAACTCAACTGGCTCCCTAACTCCATCACCTTCTTGACCACCATCAGCCGCTACTACTACGAGCAGCAGACACGCAGCGAGGTTGACGACAACTTCTCGCTGCCAGTCTCCGTGAGCAAAAACTTTCTCTGGGACCGCCAGCTCAACGTCACCTGGAACCTCACCAAAAACCTCAACTTCTCCTTCTCCAGCAACACCTCGGCGCGCATCGAGGAACCCACGGGAGCGGTGAACAAGAAACTCTTCCCCGACAAGTATCGCGAGTGGAAAGACACGGTGTGGCAGAGCATTCTCCACCTCGGCACCCCCTGGAGCTACAACCAGACCTTTGTGGGGAGCTACAAGGCGCCCTTCAGCCGCATACCCGTGCTCGACTTCCTGACAGCCTCCGCGAGCTACAACGCCACCTATCGCTGGGACCGCGGAGCCACGGTTGACGGGGTGTCGGTGGGCAACACGATAGCCAACCAAGCCACCTGGAACGTGGACGGACGCATCAACTTTGAGACCTTCTACAACAAGATACCCTATCTGAAGAAGGTGGGGCAGCGCTTCTCGGCGACGAAGAAAAACGCTTCCAATCGTCGCAATAGCAATAGCCGCAACAACCGCAACGCTCGCAACCGCAACACCGAAAACTCGGAAGAGACCACGCCGGACGTGAGCAAGAAGAGCAAGGGCGCCACTCCCGAGGGCGCTGAGGCTGAGGAAGGAGCGGCCAAGGGGGCGGGACGCTCCAAGGCGAGGAAGTTTGAGAAGACGGTGGCGCTGCGCGAGGACACGGTGATAGTGCTCACCCACAATCTCAAGACCAAGAAGGTGAAGGTGACGGCCACCGACGTAGCCACCAACAAGCCATACCCCGTGAAGAGCCGCGTCAAGGACCAAAACAACGTAGAGATACTCTCGATGGGTAAGGCCAACCTGAAGTTTACCGTGACGGAAATCCTCACCGAGCACAAGTCGGTGTGGAGCGAGATAGGGGCCTACGCCACGCGCCTGGCGATGAGCCCGAGAAACTTCTCGATACGCTACCGAAGGGTGCAGTCGCTGTCGCTGCCGCTGTTCCAGCCCGACATTGGCAACATCTTCGGCCAGAGCAACCGCTACGGCCCCATGTCGCCGGGACTGGACTTCGCCTTTGGTTTTTCGGGCGAGGATTATATCACGAAGGCCAAAGAGCGCGGCTGGCTGCTGACCGACGACGGCCAGACTTCGCCCGCCATCTTCTCCAAGACCAACGAGCTCAACTTTGAGCTCAATCTGGAGCCAATACGCGGGCTGAAGATACAGCTGACGATGAACCGCACGGACAACCGCACGAAGCAGGTGCAGTTTATGTATGACAACATGCCCACGACGCTGGCCGGTAGCTTCACGATGACCTACTGCGCAGCGGCCACGGCTCTTCGCGGCTCCAAGGCCTCCAACGGCTACGAAAGCCAGGCCTTCACCGACTTCTTGAACGCCATCCCCGTGGTGGCCTCGCGCGTGGAGCAGCAGTATGTGGGCTTCAACTACCCGACGACGGGCTTCATGGACGGCCTGCCACAGGCTGGGCAGCCATTCAATCCAGAGCTTGAAAGCGTCAGCACCACCAGTAGCGACGTGCTTATCCCGGCCTTCCTGGCGGCTTACGGAGGCGGGGATGCCTCGACGCAGTATCTCGACGTGTTCCCATCGCTGAGCCACGTGAGGCCCAATTGGCGCATCACCTATGATGGACTCATCGACCTGGGCAACCTGCGCAACATCTTCAAGGCCTTCACGTTGAGCCATGCCTATCAGTGTACCTACTCCGTGGGGAGCTACTCATCGTATATCAACTGGATAGGCGTGGACGGCAGCAAGCTGGGCTTTACACTCAACGAGACCACGGGACTGCCTCAGCCCACGTCGCCCTACAACATCTCGTCGGTGGCCATCACCGAGCGCTGGGCGCCGCTGCTGGGCGCCGCCGTGACGCTCTACAATGACATGACGATATCGATGGAGTATCGCGACCAGCGCACGCTGACGCTCAACACCTCGGCTGGGCAGATAGTGGAGTCGACCAGCAAGGGCTTGACGGCCGGACTGGGCTATAAGATAACCAACTTCAACACGGTGCTGAAGTGGAAAGGGACGCAGCAGGGCGTGTCGCACGACTTGACGATCAACGGCGACTTCTCGTTCCAGGAGAATCAAGCGTTGATACGCCGCATAGAGGGAGCCTACACGCAAGCCACCTCAGGCACACGCACCTTCACCTTCAATCTCAGCGCCAGCTATATCCTGAGCAAGAAGATGACGATGGGAATGTATCTGGAGCATCAGGTCAACACGCCTATCGTGTCGTCGACGGCTTATCCTACCACCAACACCTCCTATGGGGTGTCGTTTAATCTTTCGTTAGGGAGATAGAGGACAGAGGGATAGAGGATAGAGGATAGAGGGATAGAGGGATAGAGAGATAGAGGATAGAGGATAGATGATAAAGAGATAAGATAGATATGATAGACGAGAAGACATTTGGGACGCGACGAGCGCTGTATGTGACCTTTGGCTGCAAGCTCAACTTTGCCGAGACCAGCACCGTGGCGCGGCTGCTGGGAGAGCGCGGCTTTAGCCGTGTGCAGAAGGGGGAACGCCCCGACATGATAGTGGTCAACACCTGCAGCGTCACGGAGATGGCCGACAAGAAGTGTCGGCAGACGATACGCTCCTTGTCAAAGCGCTATCCAGGGGTGCCGGTGGTGGTGACTGGCTGCTATGCCCAGCTCAAGAGCGAAGAGGCGGCGGGGCTCCCCGGAGTGGCCATCGTGGCAGGCAGCGACCAGAAGCTACGCCTGATGGACTATATCGACCAGTGGGAGAAGACCCACGAGCCACAGCGTGTGGTGACGGCCACGAAGGATATCCGGACGTTTGACCCCTCATGCTCACGCGGCGACCGCACACGCTACTTCCTGAAGGTGCAAGACGGCTGCGACTACTACTGCAGCTACTGCACCATCCCCTACGCCCGGGGGCGTAGCCGCTCGGGGAGCATCGCCTCGCTCGTGGAGCAGGCGCGCGGCGTGGCTGCCGAAGGAGGACGCGAGATAGTGTTGACGGGGGTGAATATCGGCGACTTTGGTAAAGGCACCTCGGAGACATTTCTCGACCTCATCAAGGCTCTCGACGCGGTGGAAGGGATAGAGCGCTATCGCATCTCGTCGATAGAGCCAAACCTGCTCAGCGACGAGATAATAGAGTGGGTGGCCTCGTCACGGCGATTTATGCCCCACTTCCATATCCCGCTGCAGGCCGGCGACGACGAGGTGTTGCGCCTGATGCGACGCCATTACGACACAGAGCTGTTTGCCCACCGTATAGCCACCATAAGGCGCCTCATCCCTGATGCGTTTATCGGGGTGGATGTGATAGCGGGGGCTCGCGGAGAGACACCAGAGCGCTGGGAGCGCGGGCTGGAGTTTATCAAGGGTCTTGACATATCGCGGCTCCACGTGTTTCCCTACTCGGAGCGCCCTGGGACACGAGCGCTGGAGATTGACTATGTGGTGGACGCGGCTGAAAAACAACGGCGCACCCACCAGCTACTGCGCCTCTCGGAGGAAAAGCTCGAGGGGTTCACGCAGCGGTTTATGGGGCAGACGCGGCCCATGCTGGTGGAGCACACAGTGAAGGAAGGACGCATGAGCGGCTTTACCGACAACTATCTGCGCGTAAGCTTACCAGCCGACCCCCAGCTGGCCAACCGCGTAGTGATGGCGCGCCTCACAGAGCCTACCCCCGACGGGGAAGAAATCCTCGGAGATCTCCTTCATTAAATTTTTCTTTTTTCCAATCTGATATTCAATAACTGGTCACAAATTGTGACTGGTTCAAGCCATAAAACAAACCATCTACCGACTTTAGATTTTATTAAAAATGGCTCAATTTTTACATAATTCAAGGTCTTAATAATAAAAATAAGCGCCCAAACGCTATTTGCTGTACATTTTATACAGAAATATTTTGCAGAATTGATTTTCTATATTATCTTTGCGGCATTAATATAAAAAATTATGGTTCAAAATATCACTATATCCAATTTCTTCTCCATCAGGGAGCCTTTGGAGGTCTCGTTTGAGGCATCCAAAGAAAAGCAGTATAGTGAAGATTGGATTATTAAAATTGGGAATTTCCGTTTACTGAAAGCCATCTTGCTTTATGGAGCTAATGGAAGCGGCAAAACAAACCTCCTATGTGCCCTCGATTTTCTAAGGCATACCATACTCAATGTTCCTGCTGAAGCAGACCAAGACTTGAATTATATGCGCTTTGCTCTTGACCCTACATATCGGCATAAGAATACAGAGTTTGACCTGCACTTTTTTATTGGAGGGACACGCTATCGTTATCGTTTAGAACTTACTCCTAAAAGGATTCTAGAGGAAGAACTTCGAGTTTATCACAACGGCAACCTTAGCCGCGCAGTTTATACCCGAAAATTCAATGAAGACAAAGGGGTCAATATCGTTAGGTTTGGCACTTGGATGACTCTCAGTCCAAAGGATCGTAAAACAATCGAAGAAGCTACCACTGCCAACCTCAGCGTACTTACTGCTTTCATCACCAGAAATATTTCTTGTGAAGAATTAACCAAGGTGCGCAATTATTTTAAGCAAGAATTTTTCAGATTGTATAACGTAGCGGATGCAGACCAAGAGGTAGCTAAAGCTATAAAGGAAGATTCTAATCTCAAGCTGCTTCTCTTAGACCTGCTTCAGACATTTCACTCTAACATAGTAGATGTTGAATCCGAGGAAGAAACACGACAAATACCTGAAGAAGCGCGCCAATTCCTAATGCAAATGAATATATCCGAAAGCGAGAAAAATGTGATAGCTAATCTAAAATCCTTATCTAAGTGGACAAGCAATTATATCCATAAAACCCAACTCGGTGAATTTGCATTGAGCGAAGATTTGCAATCCGAAGGGACAAAAAGTTTTATTCGGCATTTGGCTCTATTTTATAAGGCTCTAAAAGGAAATTGGCTCATTGCACTAGATGAGTTCGGATCTGGCATGCAAGCCAAAACACAGCATCTTTTGTTGGACTTCTTTTTAAAATTTTCTCGTGGCTCTCAATTGATATTTGCAACTCAATCATTGGGTTTTCTTGATTTTCCTACTATGAGGAGAGATGCCATTCAAATAGTGTCAAAAGATCGAAGGATCGGCCAAACGCAGATAGACGCAAACACGATAAGAAGTATTCATAAAAACATTAAACTGAGAAAGGCTTATAATGACGGACGTTTTACAACGATTGATCCAAACGAGCCAGATTTCAATCTGAGCGAGAGAAAAAACCAATATCAATCCTTGATATTTAATTTTAAGCAGGAAGGAGGTGACGTATGAAATAAAGACATAAATAAAATGAGATGCCCCACTCTTTGCCGAGAATGAGGCATCGTGAGATCGTTATCCCTTGCAGAGGGGAATACGCTGAAATCGAGCACAAAATTACGAATAATTATCGTAATTTCAATGCGTCATACCCTAATTCTGCGAGGGGGAGTCAAAAAAATTAAATTAAAATAATGCCTCTACCCTTCTATCAAAACACCAAACCATCTTTCTATGAAAGTTGGCATGCGACATCGCCTCAAGTCTTATATGATGCGATTCAGATTGGGGAATCCCCTTTTACGGGCGGATTATTCGGTCCTAAAGACAATTACCTGCAATCTTGTACAACATCTGGTAAACTTCGGGTAATGATGAAGCTAAGTCCCAAGATAAGGGCTAAAGCGGAATACAACAACCGCCATCTTATAAATGGAATGCATTTAACCCAACGGTATGGATTCCCTATTCTTTCCCCATGCATAGAATATCCAGACTTGGATTTTGTCCCCTACTCAAGTAGAAATGAACGAGGGAAAGAAGGATATGGGGTGCATTTCTTTGAGGATGATTATAGACACTCCATTCCAATTTGGAATAGACTTGATCAAATCACTTATTATCTTCGCAATAGACCTTGCTTGTTTACGCCAGACCTTAGTCTATACGTAGGTCCCCACGTGGCTCTAAATATCTCCTCTATTTATCGTTCGAGATTCGTAGGTGCCTTTTGGAATTTGTGTGGATATACAGTAATTCCAACAGCAAGCTGGGGAGATGTTGATTCATTTTCGTATTGTTTCGATGGACTTCCCTATGATAGTATAATAGCTGTATGCGGCACTGGTGTTATTAAAAATAATGGTGCTCTTGAGCTGTGGTATACTGGTCTAAGTGAATTGGAGAGAAGAACACATCCCTTGGCAATCATTGTCTACGGAGAGGAAAGAGATGTACCCGGAATCCATACTCCGGTTAAATTCATTCCTCCATATTCGAAATTAAAATTTAAAAACAAAACAAAAGTATGACGCACGAAAATGTACTTTGGTCTCAGGATGAGGCCCTTTTCTCTGCAATGGAGAAACAAGATCTTTCAGCCTCAGCGAAACATTTCTTTGAAGAAATGAAAGCAAAGATGCTGGATGAAAACGCCCCTTGGCCAGAAACACTAATCTGGGAACATGACAATTCAGACCAACTGTATCTACTTCGCCAGGGTTACGATGAGTTTATGTTGGGGAAGGGCACATCTCGAGAAGAGTGGCAAAATACAGAGATTCATACAATGACTCTTTCTGAGGCACTCTCTACCAATCTCAAAACAGCTCATCTTCTTAATCGAGATATAACGTTTTTGGAATGGTTGCAAGAGTACGATTTTTCATGTGTGCGATATGACCATCGGAATGATGGTAACGCCATCAGTTAAAATATGGGAGATCAACGCGATATAGTAAGAGGGAGAAATGATTTCTACTCTTACACCTACACTTCACTCTCTCCGAGAGTTACTATCAATGGAGTTACAGGAAGAATGATAGAAAAGAAAGAGGCCTTTAAATCAAAGCACGCCGATTTGCCAGCCTATGCCAAAACCTCCGATATATACTTCGCACCTGGACCAAATGGGAAAGCCACACAAGCCAAGTTTTACAGCCCAGATCATAAAATGGCTCTCGATTTTGATTGGAACCATGATCACACTAATCCAGATGGCACTCACTTTCCTAAAGGAACCGTACATGTCCAAGAATACAAAGTAACTCGGGTTAAGGACAAGAAAGGTAAATGGGTAGATAAATTCATACGCCTAAGCAAAAAAGCGAGAAGAATGTCACCAGACGAAATCAAAAAGTATGGGCCTATTCTTCTTTACTTCAATCCAGATTTAAAGTTCTAGCCTTATTCTCTATTCTTTTAGCCACCCACATCTTAAACAAGATGTGGGTGGCTAAATTATTATCTTATAGCTCAAATGCGTTTTATTGCTTTGGAGGAGATGATAGGTGGTTGATGAGGGCGCGGGCTTCCTGCTTCATCTGGGTGACGGCTTTGGATGGGACTTTGGGGGTGAAGTCGGCTACGCGCTGGGCGGCTGGGATAAGACGAATGGTATCGGCAGTGGCTTCGTAGAGTTTCATCTGGCGATAGAGGGGGTAAAGTTTGTTGGGGTTGATGGCGAAGGCGCGCATGAAGGCACTGTCGGCAAGCTGGTATAGGCCCATTGACTGGTAATTGTTGCCCATGAGGACGTGAAACATCGGGTCGTTGCTCAGCCGCGCGCCCTCGAGGAGATAATGGTTGCTGTCGATATAGTGGGTCTGCTCGCGCAGCATCTGACCATAGTCGAAGAGGAAATGGTAATTATCGCCGAGCCATGGCGCCCAGCGCTTGTAGTGGGGCAGGAGCTGAGGGGAATGATAGCGAGCCACCCGCTGCCAAGAGCCGTAGGCTTCGATGCGCGAAGAGTATTGCCAATATACCACCCCGCCTATCGCAGCAATCAAAAGAATAAACGAGCTCTTCAACATGGTCGACACCCAGCGCTGCTGACCCTCCCCTACTCTGTTGCCTCCAGCCACGCCAGCAAAGAACGATAGCAACAAGCAGAAAGGCACCAGCTCGAGAGTGTAGGTGAAAGCCGAAACGATAAGCAGAGAAAGCAAGCCATAGAACCCTGTACGCCAGCGACGCCACAGACGGATTAAAGCTAATAGAGCAGCGGCCAAAAACAGGAGCAGCCCTGTGGCACCAAGTTCCACGGCCACCTTCAAGAAGAAATTAAAAGGATATTCCACCACCGCAACCCCTGGGATATATGGCGAAGAAGGATGAGCAGCAAAGTAGGCAAGCTCTGCGTCGGTGAAGCTGCCCAAGAAACTTCCAAGCCCCGAGCCAAGCCAGAAATGAGCCTTCCACGCCTCCAGCGAGACAATGGTCATAAACCATCGGCCGTCGGCAGAGCCGCGCTTCAAGAAATAAAGCGCAGCGACAACAGCCATCAGAGTCAGAATGACCAGAGCAAATAGCCACCGCCGATGCCACAACTCGCGACGCCACATCACCACCACCGTCACAACGATGGCCACAAGGCCCGCGCGACACATCACCCCTATCACCATAGCGCCAATCAATGCCACCACCCAGAGCAGCCACTCTCCCCTCCCCTCGCGGTGGAGGATGCGCTGATAGGCCAGCAGCATGGAGATGACAATGGCCAGATAGGCCCCGTATTGTCCGGGGTTGAAGAAAGTCCCCGCCATGAGATAGCGCGAATGAGAGGGCGCTGCCAGATGAAGCATCTGGCCAAGGCCCAGGATCGTCTCAAAGCTGCCCATCATGAGGAGGATAGTAATAGAGCCAATTCTGTCGGGCTTGCCAGCGAGACATAACAGCCTCACCACAAGATACACCACCAGCCACAGCGACCAGCGCAAAAACGTCATCGCCGCTGGCACATGGCTCACTGCCCATTGGTTGGCCAGCACGTAGAGATAGGCCATGAAGATCGCCACATCGAGCCACGACCCTCTCATCCTTCGCCGCTGAGGGAAAAAGAGGCTTATCACAGCCATCGCTCCCATAAGCGCCAGAAAACTGAGCATGTCAAGCTCTCCCATGCTGAAAGGGCCATCGACGCTGATGAGCGACATCAGCGCAATGGCAAAGAAAGCGAGCGTGGGCCAGTTCACTGAGCGCCAGCAGGTGGAAGGATATTTTTCAAGAAACGATGCCATCGGTATTCGCCTGTGCGGCGGTGTTGGGAGTAGCTAATAAAGTGGGCCACGCCCACTATATATTCTTCGGGGAGAAGGCCAAAGTAGCGCGAGTCGTGGGAGTCGTCGACATTGTCGCCGGCCACGAAGTAATAGTTGTGCTGGAAGCGGTGGTAGGGAGTGGGTATGCTGTCGATAAGCACACGATCGCCTTCCCAGTCGATCATCACGCCCTTGCCCGTCTCGTATTGAAGCAGTCGGCGATAGAGGAGCCCCTCACGGGCGGTGAGAGCCACCACGTCGTCGCGCCGCGGGATATAATATGGGCCAGCCTGTGTCATCGTCCAGCGCAGGGAGTCGTTGTGGGGCCAGATGCGATAGGCAGCGCCCCAGCGGGTGGTGTCGATGCGTGAGTTGTGCCACAGGCGCTCTTGCTCTTGCTCGATGCCGAGGGTGGCGGGGAAGTTGTTGTTGCGATAATGGCCGTCGACGATGCTCAGGCTGTCGCCGGGAAGAGCTATGACGCGCTTGCAGTATACGTAGTTGATCTTAAAGGCAATACGGCCATCGTTGATGGGATAGTTGAACACCACGATGTCGTTGTGGCGCACACCACGCATACCCTTGAGCCTCACGGCATGGAGGTCGCCCCCCTGCTTAGGGAAATGGAAGTCGGTGTAGATACGTGGGCCCATCAGGAGTTTGTTGACCACGATGCGGTCGCCGGGGATTAGCGTGGGGAGCATAGAGTCGGTGGGGATTATAAACTGGTCGGAGAGAAATGCCCATCGGCCGTAGTGCCAAGCGTTGTAACCGATGTAGAAGGCGGAGAGCACGATGATGAGATTGGCGAAGGTCTCGCCAATCTTAAGCCAATCGGCGCAGCGAAACGCACGCCAACCGCGAAGCAGGATTTTTTCCATTGCATTTCTCATCCTGCCTGCAAAGTTAGCAAATTAAGGCAAAAGGCAAAAGGCGATTACGCGATTAATCGCTGAATCGCGTAATCGCATAAGCCATAGTGGGGGAATCCCAAGGGGATTATAATGGGAAGGAGAAGATGTGGTCGTCTTCGACGGGGGTGGAGAAATATAGTCGGCCAGCGGCCTCATCCACTGAGAACGCACTGATGGCCTTTGGTACACGATACTGGCCAGCAGGGCGTCCTTCCCAATCGATGGCGAGGATAGTGCTTGAAGTAAAGGAGGTGTCATGGGGGTCGTGGAGGTTGACGTAGAGAGCCCTCGCGGTAGCATCAACGTTAACAATCCATACGCCACGCCCTGCTGGCTCATACTCTCCTTCGAGCTCAGAGATGAGGCGCAGATTCATATCGTAAATGCATATCCTGGGGAAGGAACGATAGGCCACAGCCAAGCGCGTGTGGTGGGGATTGACTGCGCCAAGACTGCTCTTGGCTAAACTCTCAGCCATTTCGCCTTCTCCAATAGCGCGGATTACCTCTTCGGGCACTTCCACCTGGAGGGTAGCCAGCGGCGTGCCTTGTGAGTTGAGGAGAGCCCAGTCCATGGGTAGGGAACCTTGCTGAGCGAAGAGACTGTCTTGACCCACCAACGCCCACGATTGGGTGTATTGCCAACGTTCAGGAAGCACCAAACGATGCTGTCCTGCCACGCTCAAAGGGTCAACGTTGATAATTGAGAGCATACAGGGATGGCCCGTTGCCATACACACCTCGTTGGCGCCGTAGCGCGCCAGAGTGAAAGGCTGTGGCGAGTAAATCTCGTCGGGCCCCACGCCCTGCGCAATTCCCGAAGCGATATATCGACACTGGGGCAGGGAGAAGACATCAAAGATGGTGTCGCGCCCGCGATTGGCTATCACGAGCCTCTCGCCGACGGTCTTCATGGCGAAAGGATTGAGAATACACGGTGTGGCCACGCTATCGAGCGCTACGACGGTGCCTCCATTGATGTCAAACGTCTTATTTATTTTTTCCTGTTGACAACCAGAAATGGCAGCAGAAAAACTGAGAATCAAAAACCAAAAAGTGAATTTTCCCATGACATTTATTTTAATTTAAAACCATTGTTGATTTTATCGGAATACTCCATGATTTCTTCGGAGGAACGAGTGTCCACGAGGTTTGGAACGGACAAAAGAATACAATCTGCTCCCTTTCTATATACATATATCACATAGAAGCGCAGAATGCTCTTCATCACTCCATTTTCTCCCCTTGGTTCGCGCTTAGTGTAGGTAACCCTCCATCTGTTTCCTTCTTCTATTACGTTCCAAATGGGAGGGGTATATTCATTGCTTGCTGCGGCTTCGAATTTACCAACCCATTGCTTAACTGCGTCCATATCAAAGACGTTGTCTTCGGGATGAAGGTGGTCAACCCAAAACGCTTCCCGTGTTTTGGACTTAGTAAAAAGCCAAAATTTACGCTCATATTCTTTACCGGCATAGCTTTCTTTACACCAAGGACTTTCACCTCCCTTAATAAATCCTTCTGGGAGCAGCAAGTCGAAGGATGGCGTCTCCATTTTATTAATTTCTTGGGCTTTTATCGTTGCCATCCAACAGAGTATAATTCCTAACAAAAGAATGCGTTTCATTGAGCAAGATTATTTTCACAATTGCCAGGGAAATCCGCCCATGTTGCCCACACAATTTCTCCGCAAGGAAGGCATTTTCTCACTATAAATGCTAATTCAAAGACAGATGATGATTCTGAGACAACCCCCATACAAGCAGTTGTAAACAGCCATTCAGTGTTGCTCAGTGCCTCAAGATTTTCAATCAGTTCTTCTGAATCCACAGGTTCCTGAGCTGGATTTCTAAACCGAGCATAAGCTGAAATTCCTAAAAGAAGAGCAAACGCAACAGCGATTATATAATCTTTGCACATATGATTTTAATTATTTTAATTTAAAACCATTGTTGATTTTATTGGAATACTCCATGATTTCTTCGGAGGAACGAGTGTCCACGAGGTTTGGAATCATCAAGAGTATACAATCAGAGCCAGTACGGTACGCATATATTACGTACAACCGGAGAATGCTCTTCATCACTCCATTTTCCACCATTGGCTCTCGCTTGGTGAAAGTTACTTTCCATTTCTTCCCCTCCTCTATTACGGTCCAGATAGGAGGAGTATATTCTTTGCTTGCAGCCGCTTCAAATTTATCCACTCTCTGCTTCACGCCCTCCAAATTGAAGACATTGTCGAGAGGATGGAGTTGCTCAACTAAAAAAGCTTCATGCACTTTGGGGTATTTAAGAATCCAGAATTTACGTTCATATTCTTTTCCAGCATAATTTTCTTTACTCCAAGGGCTTTCACCACCTTCAATAAACCCATCGGGAAGCTGCAAGGAAAAATTTGGCGTGTCAACTTTAGTGACCTCCTGAGCTCTTAAGGCCACCATACAGCATAGAGTTATGGCAATTAACAGAAGACTTCTCATTTCAAAAGAGGATTGTAGCAGTTACCAGGAATTCCTGCATATGTGGCCCATACTATATCTCCGCAAGGTAGACATTTTCTCACAACAAAGGCTAAATCAAAAACCGAGGTGGATTCTTTGACATCAGCCATACATGCAGTTGTGACAAGCCACTCAGTATAGGAAAGCGCTTCGAGATTCTCTAATAGCTCTTCTGAATCCACAGGTTCCTGAGCTGGATTTCTAAACCCAGCATAAGAAGAAATTCCTAAAAGAAGAACAAATACAACAGCTATTATATATTTTTTGTACATATGATTTTAATTATTTTAATTTAAAACCACTGGTGATTTTATCGGAATACTCCATGATTTCTTCGGAGGAACGAGTGTCAACAGGATTAGGGATCATCAAAAGAAAGCAGTCAGAGTTTATTCTATATACATAAATTAGGTAGAAACGCAACACTTTCTTTGGCATCCCATTTTCTACCATTAGTTCACGCCTGGTAAAGGTCACTTTCCATTTTTTGCTTTTCTCCATGTCGCTCCAGACGGAGGGGGTATACTCATAGCTTCCAACAGTTTTGAAGTGATCCACCAATTCCTTGATTGCCTCCAAGTTGAAGACATTATCTTGCGGATGATGTTGCTCCACAAAAAAGCCTTCACGCGTAATAGGATGTTTAAAAACCCAAAATTTACGTTGATACTCTCTCCCCACCAAAGTTTCTTTACTCCAAGGACTTTCGCCTCCCTCGATGAACCCCTCGGGGAGCTGTAAGGTAAAACTTGGCGTATCGACAGTAGCGACCTCTTGGGCTCTTAAGGTCACAATACAACAGAGGGTTATGGCAATTAATAGGATAGGCCTCATTGCAATAGAGTGTTCTCGCAGTTACCCGACATACCTGCATATGTGACCCATACCAATTCCCCACAAGGGAGACATTTTCTCACCATAAATGCTAATTCGAAGACAGTGGTAGATTCTGAGACATCACTCATGCAAGCAGTAGTAAAAATCCATTCGGAATAGGAAAGCGCTTCGAGATTCTCTAATAGCTCTTCTGAATCCACAGGTTCCTGA
>JAJBVL010000005.1:25459-30460 GCA_020859845.1 Bacteroidales bacterium
GCTGGATTTCTAAACCCAGCATAAGAAGAAATTCCTAAAAGAAGGGCTATCAAAATAGCTATTATACAATGCTTCCTCATAAATTTTTATTTTGTTAAATTTATTTGCAAATATAAAACACATTTCGCTTTTAAGAACAAAAATAGAATGATTTTAAAGATTCTTAACCCTTCGAACGATGTGTTATATATAAGGTTTGTAATAGGCCACAGATTTAATGTCAAAGAAACGTGTTTAATGTTAAAATACGTGAGATATTTTGCTGATTAAAAAACCTACGTTAATTTTGCGAAGTATAAGAACTAACGACATGAAAAGCTGCTGGTTGTTGACCTCTTGCTGATCACCATGATAGCTTGTCAGAGCAACAAGGAGCATAAAGAGTTTGACATCGAATTTTGGGGGAGCAGCGCTTTACACTATGGATTTTCCCACGGAAACCATGATGAAATATCCTCTCGGTAATGCTCTAAGCCATCTATCACATTAAGACAATTGTAAAATCCGTGGCCCATTGTAATTATGTCTATAAATGGGTCTCGGATAAATCTTTTAGTAGTGGTTGGAAATACGGAACAAAAGTATTAAATTTGCGATGGAAACTAAAACTTTTGAGCACTATGAGCAGCCGTACCTACATCAGCTTTGACTGGGCCATAAAGAAACTCCTACGCAACAAAGCCAACTTTGCTGTGCTGGAAGGATTTATCTCTACTGTAATCGATAAGCCCATAAAAATACAGACCCTTCTGGAAAGCGAGTCCAACAAAGACGACGAAGACGCCAAGTCGAGCCGTGTGGATATTCTAGCACAAGACCACGAGGGGGCAAAGTATATCATAGAGGTACAAAACGAGAGTGAAGTGGCCTATTTCCAGCGAATCCTATTCGGGGCTTCTAAATTTCTCAAGGATTACCTACGCGAAGACGATAACTATGAGAAAGTAAAAAAGATTTACAGTATCAACATTGTATATTTCGATCTGGGTAGAGGGACGGACTACGTATATGTAGGGAAAACAGAATTTAAAGGCTTACATACAGGCGAAATTCTGACACTCTCGCCATTTCAGCAGCAGAAATTTGGCGTGGTGTATCCCAGCGAACTCTATCCCGAATACATAGTGCTCAAGGTCAATGGATTTAATGAAAAAGCCATAACACCTATTGAGCAATGGATGGAGTTTCTAAAGACCTCTAAAATTCCTGATGATGCCAACGCTCCCGGGCTTGCAGAAGCACGCGAAGTGATGAAACTCGAAGACATGTCGGAAACCGAGAAAAGAGCCTATGACCGTCATCTAATGAATTTGGCCATCATCCGCGACCAGATATCCACAGCACGCGGAGAAGGCGAAATGGCAGGCCGTGAGGAAGGATTTGAAAAAGGCCGTGCCGAAGGACGCGCCGAAGGACGCGCTGAAGGACGCGCTGAAGGACGTGCCGAAGGACGTGCCGAAGGACGTGCCGAAGGACGTGCCGAAGAAAGGATCAACATCGCAAGAATGCTGAAGGCCTCTACTCTCTCAACAGACCAAATAGCTAAAGCCACAGGTCTATCCCCAGAGGAGATAGAACAGCTCTAGATGTCTCACTGGTGAAAAAGACAGTTTTCTTAATATTATTATTCCTCGTGGCGATTGCCACGAGCTGCTCTTCTCCATCATGGGCGCCTGAAGTGGAGAGAGCTTTGAAGAAAGCTGGCGACAACCGCAGCGCGCTGGAGAGCGTGCTGCGTCATTATGAAGAGACTGGCGACTCTATGGGACTTAGCTGTGCCCAGTGGCTAATAGCCAATATGTCAGGCAAAGGGACAGCGGATTATAGCGCTGGCACTCTGAAGGCTTCCTCCGACCTCAAGACTATCACAGCGGATTATCTCATTGACAACATCGACTTGGCGCTGGAGGCAAGAAGACGTTTTCCATGGTGCCAAACCTTAACAGAAAAGGTGTTTCGGCGCACAATCCTCCCTTACCGCTTACAGGCCGAGAGGCTGGAGCCTTGGCGACGCTACTATCTGGAGAAATACGGGCCAGAAGCCGATTCGCTGGCCGCTAAGGGAGCAACGATAGAGGAGGTGGTGTTCTATTTCAACACCCACCACCAGAAACGCTATATCCACGAGATGGACACCGTGGAAGGCGATATGCCCTACACGCAGATTGAAGCCACGGGAGGAGGCACATGCGAACACCTCGCCCTCAACGCTTGTCAGTCGCTACGCGCCATCGGGGTGGCTCTCAACCTCGACCGACTGCCATTTCACGGGCGTGTCAATGGAGGGCATGCCTACAACAGTTTCTACACTGAGCAGGGAGCGCTAATCTACTTCTCCCCCTACGAGCGCGATCCTGAGCGTCGGCAATGGGTGGCGCCGCAGGTGAGGCGCGTGGTCTTTGACCGGCCAGGGCTCTATGAGGTAGTGACGGAGGAATATTACCCTACGGCTGATGTGGAGCTGGATGTAGAGAATCTCTCAGTTGCCACGTTTAATCGAGGGCGTTTGAAAAAAATCTCAGATGGGAAAAATATCGAGGGAAAATCGCTATTTCAAAATCTCAGCCAGTCGCTTTTGTATTTTCCCATCGACTCAAATGGAAAGGCGGCTGCAGGAGTTGCTCCATTCATTCTTGGGGCCTCAGGAGAGCCGCAATTTATCCTCGACCCATCCACCACCGACAGCATCCGCATCGATGGCATTTCGCTCTACGACGTTAAGCGTCGCTTGACGTTGGGGCGAGGTAATAGCTATGCGCTCATGGGATGGCGTGGCGGCTGGAAGCCTCTGGCATGGGCTATGAGTCGCGACTCTTTGACTCTCGACTTTGGCCAGGTCCCCGATTATCATCTCTTCCTCATCGTCGGCCCCTCATCGATAGAACAGATGCAGCGCCCATTCATAGTTCATCCCGACGGCTCCTACGAGTTTTTCTAATTCCCTTATTTATTAAGTAGTTCTATTTTCTGCGGCAACTGTCGCAGAAAAGGGGAAAATCACTTCCTAAAAAATGTATCCCTTTATTTTGTAAAATTTGTGAAAACAAGATATCTTTGTAAAATCATTTATTGTCAAATCAAATCTAAATACAATCGCAAGCTACCAAAAGAAAATAATTCTTACTCCCTCGCTTTCAGAAGCACTCAGTTGAAATGATAGATACTGAGAAACCAACCTTTCCAAGATGGCAATCCTGTAGGCAATCTTAAACTTGACCGTGGCATTACCCTCTTTACCGTGGACAAAGAGGATACTGAGATTTTCGCCATGAGCGAGGACGACGACTATAACCCCATCATCATCCGTTATCCCCTAAAATAAGATAAGACAAATCCAAGACCTTCTCTGGGGCAGCTGCCCCAGAGAGGGTTTTGAAGTTGTCTTGTCCTATTTAAGTTGATAGCGGATGATGATGGGATTGTAGTCGTCGTCAACACTTGTCCCATAGAGCACGGAGTCGTCCTCTGACACCGCAAACGTCTCCAAGCAGCGGTCAACCTTGAGCCGCCGCACAGGATTACCATCCCAGTCGAAGACCCAGATGGTCTCTACCCACTCTACATCTTTGGCCGGTCCGTCAAACTCTGGAGGTATATTGCCCTCCTTTCTGGCCTTGCCAAAAGCCCTCCTCTCTCCAGCCGTCGGGATGCGATAGGGAGCCAAATAGATGTACTTGCTGGTGACGTAAGAGCGGTTGATGCCAGTCTTCGTATCGTCGGGGATTGAGACTGCCTGCATGTTCTCTCCTATTTCGAAGTCGGGAAATTCGTTAAGAATCACTTTCCTATTTGTGGGGAGAACATTTGTAATATTGAATATCTCTCCATAAAGACCTACTGAAGCATAACAGAACACTTTATCACCTCCTGGCTGAGACTGAATACGGATTCTATTAAGGTAGTAAGCTATCTCATTGAAACTGTATTCCTTGTCTGGCATTAACCCATACCCTTCGAAGGCATGGAAAGTGTTGTCGCGCTGATCGAGCATCCCAATAATGGCTTTAGATTTGTATTGGAGATTGGGAATACAATAAGTAAACACTATCACAGAATCTCCTATAAGGCAATAATGATCCAAATGAAGAGAATCCATTTCTAAAATATTACTTGGTAGTACGGTCATACTGTCTTTACCGATATTGACACGTAGAGTTTTTCTTGAATTTGCTTCATAAGATATAAGATATCTGTGAGGAAAGTTCACAAAAACCTGGCCTATGTTCAAGGACTCTAAGGGACCTTGTCCAGAGGCAATCACAGCATCCTTCAATTTTAGAGTGTCATTGGCTACACTATACCTTCTAAGCATAAAATCCTCCTTTGGCTCGTGTAAAAGAAGGTCTCCATCAACCAATGCTGTAACTCCCGCATCGAGAAGATAGTCGCCTGTCTCCAGCCAATGTCCTTCAAGGCTATCTATAGGCAATTCAGCAATAGAAATAGGGGGAGCTGCCTGATGTCCTCCGCAAGAGGCCAAAATCCATACAATGATGGAGCCGAAATATATATTAAATCTTTTCATCAGTCTTGCTCATATGCACTTTTAGCTTCATAACCTTTAAATATGAGATTTTCTGAGTGCCCTTGTCCATCAGAAACCCAAATGGAACATTCTTTTTCTCTGTTCTCTTTGCAACACTCATCACGAAGTTCTTCTTCATTAACCTCAATGCCAGAGAGTGCCTCGAGTTCTTCCATATCCATCTCTTCTCTCTGGCTCGAAGTAAAGCGTTGATCGACAATAAGGGCACTTACTATTACAGCAAATGCAATGTAACTGATTAACTTTAGTTTCATACGTAAATTTTTAGGTGAATGAATAATGAGTTTAATCTCAGTATATATCCTTTCAACTGAGCGCTTCATAGGATTGTTTCTACACCACTTCTGCGGCAGTTTCCGCAGAGGTGGTGTAGAAACTGGCTTGTCTTATTTGAGGGGAAAGCGGATGATGATGGGATTGTAGTCGTCGTCAACACTTGTGCCATAGAGCACGGA
>JAJBVL010000009.1 GCA_020859845.1 Bacteroidales bacterium
CGCAGTAGAGGATAGATAGTATATAATTATGGTTATGAATATGAAAATATTGTCTCAATACCGCTCTCGCAGTAGAGGATAGATAGATTCTCAGTATCTATAAGATATAAAAATGCCGCGAATCCATTATCCGCGTAAGTCATTGGCTATTGGCTCTATCCGAAAATCTTCGCAAATATACGCTTTTTTGGGCAGAAAAAATAGAAGAGGCTACGAATCTTTAGCAACATAGCCACATAGTCATCATCATTATCCCATTTGCGGCAGCTTTCGCAGTGCAGCGGCCCTCCGCTGCTCATTGTGAGCCAGCCCTCTGGCTCTCACATGACGTGCCATTAGATTGCGTCGGAGGGCCGACGCTTAAAGAGCAGCGGAGGGCCGCTGCACTGCGAAAGCTGCCGCAGCTGGTGAAGCACCCCTCCACCCCTTGCAGCTTAGGGGCGTCCTTCAGACGCCTCACGGCAACCGACGACCACGGGCTGAAGCCCGCGGCTATTCAGAAGCCAGGCCCTTTTAGGGCCACCACCAACTTGCGCCGACTATCGCCAGCACACCTACGACGCTGAAGAACTTCTCTTAGAACCTAATTTACACGTCTTAGGCGGCCGAAGCCCACGGAGGTCTTGGCGCCGATGCCGACGACGGAGAGAATCTCAGCGAAAAGGTCTATATCATCTGGTGTCGCACCGCGGAAGGCGAATGTGAACTGGCAGCCGGGAGCTACGCGGACAATACGTATAGGTATAGGATCGGAGAGTGGATCGGGATGAGGCGTTATGAAGTCCTCGAGCAATGCCTGCCCATCCTTTGGCGCTGCGGTGAGTAGAGCGTCAGCGAAAATGCCGGTGCCTTGTCCTCTTGAGCCACCGAAGATGGCGTTGGTAGCCTTTTCGCCATACACCTTGGCATAGGCGCTGCGAAGCAAGCCCTTTACCGACGACCCAGGGATAACAGGCAGCCCAGTGGTGTAGTCAAACTGAAGTCCAGTTTTGAAGTCGTCGTTGCCACCAGAGGTGAAATGAGGGAGACCAGCACCAATGATAAGGCCCGGAGCAAGAACCTCCATGGTGAGAAGTGTAAAACCGCCTTTCTTCAGCTTCTGGCATGTATCTATAGAGTCCTCGAAAGCCTTGTTGAGGGGCATAGAGATGGTGGCTCGGGTATAGAACTCATGGCCAAGGTTGGCAGTGACGGGAGCCGCAGGCTCTTCAACCTGCAACGGCTTAACATTTTTTTTCGCACACTTTGCATTATCATCGGGCTTAAACATACGAAGGGCCACCTTGAGCACTACCGCAGCCTCAACCACTTGGCCCTTACTTGGTGTGTCTGTCCCGCAATATCGACGGATGGCCTCGATGAGAAGCTGGCTTGGGGCCTCTGCATCTGAATCGGGATTGGAGAAGAAGCCTAATGCTGCATTGAGTCCACACATGGCTGCGTAGGCGCCAAACTGTGATGGATAGCTGCTGAAGGGCTTGGGGAAACGGCCTTGCAAGTCAACTATCCCGCTTTCGCACAGCGCACGGACTGCGCGCTCAAGTTGCTGGGCTGTAGGACGGATGACGCTCATGACTTCTGAGGTTTGCGAGTGAGTGGTATTCGCGTTAGACGGCAGAATCCGCAACCAATAGTAGCGTTGGCACCAATCTGTACGAGTCCATCGGTAAGCGCTTTTTCAAATTCTCTATCTATCTCGCCTTCATGCAATACGAAAAAAGCGAGGCGACTGAAGCGAGGCAACACTTGTTCATACCAAAGATTGCCGGTCGTGCCGTCCTCTTTTATCTGATTGCGAGCCATAATGGGAAGATGCTCATCGTCGCAGGCCGTGGCCAACTCCTTATCGCTGATTTTCTCGCCTACGTCGCCAAGTTCTGGATGGATATATCCAAGAGCATCGCAGAGTTGGTCTATGTAATCAATCTGGCGCTTGCTGTGGACCAGCTCGTAGGGGGCTTTTGCTGTTGGCCGGGGAACAGCTATTAGTTGAGCATCGAGAAATCGATATGCGCTTGCCTGATTCTCATCGCCAAAAAGGCGATTGAGATTGCGAAGCCCCTTACAGTGATCTCGAAGAGCCCCCTTAAGGCTGGAGGCATTGATGGTGGGGAGGTCGGTTACGGCATCGCGCTGGATGAGGTTGTCGATGAGGCCGTCGTTGTCGGCGCCGCTGCCTACGTGCATGTTGGTAAGGCAGTCTATAGTGAAAAGTGTGGCGTTCATTGTTTTCAATGTTATTAAATGAATATATTCAGTCCTATGCGGTTGAGGGGATTCTCTGCAAGCAAACCATTCAAAGCGGCGCTATCGCGATGGTACACAACGCTGCCGCGAGAGAGCAAATGGTAGAGCAAGCTTTTTCTTCGCGATTTATGGGCATTTGCAGTATAGCGATTGGTGACGCTTTCGCCCCATACGAAGTCGAAGGCTTGCCATTCGGCCGCAGTAGGTAGATATGCATCGGAGAGGAGGACCAGACGCCCTTCGCAATGGAGTGGGGAAAAGCGCTTCACTATGTCATCGCTGCAAGGCTCTAACTCAAGGTGGGAGAGAGAGCGGTCGCCCCCGAGCTGAACGATGGATGGCAATCCAGAAAGAGGCTCTGAAGTATCCACAGTGAAACAGAAGGAACATCCATCAGCAAGACGCACCACCGTCTGCTTGAAGAAACTTTTGTCGTCGGGCACACCAGGCTTGCGAGTAATGCCCACACGCTGCTCTGTCAAGAAGATATCGGCCTTGGAAAGGATAGTAGCCCCATCCTCCGAAATCCATTCGCTCGTATATCTTATATCGCCTTCAATTGAGATTAGGGGGCGCTCTTCAGCGCTGGTAAACGAAGTGTGTCCGTCGTCGCTAAACCTCACAGAGCATCCATAATCCGCAGGGCGCGGGGTAAAAAGGTGGCCTTTCTTCTCAATGAATACTGGGGAAAGACGCTTGATGATGCCGTAGCCGTCAGAGGATGGATTCTCCATGTCGAACGTTTGGCCTATAAGACTTGGATAACGTTTACGACGTTCTGCGTCTGCTTCATGGTCGCCGGTTTCAAGCAATCCGTGAGATGCAAGGACAGCGTAGCGCATCACGCCGAGCAGGGCCGCTGCCTGGGGAAGCAGTTGGCTATGTACAAGATAGTTTTGCGTAGTGCCATCGCCAAAAGTCACTTCTCCTCCAAAGAAGTAGGTGCCCAGTGGGGTGAGGCGCACAAGGTAACGGTGGATGTTACTTTCCATTTTTCTTCTCTCCTTTCTGTGGTTCCTCTCTTAATAATAATTCTATATAGCGCAAAATGGAGCATGTATAATCTACGGCCTCGTCGGGGGTGTGAAGAGCTTCTACGTGGGAAAGCAACACTTTCTTTACCGCTTCCATTTGCTCCTTGTGGCGTACATGGCCTTCCTCGTTGAAGTTGTTGGCAACAAAGTTGTCGAGCATCGACTTGTGTTGCTCACCTCCAAGAATGCAAATGAGGGCTTCACGCTGGCGCTCGAGCCAAAAGGTGAGGCTGTGGAGAAAAAGAGTTTCGTCATCAGTGTCGCCCATGCTTTTAAGGCTTTGAGCTATTAGTTCTTGGCAGGCGTTGTGGAGATTAGTGTAGCGTTTGAGCATAGTGCCAGAAGAAGTCTGTCCGCTGTGCTTGCGCATCTGCCAGCAGATGGCGTTTTTTCCTTCTTTCTTCTTGGCTTTTCCGAGGAGTTCCTCCGCTGCTTGGCGTGTCTCTCCCATAGGATGCTTCTCGTAAGCGATAGCCACGCCATAGCTGAGCGAGGTGTGGAATCCCAGTGGCCTCACCACATCCTGAACAGTGCTTTTGAATACATCGTCTATTGTGGCAATCAGTCCGAAAAGATCCGTGTGAAGGCTGGGACTATATATAGGGGCATAGAAAGCTATGTCGTCGCCGCCTTGGTAAATCACCTGTCCTCCATAAATATTAACAACTGTGGTGAGTGCTCGTGAGAAGTCGGCAAAACATTCCGATTTCCCGCTTTGAGCAATAGTACGACTAAAGTTGTCGCCATCCGCTGAGACAAAGGCTACATAATTTTTATAGCTAATCTCCTGGAGATTTGTCACCTTGTTGACTTCCACTCCAAACAACTTAGACAACGAGTCCTTGTCGCTGGCAAAAAGGCGCGCAAGCAAGTTGGTGTTTTCATGGGGACTAAAGACATCGCGCATCTCTGCAGAGGTGAGTAGGTTTTGTATATGATTCACCACCGTAGCTTCATCGCCCTCCATGGAGTACTCTACGAGGTAGATTTTAATGTTCTCCTTTAGATAGTTGGTGCAAGAGGCTACGTCTTTTCGGAGAGCCTCTGCCATCTTCTTGGCCAATACTATGAGCGCCTCGTCGCAATGGCTGCGGACGCTGGCTATATTGTCGTCTTTGTCGGCTACGAAGATATATTGATCGGGGAAGATACCAACGGTGTCGTGGCGCTTGGCCTCTCGCATCATGGGAGTGATGGTAGGCTTGAAGAAGGTGCGTCCATCGTCAATATACTTACGCATCACGCTTTCGGCCAGATGGGAGAAGAAGTAGCTGGCTGCCCATATAGAGCGAATGCTCTTAGTGAAGCCCAGAGTGCGGGTGATGGGTCCGAAGGTTATACCGATATAGCGATTCATGACTTTTGAATTTTTTTAAAGTTGCGACGGAAGTTTAAGACAAACCTTTTGCTTGGCCCGTCAACAAAGCTCTTGTCTTTAGTCTTTTGCAGCACTATCTTTTCGAAATACTCCTCTAAATTAAAATTAGGAGTAAACTTCAAGGGAAGCGCTTTGGCTTCTTTTTGTCGTGAGGTGCTAGCTAAGAATTCCAAATTGGTAATCTCTTTTTTCAGTCGTGGGCTGGGAGGATTCAAAGTGATATAGACCATAAAGCCACCTTTACACCTCATAGGGTGATAATCAATGGGCGACTTATACCGGAATCCTTCGAGTCCTTTAATGGTAATTGTGTTGCTGCAATCTTTATAGGTCATCCATTTCTGCGGCCCTGACATACCAAGCCAATCGCGCCACATAAAGTGGGGTTCTTTTGCTTCAGCTTTTTTGTCCTCGGTGGCAAGATCTGGGTGACGATAACAAACCTTTTTATATTCTTCGGAGTGCAAGAAGAAATGGCGACGTAACACTGGTTTGTCCCAAGCGCCTTGAGAATATTGATACATAAACGATTTGACATATGTGCCCCTATCGTTCACGCCGCTGCGAATCATTTTGTGCAGGCAATTGATGTGCTTGAAAAGTTCTGGATATTCGTCATATAATCTGTCTTGAGAACGCAGCTCCACATATAGTTGGTATTTGGCACTTTCTGGCTTTACTTCCTCTTTCCCCTCGACTGCGAAGCAACCAAAGCCCTTGTCTTGGCGAGTGCCAAAGCTGGTGGATGCAAAGAATTGAGGGAGATGTTGCTCTAACATCTTTAGGAGGTCGCTATGATACGAGAACATCTCTAGCTGCACATCCTTGAACATACCGAGCGTCTTTTTCTTACCTGTACCCATATTTCCAAAGAAAAGAGGGTAATCATACTTTTTTACTTCCAATTCTTTCCAATTGCCACATGCTATATGGAGCTTGTAGGCGAGGGCCGAGGGATGCTTTTTGTTTTTCCACTCTTCTTTTATCTCGTCAGGATATCGCTCGAGCAGGAAACGGTCGAGTTTGGGCTTCACTTCGGTGGCACGCAGGCAGCAATGTGGACTGTCGCCTTGGAAATGCCACATCGGTGTAGTCTGCACCAGAGGGATTTTGATAGTTGGTAACATATATAAAAAATTTATTGATTTATTCGCATAGAATAGCGCCCAAGACCATATTGCACGTTATCGCCTACGCCTATCCATGTGCCCATGCCGAGCAGCGGCACGAGTTGTCGAGCCACGGAGCCAAACGTTAGGCGACCCGTATAGCCCGTGAAACGGTAGAGCGTATTGCGTCCTTCCTTTGGCGTGCTGCGACACACGGAGCGAGCTATCTCAGCCATGAGCAATTCGGCTCCTTGAGCAAAGGCCATATTTCGCTCCACAAGGGGCTCCAACTGGTCCATCGACGTGATGTGGTCAAGCCCGTGGGCGTAGAGCAGGGTTAGAGTGGAGGCACGAAAGAGAAGCGAGCGGGCAATCTGATAAAAGGATGGGAACCCATTCATTCTCGATTGGTAGCCCTCTTCGCCGGGAGTGCCGAGGGGCGTAACGCTGGAGGGTGAAAGGAGACGTAGCTCCACAGTGGTGGTATCCGCCTCTATTACTCGCTTGGCAAATGTGCGCAGACTCACCGGGTATTCGCTCCAGTGGATATCCACCACTTCAAGAGGTACAAGAGGATGTCCCAGACCATCAGACGCCATGAGTCGCACGGCAGTGGCAAATGGCTCAACGAATTCAATGGCAGGACCGAAGAGCACCAACGAGAGACGCACCACCTCACCTTCACCCAAGGAAAAGCCGCGAGAAGAGAGCGAGATACGCGTGCAGTCGGGTACAAAACATTTAGGGAAGCCTCCTTGAAAGTGGTGGTAAAGTGGATGGTCGGCTGCCAACGGTATCTTGTCAATCCATTCGCGAAGAGTGGCTGCCCCGCTCTCAGGCGACATCTCAATGCATTGAGCGGCTTTAAGAAAACGATTGCGCACAGCAGCCCCTACCCAGAATGATTCATTTATGGGAGCGGTGGCCACAAGATCGGCTGTGAGACGCACCATCGGCAAGCTATCGATGGCCCTGAGAAGGGTGTAATCAAATGGCTCATTCATGTTTCTTGCGCAAAAAAAATTGTTTGAATTTTCTCCAAAGCAATCCAAATGTCTCAGGATTAAGCCACCTTAATAAAAGTATTATTATAACCAGGAGGGCTATTGTTATGATTACTTCCCAGGTCTCGTCCCACTTTAATATCTGGAATATACCTATTGCGAGCGATGGGATGAGGAATGCTGCCGCAAGAATATTGAGCACAAAGCCATTTAAACTTCTCTGTCCCTCAATCTTGAGCGAAATAAATTGATGGGTCTCGCTTATCTTTTCATCAAGGAGGTGGGTTTGTTCATTGATTGCCAGTTGTCGTTGCATCAAGTCGTAAAGCTCTATGCCTTGATCTTGCTGGGTCACCTTATTGTGAGCCATGCGATTCTCGAAGCGGATATAGCTCCTATAAAAATGCTCAATGCGTTCTATGGTTTTTAAGTTGTATTCTCCCTTATTCTTGGATATTTCTGTCAGTTCGGCGGAGAAAGTGAGGAGAAGGGCCAGCTGCGCTATGCAAAGTTCGTACATCCGAGCATAGAGGGTGGTCATATCGTTATGATATTTAGAATTGGCAAACCACTGGCTTGTCACTGACACCAATGAGTAGCGCGATACTCCTACGATAGTGCCATAGCTCTGCCAACGCACGTAGGAGGCTTCTTTTAAGAGCCTTTGCTTCATCTCTTTGTTTTGGCAAGTGAGTTCATCTGGGTCGTCTACAAAAAGGAGTCGATACCAGTCATCGTTAACTATATCTTTCTTTAGACTCTCGCTTAAAGCGTCATCTCCCACAGAGCATAATACAAACATACGGTCGTCAACTATGGGCTGGATGATGATATCAGGGCTCAAGGTCTTTATTAAGTCAACCACCATCTGAGATGGTTTCCATGGCTCTGTCCCTTGGAAAATCTCCTTAGTGGTATTCAAGCCCTTAGCTCCGCGTATTTCTAAAGAGGCGGCAATGCCATAGCCTCCAGCATTTGGCTTGATGGTACGCCGTCCCAATTGATTGAAGCTGAGGATGTCGGCCAGGGTCATGGCATCGTCCTTGCAGCTACAATGAAGGGAGAGAATGCCAACACCTACGCCTAAATCCTGAGATTTGGGTAGCTTTTCTTCTATTGGGCAATAAAAGTTGAGGTTTATATAGTTGAGGTCAAGCTTTATTTCTTTGCCTTTTTTAGTCATGATTACATACTGCATAGGATCCTCCTGATGCCACTCAAAATGACGCAGCCACGACCCTGGCACATTTTCATCATAAAGAGCATCCTGGACATACTCCAGAAAGTATTGTTTCTCGTTGTATAGGTCCTCCTGTGGATCACCACCGCGCACCCAACAACCGTTGCTCTCCTCGGGAATCACATTACCGCATCTAAAGGGAAAGTAGAATATATGTCGGCTCATAAATGGGGTGATAATTTCTTCCCTTATCTTTTTTTGATCTTCTGGACTCATATTTCCTTTTCCAGAACCGAGGTAGCCCCTACCGCGGTACATCTTGTTATTCTCTATCCTTGCGCGGTATAGGGCTGCTAAATTGCTAATAGTATCTGTCGGGCCATAGAAGCAAAACTCCTCATCGGTATAAATCATTTTAGGCTCTTCACGCATCCATAGACGGTCGGTGATAGGAGAGAAGTGGCTGGAAGGAGCTTTGATAGTGATTACCCCTTTGTGAGGCTCTATTGACCTGCAAAGCTCCTCGGCTTCGGCTTCTTCCTGTGGCGTCACTCCCTGAGCAGCGCGGTCGGCCAAGCGTATTTCGGCAATTTCCTCCTCGGTGGCGCCAAGGCGTTGCATTCCTGGAATATAGTCGCAGTCGTTAGCGGCAATGAGTTGTAGTCGGTGGTCCATCTTAACACCCAATAGTTGGCACACTTGCTCCAGCGATGATGGTTTCCCTGCCTCTTGGTCGTGATGGTTGATGCTATAATAATTAGACGGCACGGAAAAGCCCTGCTGGGCTGAATCGTCGATTAGTTCTATGCCATAGATGGCATAGAGGGTAGCGTCGGCATACTCTTTAAGCTGCTGTTGGTAGGCAGAAAGAGTGGCTCCCCACTCCAACCTGCGGCCGCAGGAGGCCACAATACAGTCGTCGCGCCCTTGCAGTAATCCCACGATGGTCTGCATCTCCAGATCCCAGCCACCGGGTAGGAATATCAGTTTCTTTTGGTCTTTCAATGATAAGCAATTAATGTGATAAGAAAGCCAAAGGTAGATAAAATAATCCACACTGACAAGAATGACGTAGCGATTATACTCATTTTTCTCTTTTACCGGAAAACTGAGGCTCTTCTGCGGCTGCGCCGCTACGGCGGCTGAGGCAGCCGCTGGACATGGGCGGTTGAGGCTACCGCACTACATAGCTCCCGCGGCGGGTCGGGGAAATGGGTTAAAAGTCGTGAAGGGATGGGTTAATGAGAGTGAAATGTTGTAAACGTGGCGGGGCGATGCTCCATACTCGCGCGGGAAGGTGTTAAAGAGGACGCACAAAAGTTAGATAAAGTTAAGTTAATAGATTGAAAACGTGGGAGTTGGGGTTGCAAATTAGGCGAAAATTTGCTAACTTTGTATTGCCTGAATTGTTGTTTCTAATGACCGATCAAGTATACAATTATTGATAATTATATAT
>JAJBVL010000104.1 GCA_020859845.1 Bacteroidales bacterium
ATTTTTTTTTATTTATACGGCGACAACATCGACATACACCCAGAGACGAACCCATCCCTCACCCATTAACACCCCTACTTAATGGACATTCTCAACGCCATAAACGACCTGCTTTGGACTTACCTGCTGATAGGAGCCCTGCTCGTGATGGCTATCTACTTCACTATTGCTACCCGAGGGGTACAGTTTAGGATGATGGGAGAGATGCTACGGCTCTTGGCTCGTTCGGGCCAGAAACACGACGATAGTCGTGATGCTAATGTAGACGACCATCACAAGGTGAGCTCATTTCAAGCCTTTGCTGTGTCGATAGCGAGCCGCGTGGGGACTGGCAACCTGGCAGGAGTAGCCACAGCAATAGCCATCGGAGGTCCTGGGGCCGTGTTCTGGATGTGGGTAATAGCGCTCTTGGGCAGCGCCAATGCTTTTATAGAATCAACTCTCGCCCAACTATACAAAATTAAGGGTTCCACCTCGTTTATGGGTGGCCCGGCCTACTATATCCAGAAAGGGATAGGCAAACGTTGGTGGGCTGTGACATTTGCCATACTTATCACCATCACCTTTGGATTGGCCTTCAACTCGGTGCAGGCCAACACTATTAGCTGTGCCACGGCGGCTTTCGGCTGTCCCACGTGGATAGTGGGCATCGTGCTCACTGCTTTGTCGCTATTGATTATCTGGGGAGGTATTCAGCGCATCTCGCGCTTCAGCGAGGTGATAGTGCCTATAATGGCTATTCTCTACATAATTCTTGCTCTTGTAATCTTGATTATCAACATCCGTGAGATACCTCGCGTGGTGGTGATGATTGTAGAGAATGCCTTCGGGGTGAGAGAGGTGATGGGAGGTGGCATGGGGATGGCCTTGTTGATGGGCATCAAGCGTGGCCTTTTCAGCAACGAGGCAGGAGAGGGCTCGGCTCCCAATGTAGCTGCCACGGCCTCGGTGTCGCATCCCGTAAAGCAAGGTCTAATACAGACCCTGGCTGTGTTTACCGACACTTTAATAATTTGCACCTGCACGGCAGTAATCATCCTCCTTAGCGATTGCTTCAACTCAGGAGCATCGGGTATCGCCCTCACTCAGCAAGCTCTCGATAGCGAGATAGGCATGGGTCTGGGCTCGATATTTGTGGCCATAGCCATCTTCTTTTTTGCTTTCACCAGCATCGTGGCCAACTACTATTATGGAGAGACCAATCTGCGCTTCATCTCTCGGCGCCCATGGTTGATCACGCTATATCGTCTCTGCGTTGGAGCCATGGTGATGATAGGCTCCATCTCTACCCTCGACTTTGTATGGGCCTTTGCCGACCTCACAATGGGGCTAATGACCATCTGCAATCTTGCAGCGATAGCAGTGCTTGGTCGCTACGCCATCATCTGTCTTGCCGACTACGAAAAGCAGAAAGTGAGAGGGTATGACCCGATGTATCATTCACGGACCATACCCTCTATAGCGTCGCAGACGGAGTGTTGGGGCGACGGCAGCGGCGGAGATTAGAATCCCCAGTTGTAGGCGTCAATAAGCACGCCTTTGCCTTTAAAAGTAGCCTCTGTGGCCATGGCGGGGAGCAAGAAGCTTTCGCCAGCGTGCAGATCGATGGTGTTGCCACGATCGTCGGTGACAGTCATCGAGCCCTCAATGCAAGTAAAGGCCGAGAAGCTCTTGAGATTGGGATACACCTTCTTCTCGCCATCCACCTCTATGCGATACACGTCGAAATGACTACATCTTACCAGCTCTTCGATACCTTCCGACACGGGCTTAGCATGGCCCACATAGTCGGGATACACCTTATAGTCGATAGCATCTTTTGCTTCTTCTGTGTGGAGTTGACGCGGCTGGCCGGTCTTGGCATCCACTCGACCAAAGTCGTAGATGCGGTAAGTGATATCGCTTGTCTCTTGCACCTCCACCAGCATATTGCCAGCGCCGATGCTATGAATACGTCCTGCAGGAAGGAAAAACACATCGCCAGGATGGGAATCGTGGACAGCCACCACATCCATCAAGGTGTTGTCGTTCACCTTGGCTTCATACTCCTCTGGGGTTATCTTCTGGGCCAATCCTGCGCCTATCTTTGCTCCGGGCTCGGTGTCGATGATATACCACATCTCCGTTTTTCCCAGAGAGTCGTGGCGCTCCTTGGCGAGATGGTCGTCGGGATGCACCTGCAGGGAGAGGTCGGAGGCTGCATCGATAATCTTGATGAGGAGGGGGAAGGTGGTGCCATACACATCTAAGTTGCGCTGTCCTACAAGGTCGGCGCCATATTTCTCAATCATCTGGGTGAGTGTAAGACCAGCGTCCGGACCATTAGCGACAATTGACTCGTTGCCTTTTACTCCTGAGATTTCCCAGCTCTCGCCTATCTGCGTTTGGTCGGTCTCAATGCCTTTAAAAGGAGCTATCTTCTCGCCTCCCCATATGACACTCTTGAGGATGGGACGAAATTTAAGAGGGGGAATGTTGTTGTTGGTAGTTGACATAGTGTCTTATGGTATGCTAAAAATGATGGAGAAAGAATACAAAAAATTGAGGCCGGCTTCAGGCACTCTACCTGGTGTCCGGCCTCAATTGCAAGCTGAAGTAAGGGTTGTAAGTTTACATCATCATTCAGTACGTTATTACAACACGTCTACTTGTCAAGATGTTCGTAGTGGAGCGTCATTGTGGGTTGGTCACACACTTCAGATGGACCAAAATACTGAATGGGGCCAGGGAATACGTAGTTGGTGTTGAGAGCCCAGTCGTCGCGCTTGGCAGCAAAACGGCGGAAGGGGGTGCCATCAAGGCGCACGAGAGCCTTCTGTATCACAGGCTTCATCTCGCCATGACGACGTTCCATATTGAACATCATCGTGATAGGTATACCACCAGCAAGCCACTGTACGCTGGGCTTGGTGAGGTTGCGGAGGCTGGAGAGATAGCCGGTGACGCCTGCATTGATGAGGTTGGCAGCATTGTAGCCAAGAGCGTAGCAATAGTCGGCATCAAAGTTGGAGGGAGCAGCACAGCGTCCTTCGTATCCGAAGAAGTGGTGGAGAGGCGAGAACTTGCCTACGTATTTGCCTTCCTTCTTCATCTCGGCCAATCGACGGCCTACCATCTCGCTAAGCAACTTCTCGGTCTCGATCAGCGACACCTGTACGTTGCCGTGGGGGTCGCGGTCGAGTGTCAACTGACGAGCCACGCCCTCGGGAAGCGATGCAAAGACTTCGGCCTTGTCGGGCGAAAGGTTGGCAAGCACAAATTCGCGCTGCTCGGCGGGAGTCTTCTGTGCGAAGTCGGGAGTATGAGCCAGCAGGTCGTTGAGCTCGGCGATAAGAGCCTTCATGGCGGGTATAAACTCGATAAGGCCTTCGGGGATAAGGACTGTGCCGTAGTTGTTGCCTTGCTCAGCACGCTTAGCCACTACGTCGGCGATATAGTTGACTACATCCTGGAGGGTCTGATTCTTAGCTTCAACCTCCTCCGAGATGATGCAGACATTGGGCTGGGTCTGGAGAGCACATTCCAGAGCGATATGGGAAGCGGAGCGTCCCATGAGCTTGATGAAGTGCCAGTATTTCTTGGCCGAGAAGCAGTCGCGCTGGATATTACCGATGAGCTCTGAGTAGGTCTTAGTGGCGGTGTCGAAACCAAACGAAGCTTCTACCACATCGTTTTTCAAGTCGCCATCGATAGTCTTGGGGCAACCAATCACCTGCACACCTGCACCGATGTTCTTGTAGTACTCTGCGAGAACAGCAGCGTTGGTATTGGAGTCGTCGCCACCAATGATGACGAGAGCTTGGATGCCGAGCTCCTTGAGGATTTCAAGGCCTTTGTCAAACTGCTCTTTCTTCTCCAGCTTAGTACGGCCAGAACCTATCATGTCAAAGCCGCCAGTGTTGCGATACTCGTCAATGATGTCGGCAGTAAGCTCTTTGTACTGATGGTCAACGAGGCCGCCAGGACCCATCAAAAAGCCATAAAGACGGCTCTGCTTGTTGATTTTCTTGATACCATCGAAAAGTCCACAGATGACATTATGACCACCAGGTGCTTGGCCACCAGAGAGGATAACACCGACATTGATAGGCTTGCCAATGCTCTGCGAGCTCTTCTTCTCAAAGCGGAGCTCGGGGAGCCCATAGGTGTTGGGGAAAAGCTTCTTGATTTCTTCTTGGTCGGCCACCGATTGAGTGGGGGCGCCTTCTACTGCTTTCACGGCGCCTGTGAGGCTTACTGGGAGCTTGGGCTGGTAAGCTGCACGGGCAATTTGCAATGCACTTTTCTTCATCTTAGAGTGTAACGCTTTATAGGTTAATAAATTAATGTGTCATAACAAAAAGAAGGCAAAGGATGCGCTTCTTAGCTGCAAATTTCGTGATTTTTTTTGGATACTCAAAGGATTCTCCCTCATTTTTTTCCTGCCACAACGGTTATGATCTGCTCAGGCAAGAGGTAACGGCGGCTGATGTCGCGTATCATCTCGGGAGTGGCACTGTCGATGAGAGCTGCTCGCTGAGCAAAATATTCGGGGGTGATACCCGATGTCAACACGCTTTGGTGGAAGTCCATGATTGAGAAAGGCGAGTCGAGAGTGTCAAGTAGAGATGTGGTCTCGGTCTGGCGCAGGCGCATCATCTCGTCGTCGCTTAGCAGAGTGTCGCCCATGCGTCTCACCTCCTTGTATACCTCCTCTATGAGAGGCTCCACATTGCGAGAATCACACTCCGACTGTATCTGTATCAAGCTATCATCGAGGTAGCCCAGCAGCAGAGCAGAGATGCCGTAGGTATAGCCCTTGTCCTCACGTAGATTCATCATCAATCGGCTCCCGAAATATCCTCCAAGAGCCGTGACGGCCAGGCGCAAGAGGGCGTAGTCGGGGTGACCACGCCTGATGGCCGGGAGCGTTATCTGCACCGAGTTTTGCTTTGCCTCAGGCCGCTCTATAAACGTCAGGGGCGAGGAGTGGTCGGGTTCAAAATCCATCAATGTCAATTGGGGAGCTTTCGGAGAGCTACACTCCACTCTTTCAAAGGTCTTCATCACCTTATTCTCTATCTCGGGAGATATGCGTCCGGTGAGGAAGAGTGTGGCACCATCCACCCCTCCCCACTTGTTGTGGAAAGCCATCACGTCTGCGCACTCCAATGAGCGTATCGCCTCGGGCGATGGCTCTTGAGCCAGAGGATGGTTAGGTCCCATGGCCAGAATGGCACTCTGCTTACTGGCATAGTAAGTCATCTCTTTCTGCTGCAGCGAAAGGAGTGATGCTATGCGTTCACGGGCGAGACGTAGCTCAGCCTCCGGAAATGTTGGATAGAAGGCCAGATCGGCTATCACGGGAAGGGTGTAATCAAGGCGCGAATTGAGCGAGTAGGCCATCAACACATTGTGATGGGCGAGTGTCGAAAATTTTAGCCATGAGCCATTATAGTCGAGACGCTCCGATATCTGCTGGCCAGTGTAGCACCGCGAGCCATCGCGGAGCAACGACACGGCCAGACGAGCCACAGCCGTAGCTTGACCCTCGGCGCTACCACCAGGCCACACCACCGTAAGGCGGTTGACTTCTTGATCGCAGCGGTCAAAGATCCTCACCTTAAGCCCGTTGGCGAGCGTATAGCATCGCGTAGGGGGCATTCTTAGATTGCCAATCGTATGGATTGATGGCGGATTGGCACGCCGTAAAGTCGTCATTATTAGCGAGGATCTGTTGGTGATATGGTTGTCGGCGGGAGATCCTCAGGCCCTAAGAGAAAATTATCTTTGAGAAAGGAGACGTAGGGCTGCTTCAAGATCGGCCGGGGTGTCGATGCCGATGGTTTCACAGTCAGTAATCGCCGTCTGTATAGCATAGCCTCCCTGAAGCCAGCGTAGCTGTTCAAGCGATTCAGCAATTTCTAATGGCGACTGAGGGAGCGCCACGAGATTGGCAAGAGTTGAGGCCCTGTAGGCATACATTCCAACATGAGTATAGAAGGTGGCTTTAGACAGCCATTCTTGCCATGGATAGTTTCTTACGTAGGGGATGATGGAGCGGCTGAAGTAGAGCGCGCGGAGATTGTCGTCCATCACCACCTTTGGAGTGTTTGGGTCAAAGAGTGCTTCAAACCCCTTGGAAGGGTCAAAGCGGCGTACGAGAGTGGCTATCTGGGTCTGCGCTCCCTGCGGCCCCTCAAAACATTGCTTGAGAGCCTCTATTTGGCGAGGCTCCACAAAGGGCTCATCACCCTGTATATTGATGACCACCTCGGCCTTGCAGCCAAGCCGGCAATAGGCCTCATAGCAGCGGTCGGTGCCGCTACGATGGTGGGTCCCTGTCATTACCACTTGGCCACCAAAGCTCTTGACCGCGTCCTCGATGCGGGTATCATCGGTGGCTACCACTACGTGGTCGAGTGCCAACGACGCCTGACGATAGACGCGCTCTATCATGCTCTTCCCACCAAGGTCGGCAAGAGGCTTGCCGGGAAACCTCGTAGAAGCGTATCGAGCTGGTATTATCCCTATAAAGTCCATAAAGAAATGCATGTTGTATCAAACTGCAAATATAATGGCAATCTCTCAATCTTCCAAATAATTAGCGTGAATATTTGGGTACAAGATTTAATCGCTCTATTTCTTGCTCAAAATTGGGTGTGAACACCCCTTGGCCCAGCGCCGAATGTATCTCCTCGGGGGTCCAGAATCGTCCTCCATCCAGCTCGGCAGTGGGCGCAATCGGGCCATCCCACACTGTGGTGAACACATTGACCAGTTCACGCTCGCGCAGACTTTGAAACACGTAGCTGCCACGCGCTTCGGCCTCAAATCCTTCAATACCCAACTCCTCGCGGGCTTCGCGGCGCAGGGCGGCGCCTACAGCCTCCCCATAGTCTACGTGGCCCCCAACGGCAGTGTCCCACTTGCCAGGCTGGATATCCTTCCACTCTGGGCGCTTCTGAAGATAGAGCGCTCCTTGGGAATTAAACACATGGAGATGCACTACAGGGTGGAGAAGCATCGCTCCACCATGACATTCTCCACGGGTGGCACTCCCTATCACCCGTCCCTCGGCGTCGACCACCGGGAAAAGTTCTTGGCTGTTGTCTTGCGTTGGCATAGGCATATATCTACTCTATAATAGTTCTCGATAATTATTCTGCGGGGTCGTTGACCTGCCAATAGCCCTTGCGGTTGGTTCCGGAGAAGGTAGCTGACACACCACCGATTTTTATCGTCTTAATCGCGGACTCTTTTACGTGGAGGGCCGTTGTCTTTGTCATAAATCAGATATATTGGGGCTGAGATTCTTTCTTGCTGCTAAGTTAACAATAATTTTTGGAACTGGTGGCGAGTTTCGACACAAAATAGGTGTCATAGGAGAGCTGCACCCGTTTCTGTGTAGTTATGGGATTGTGATAGGCATCGATAAGTAACGATAAACATGGGCATGAGGATAGAGGCGAAGCCAAAGACCTCGCCTCCATAGCCTTTTCGAGGCCCAATTCAGAGGTGTCTACGCTTTCGCTGGAGAGGGCAAGTGGTCAGGTGCTCAAGAAGAGAACTGAATGCTCAATGATGTATTTCATGTCGTGGCCGTTAATCTGGAAATGATCCCAGACCTCCGACACGTTGTCGAAATACATGAGCTCGTCTTCCTCTGGCACCAGTTGCGGTCCGATTTCTATGCTGGCGAATATTGATTTGCCATCCCAGTCATCGATGACAGGAACCCTGAATAGGATCTTGTCAATTTGGTCTATGTAGTAAAATCTACCAGTCTCCGGGAAGTAGAAACAGAGATCCCATCCTACAATATCCTGGGTTGTACGTTCCATGATGTGTTTCCATACATCATGGGTGTCAGAATAGCCTCCTGACTCTACCTTGATGGCCGTAGTCCAGCCAAGCTGGTCTTCGTACAGCGTCGTATCCGGTTCTTTTTCGGTCTTGAACCAGAAGTCACGCGCCACTGGATTTCTCGTACTCTTTTCCATATCTAATGCTCTAAGTTATACTTGACAGCAAGATTGACAAAACGCTTATAGTAGCGATTGACAGGGAAGATGTTGTCTTTGTCATGGCTTGACCTTCCTTTGTCACCATTTGCGTCCACAGGCCACTGTTTGTGGAAATGGGTCCCTTCGGTATGTATCTTGCCTTTTCTCACAGTTTGTTTGAAAGGGATCAAGGAACCATCCTTCTCAAACTTTAGGTCAATGCTATGCTTGATGTCACCATTTTTAGCATAGAAGGCGATGTGTACTATCTTCCCTGTGCGGGGGTCGGCAATGTAGTACATCTTAGATGTAAACGCTTCCATCGGTATTGCGGTGTTGGTCTGGTTAGAAACCGTAATCACCTTTACACCATTGATTTGGCGAATCTCTTGGAATCTTACACCTGTATAACCTTCAAGGGTGTTTGCCACAAAGGCAGCACGCGCTCCATTACCTCCCATATCTCATAGCTTTTACGAAGTGGTTATTCTCCTCTATGGGAATAGGGGTTGCATACACATTCCCTTCACCTGGAATGATCTTTCCGAATCGAATCACGACCTTTGGACGCAATCTTTTAATTGCCTCCTTATAACCGTGCAGCCAAAGTTGTATGCCTTTCTTGTCTCTCATAGCAACAGAGTTGCTGCTGACGCAGATACATCCTCCTATCGGCTGCCCACTAAAAGTGAAGTCATAGAATAATGGAAGCGCCCATATAACATTAGCGACGACCTTCACTCCGTTGCGCTCGTAGTAAGCTGCGAGGAGGAGATTGTCAAAGGCATTCTTCATCAAGATCGGGAAAGGATAGTTGCGGTAAGTGGAGTAGTCTGTCGCGATTATAAAATCGGCTGACAGGAACATGCAGAGATACTTCTCAGGCGATTTACGTACACACTCAAAGTGTGAATCTTCAATGAAGAAATGCACGAAGTAGCCTTGCAGCGATCCGTATTTGTTCCATATTGCTCTGGCTTCATTAAAAGCCAGCGGATATGAGATACGAGAAGGGGTATGGCTCGAAATTTGAGGCATTCCGAACTCGTCTGCTGGATGTAGGCCTTTCAGCAGTCGAAGATTGTGTGGGTCCTGTGGTTTTGGAGTTTTCTCACGATCAACGTGAGAAACATGTACAAACTCCTCTAAGCCTAAAAGAGGAGGTTGTAAAAAGAAAAATTTTTTAGATTTCATAAAATATGAATCTTTATGTTGGTTAATACTAAAAAATATTACGGTAGGCATGCCTAAGGCATTGAGGTTTCTTCACATCTATG
>JAJBVL010000051.1 GCA_020859845.1 Bacteroidales bacterium
TGTCTTCAAGGTATTCTCGCAGGTAATCCTCTCGTTGGGTCTTGACCCCACCTAAGCTAAGGTGAATAACAGGATGGCAGGTCCAGTCGGTGGCCAGACGGTCCAAGGCAAGGCCCTTGAAGAGGTCGCGTCGCCCCTCGAAGTAGGCTCTCAGCGTGGAGCACAGCAGGCTCTTTCCGAAGCGCCGAGGCCGGCTCAGGAAGATGTACTTGGAGTTGGAAGCCAAAAGGTTAAATATCACCTCTGTCTTGTCGATATAGAGGTAGCCTTTCTCCCGTATCTCGGAGAAGGTCTGTATGCCTATCGGGTATTTCATTATCGGTTGTGCCATAAGCCTATTATCTTGGGGTGTGAACTACTCTGTACGCAAAGTTAAGTAATTTTTCGTGACCTACTTTATCAGCCAGCCGGTGATGCCGCGCTGGGTGGTGGAGAAGTTGATGCCAACCTTGACCAGCGGGAGCTTGCTGAGCTGGAAACGGGCGGCGTACTGCTTGCGCTCTATCTGCGCCAGCGCCTCCTCGGGCGAGGCGTCGAGCTTCACCTCTATCAGGTATAGCTTGGCCCGGTAGGCCATGGCGATGTCCACGCGGCCTTCGCGCGTGCGCACCTCCACGTCGGCGTAGGCCCCGAGCAGCGAGAACACCACGTAGAGCATCTGCTGCCAGTGTCCCTCGTAGTCGATGTTGCTGCAGTAGGGCACCGTGGCGAAGAACTTCTTCAAGGCCTCCATGGCCCCTTCTATGTCGCCTTCGCTGAAGAGCTCGATGAGGTCGCCAACTACGTTGCGAGCCAGCATGGGGTTGCGCACGTAGTCGGGGAGGAGGGAGTTCATCAACCCCACGCGCACCTCCTGGTTGGGGATGCCGAGGATGTAGCGGCCGTTGACCTCCTTGTAGCCCTTGATGGTGAGGTAGCCGCTCTGGTACATCAGCGGGATGACGTTGGAGATGAGCTCCGTTGGGGTGTCGAAGTCGGTGGCGTCGACCACGATGTCGTCGAGCTCCGAGGGGATGGTGTCGTACTTGCGCATCACCTGCACCAGCGCCGTCGGCGTCCCCGTGGCAAACCAGAAGTCGCCAAACTTCTTCGTCTTGAAGCAGTTGAGCAGGCTGAAGGGATTGAAAATCTCCGGGGAGCACTCCGAGAATGCGTAGCCGTCATACTTCACCCTGAGCCTCTCCACCGTCTGTTCGTGGGTCATGGAGTGGGCAGCGGCCAGGGCCTCGATGTCGGGGGCCATCTCCGAGAGCATCTGGTCGAGGGTGATGCCGCAGATTGAGGCGTACTCCGGGAGCATAGAGATGTTCTCGATGTTGTTGAGGCAGCTGAAGATGCTCATCTGTGAGAACTTGGTGATGCCCGTGATGAAGACGAAGCGCAGCCACGGGTCGCAGTCCTTGAGCGGGGCGTACAATTCCGACATGACCTGTCGCACGGCCTCCACCTTCTCCTGGTCGAGGTGGATCACGTTGAGCAGAGGATTGTCATACTCGTCGATGATCACCACCGTCTGTTGGCCAGTGCGGTCGGCAGGGGTGGTTATAATTTCTTTTAGACGCGCGCCAAGTGCCCAACTTTCATTTCTTGGGAGGCCCAGCTCTTTTTCTATCCTTCCCAGCTCGTAGCTGATGGACTCCCTCAGCGTCTGCGGGTCCTGCGTCTTGATGCCTCCGAGGCTTAGATGCACCACCGGGTGAGGCGTCCAGTCGGTGGCCAGACGGTCCAAGGCCAGACCCTTGAAGAGGTCGCGTCGCCCCTCGAAGTAGGCTCGCAGCGTGGAGCACAGCAGGCTCTTTCCGAAGCGCCGAGGCCGGTTTAGGAATATGTAGTTGGAGGCGGAATTGATGAGGGTGAATATCACCTCCGTCTTGTCGATATAGAAATAGCCTTTCTCCCGTATCTCGGAGAAGGTCTGGATGCCTATCGGGTATTTCATTATCGGTTGTGCCATAAGCCTCTAATTTTGGGGTGAGAACTACTCTGTACGCAAAGTTAAGTAATTTTTTCTTTTTAAGTTTATCGTCCCATTATCTTTAACCTATTCCCCATCTCCGGCCCCCGAGGGGATTATTCTTGGCTTTGTATGAGGGCTTCGCCCATCGTGCGGGTCTTGGAGCTGAAGGGGATGCCTATCTTGAACACGCGGCGCCCCTGCGCCTCGTAGGGGAGGGCGTACTCGCGTCTGTCGATTTGGTCGAGGGCCTCCTGGGCCGAGCAGTCGACCTTAAACTCCATCACGTAGACGAATCTCGGCGTCTGCGCCACCATGTCGATGCGCCCACCGGCCACCGACACCTCGGCGCGGGTGTCAACGCCCAGCATAAGGAAGACCATGTAGACCATCAGATGGAAACTCTTCTCCACCGTCTTGTACTCCAGCTCTTGGTATGGCACGCCGGCCAGCATCGACCGCAGTAGCGGCAGCCAGCGCTCAGGCTCGCCAGCAAGTACCCAATCCTTGAACTCCTCCAGTTGGAGATAGGCCTTTGATTCTCTCTCCTTCATAAAGGTGGGGATGAGTTCTTCCACTAAACTTGACCGCACCTCCCCGTTGGGAATGTCAAGGCGATACAGGGAGCCGCGGCAATCTTTTATGGTCAAGTAGCCAGTCTGATACAGTAGAGGGATAGGATCTTCCTCGGTGTATCTTGCCGACAATACACTTTCAGGCACCCATTTCTCAACGAGATCTTCGAGCTGGAAATGGCCCTTCCTCAGGAAGCGGATGAAGATGCGCGAGGTGCCTGTAGAAATCCAATAGTTAGAAAGGTCTCTTTTGGCTAAAGCCTGCAACACGCTAAAGGGGTTGTACATCCACAGGCGCTTTTTCGAAAAACGGTAGCCGTCATACATACGTTTTAACGCCTCGATAGCATCTGTTGTGTCCATCTCAAGCTCATTGGCAAGCCGTTCAACTCCTGAATAAAGCGCAGGCGACATTATTTCTTGCATCGTGAGTCCACACACCCCAGCGTAGTCCGGATCCATAGATATGTCGTTGAGGTTGTTGAGGCCCGAGAAGATGGTGAGGTGCTTGAAGCGGGCCACGCCCGTGAGCATGGCGAAGCGCAGGTGCTCGTCCTGGGCCTTGAGCTGGGAGAAGAAGCCGCGAAGGAGGGTCTCGTTGCGCTCCAGCGCACGCTCGTCGTGGAAGGTCTCCACCAGTCCCTTGTCGTACTCGTCGATGAGCACCACCACCTTCTCGCCGGTCTTCTTGTGAAGTTGGGAAATAAGGTTGCCGAAACGATCGCCTACGTCCTGGAAATCATCCTGGATTCTCACATCATAGTTGTCGGCATATTGGTTGATTGTACCCTTGAGGAAGTTGTATAACTGATCATGGCTAACACCGGCCGCTGCGTTGAAGTCGAAGCGGAGCACGGGATACGTCCTCCACTCCTTCTCCAGCTCGTAGAGGGCAAGGCCCTCGAATAGGTCCTTGCGCCCTTGGAAGTAGGCTTGAATGGTGGTGAGTAGGAGGCTTTTGCCGAAGCGCCGAGGCCGGGACAGGAAATAGCAAGAACCCTTCTTGATGAGATGGTACACGTATTCAGTCTTGTCTACATAGATATATCCTTCCTCGCGAAGTCTTGCGAAGGTCTGGATGCCTATCGGGTATTTCATTACGGGTTGTGCCATAAGCCTATTATCTTGGGGTGGGAACTACTCTGTACGCAAAGTTAAGTAATAATCCCGAGAAGACAAAAAGCGAGGCTGCGATTCGCATCGCGGCCTCTTAAACCATGAAAAACTTTATTTCCTTATTTGGAAATGTTCTAATGAAGAACTAAGTGAAAAAAGCGTGGCCGCGATTCACATCGCAGCCATGCTCCAAACTTTGTGTTTATTTACATTTTGTCCTTTATATTACTTTATTAAATCTAAAAATGTTATCTGATAATGGCTGTCTGGTACCCTTCTGTCTGAGTCAACTGCGAGTCAGCTTGCAGAACAGCTATATTGATAGGCCAAAGAACCATGTAAGACTGGGTATCGTAGTCCAATACAGGCACATCAGTTTCAATCTGATTGTCATCAGCCATAGCACGTGCAAGTGAAGACGAAACCTCATTCCAATAAGGCGTTGGGAAGTTTTCACGTACAAGGCCGTAGCCTACACAACCTTCGGGACGGAATACAAGGTGATCCTTAGCCTCCCCACCCTTGACGGCAGTAAGACGGCGGAGGTCATACCAACGCTGACCTTCGAGGAGGAATTCCTTGGTCTTTTCCTGCAGGATGGCCACCTCGTTTTCAAGGAATGAGCCAGGAGTAAACCCATAGGTTGCTTCGTTCCATTCATCTCGATAGGCACGTGCGCGAATGAGGTTGATATACTTAGCCACGTCGGCGCTCTGTCCTTGATAGTTGGCAATTTCTGCAAGGTATGCATAGGCCAAGGGTAGACGATAGTATATAACGTCGTTTCCACCTACGATAGTGTAAGGAGAATTAGCACCATTTTGTCCTGGGAACTTGTAAAGGAATGCGCCTGCGAAGATAGCAGTCTTGGTGTCGAAGTCCTTAATCTCATAAACTTTATTTTTCATATCAGTCGAGTCGACTAGATAAGCCTTGATAAACATTCGGCTGCGGAAGTCGTTGTCGTCAAACTGATATACCAATGCGTTCTTTACTTGCTCGCGATTAACGTAGTTGGGGACTACTTTCGACAAAGCTGTGAATGTGGTAGCGTCAGCACGGTAAGCAAAACGGGTAGCAGTTGTGGTAAGAGGTGCAAGTACATCAGGCCCTACTGATGAAGAAGCCATAAAGTCCTCATTTAGCGCTGGGTCACCTACCATCCACCAATAAGCGCCTTTGGCTTGACCAGTAGTGTTGCTATAGAGGAAGGGCCAAGGATAGCCCCAAGTAGTCTCCTGACGATCATAATAGGTAGCGAAAATCACCTCGCTGTTAGCCTTGGTGCGCCAAATGTCATAGTAGTTCTCTTGCAGGGCGTATTTGCCTGAGTTGACAACAGTCTCGAAGTGGGTCTTTGCAGTGGCAATGTCGTTGGCGGCATTGGTGTTGCAATTGTAGTCGCCAGTCGATACTTTTGCGCTCCACATGTATACCTCACCAGCCAGCATATGGCTTGCCATCTCATTCCAATAGTATACGGAGTTGGAAGCAGTGAAGACAGAGTGGGTAAAACCAGAAGCTTTGGCAAAGCACTCAAGAGAATAGTTTACGTCGCTCTTAATCTGAGCGAGAACCTCGGAAGCGGCAGCTCGGGGCATATAGAGTTCCTTCTCGTTGTAGTTGCCGAGAGCCACGTCGGGGATAAGACGCAGAGGGCATGTGCCATACATCTTGTGGAGCTGGAAGTATGCCATGGCGCGCAGACCATAGACCATACCACGCAGGTAGGAAAGCTCTTTTTCGTTGCCTTCGAAAAGATCTTCTTTTTCCTCTGCTCTGTAAATCCACAAGTTGCAGTTTGATATAAAGCCGTAGTAGTTCATGAAGTTGGTAAACTGATACTGGGCCTCGCTCAAATTGTTGGAGATGTAGGCAGAGTTGTCGAGAGTAGATCCATCCAGGAAGTCATTGCCACCCTCGTATTGTCCACCGCGCATATCGCCTGCGCCAAACATGTAGTTGGCGTCGTAATTGCCACGCCACATGTTCATCTGAGCGATGATATTGTTTTCAAACTGAGAAACAGTCTTCCAAAATGTATCATCGGCAGGAGCGTCTGTGTCGTACAGGTCCAGGTCGTCGGCGCATGAGGAAGTAATCATGCCAGCGCCAAGGAGTACCACAGACGCAAATATTGATAGGTATTTGTTGGTTTTCATATTGATTAGTCTATGAAAGATTGGCTAGATTAGAATGATACGTTGACACCAAAGAGCAGAGTCTTAGGCAAGTTGTAAGTAGCGTTTTCGTTTGCGCTCGAGGTCTCGCTCTTGTCAGGCAGAGGATTGGTACAGCTCTTCCAGTAGCCGAGGTTCTGACCGGTGACTGAAACAGTGAGGCCCTTGCAATAGAACTTGCTGCAGAGCTTGGCGGGTAACGAATAGCTGAGTTGGAGCTCGCGCACTGCGAGGTAGGCACCGCTGTTCGACCACAGGTCGCTTACACGGAAGTAGTTGACGTTACCCAGCTGGTCGGCGATGGTGTAGCGAGGATACTTGGCGTTGGGGTTGTCTTCGCTCCAAGTGTCCTTTACTTGTGTAAGCACGTTGTAACCACCCTGACCTGCACCGAGGGTCCAAGCCATGAAGGAGTCGTAGACTGTGAAGCCCCAGCCCATGTCGAAGCGTGCATAGAGCGAGAAGTCCTTCCAGCGGAGGGTAGTGTTGAAACCACCAGTCCAGTGGGGGCTCAGGTTGCCGAGGTCGTATTGGTCGTAGGTGTCCACCATATTATCGCCGTTGCGGTCCATCCACACCATGTCGCCAGGCTCGAGCTGATGGAAGCTGCTTTCTTTGTAGCCAAGTTTAAGAAGGCGTTGACGTCCTGCTTCGGTTGCGTATGAGTATGAAGCGGTCGTTGACCATCCAACGATGTCAATGTAGTCACCGAGAGCCTCCACCTCAGCTTGGCTGCGGAGCATCTTGGCTGCCTTGTAACCCACCAAATGGTTGGGCTCTTGTCCTACTTGAAGACCACCAATATATTGGGTCAGGTAGTTGCCATCAGCATCCTTCTGGCCATTCAGGTAAACAACAGTAGCGTTCTGTGCGAAGTTGGGGTTGTCGTTCTCAGGCAGTTCCACCACCTTGTTCTTGTTGTAAGTGAGGTTGGCGCCGAGGGTCCAGCTCCAGTCGCGGTTGCGGTAGAGAGTGGCCGTAACGTCGATTTCAAGACCTTGGTTGCGGAACTTACCGTTGTTGTTGACCACGCTTGAAAAACCAGTTGTCGGAGGAAGCGACTTGTTGGCATACTTGTCCATGGTCAGACGATTGTAGTAGGTGAGGCCGAGCTGGAAACGATCCTGGAGGAAGCCGAAGTCGAGACCTACTTCAAACGTGCGGGTCTTCTCCCAACGGAGGTCGGGATTTGGAAGGCCAGCAATGCGATAGCCATATTGGCCGTTGTATTTGTAGGCAGAGTAAGACCCATAGAGGGTATAATATCCTATGACATCTGGGTTGACGATACCGTTCATACCGAACGATCCGCGGAGTTTACCATAGTTGATCCAATCGAGACCGCTTTCCTGCCAGAACTTTTCACGGGAGAATGTCCAACCAGCGGAAACGCCTGGGAAGAAACCCCAACGGTTGTTGACAAGGCGCGAGTAACCATCCTCACGGAATGTGGCTGCGATGTGATACTTGCCGTCGTAGTTGTACTCAAAGCGGCCCATGTAAGAGAGGATAGCGTCCTCATAGTGCCAAGAGTCGATGGAGCGGGAAGAAGCGCGGTAGTAGAGCGAGCCATTTGTCTGAAGATAAGCCTCGCCGGCAAAGGTAAGAGCGAGGTCGGCATACTCATCGGTTGGCGCACCGTTACCACTTGCATCGAAGCCACGATAGCGGCCTTTGTAGTACTCCATACCGAGCATGGCGTTCACGTCGTGCTTCTCGTTGAATGTACGGTTGAAGTTGGCCACCACGTTGTATGTTTGGTTGAAGTAGCGCTCGAAAGAAGCCGAGCTTGCGCGTGTGCTTACCGTTGCGCCGTTCTGATTCTTATAGTCGTGGTTGAAACTCTCGTCGTATTCTTCGTTGTAATACCACGACATTGTACCACGTACGGTAAGGCCATCGATAATCTTGATGGTCAAGCCCTGAGTCATCTGGAACTTGTCGCTCTGATAGTCGCGTTCGAAGGCCTCGGGCTGGTACTTGAGGTTGATACCTCCGTTGCCATGGAGCTGGTTGCCTTCCTCATCCTGCAGACGGATTACAGGAGGCATAGAAGCCACGCGCCCGAAGAACTTCTCGTTGGTGTAACCTGAAGCAGTGGGTAGGGTGTTGAGCCAATTAGCACGGATGTAGTTAAACTGAGAGTTGGCCTCCAACCAAGGAGCAATTTTGTAGCTGCCAGTCAAGGCGAAGTTGTAGCGCTTGTAGTATGTGCCCTTAAAAGCACCATCGGCATCGTAGTAACCAAGCGATGCGTAGTAGGTGCCCTGGTCATTACCGCCCGAGAAACTCAGGTTGTAGTCCTGGGTATACACGGGGGTGTTGAGGTTGTAGCCCAGAGGGTCGGTTTCCTTATAGATAATGTCGCGGTAGTTGCCATTGCTGTCGGGTACCACGTCCTTCATTGTCTTCCAACCATGGTTGGTGACGTAATATTTGTTCTCGTCGGTGAGGGTCATCACGTTCCACCAAGAGCTCGCGCTCATAGATGTGGAGCCGACGGCGGCAGCGATAGAGCCAGTGTTGGCACCCCAGATATCTGGCGAGAACCAGGGGGTGTTGACAGCAGCCTTACGGTACACCTTCAAGAAGTCTTCGGCGCCGAGGAACTCATAGCCCGTATCGTTATACCAATTGAGGCCGACTTTTGCGTTAAGAGTTACTTGGGCGGAACCCTTCTTACCCTGCTTGGTGGTGATGAGGATTACACCGTTTGCAGCGCGGGCACCGTAAAGAGCCGTAGCACCGGCATCCTTCAGGATCTGCATGTCGCCGATATCGTTGGGGTTGATATCGGAGAGGCTTGAGCGAATCTGGCCGTCGACAACAACCAACGGGTCGTTGGCACCGTTCCAGTCCGTACCACCACGGATCACGATGGAAGGAGTAGCCGAGGGGTCACCAGAGGTGATGTTGACCTTCACACCAGACACGGCGCCGGCAAGAGCCTGTGCGGGGTTGGCGTTGGCACCGACGGTAAGGGTCTCCTCGCTAACTTTCGCGATGGAGTTGGTCACGTTGGCACGCTTCTGTGCGATACCGTAACCCATGACAACCACCTCTTCAAGAGTGTGGGAGTCCTCAGCAAGAGTGATGGTGATTGGCTTGCCGTCCCAGACCACGGTCTTGGAGTTGTAGCCAATGTAGCTCACTTGGAGTGTCGCGCCTACCTTCACGCCCTTGAGGTTGAAACGGCCTTCGAGGTCGGTTGCACCGGCGATGGTAGTGTCGACAACGCGCACTGTGGCGCCAATCAGGGGTTCGCCGGTCTCGTCAACGACCTCGCCAGTACATTCGCTGG
>JAJBVL010000044.1 GCA_020859845.1 Bacteroidales bacterium
ATACAATAATGAGAAAAATATTTAGATTGAAACTCAACTTTCTTTTATAGCCCTCATATAAGGTTTACCTTTGCGGTGTGTAAGATTTTTATTCAGTTGAAGGATGTCGACACTGACCCCGAGAGAAGGGCCGGAAGTTTTGATGAATAAAGAATTAACGACACTCTGTGGAAGCTTTTTCGTCCAGGTTCTTAGAGTGTAAAAGAGATTGTTTAGGTCTGAGAAAAGACATTAGAGTAACACTGACGCTGAGTAGGGCCGCTTCGTGATGAAGCGGCCCTTCTGTTGCTGGTATAGGGTGCACTCCTATGCAATGTAGATCATGTATAGAGGGAATGTCCGACAAGGTTGTAACCATCCTTAGAAGCAGAAAGAAATCTAAATTTAAGATTATATTTTAATTCACATTACGTATATGCTAATAAGCTATCATATAGCGAAATACATATTATATAACTCTAAAATTAATTTAGATTGAAACTCGATTTACTTTTATATTATCGCCTGTCATGCTAACTTTGCAACGTGTAAGATTTTTATTCAGTTTCAAGGATGTCAGCAACGATTCCCGAGAGAGGGTTCTAAACCAAAATCATGTAAGATCCAATAAGACAGCACTCCTATTATTAAGCTTCAGCATGGATTTCTAGGGCACAAAAAAGATTGTTTAGGAATGCCCGACGCGAAGTCGGTACGAGTGCAAGAGAATCATATAAAAAACTTATTGGAGAAAAAGACATTAGAGTAACACTGACAGATAAGAAGAGCCGCCCCGAGATGGAGCAGCTCTTTTTGTATAGAAAGATTTAGGTGTCTACTTTTCGTTAAGGAGAAACGAGCCTATGTGGCGACGCTTCTTCTCTTCGAATATCTCTGAGATGGCAAAGAAGATGCCGCTCTCCTCCACATCGCCAAATTCATCGTTGATAGCCGTGCCAAACATCTTCATCGTTGGCGACAGGCTCATGTAGGCGTTGACTAGTGGAGGGATATTTTGACCATGTGCTCGGATGGCTTTGTTGAGGATGCGATAGTCATCGGCAAATGTTTCGCCAGTGAAAATTCTGCCCATCTCCTCCTCGTTGATGTTGACTGGAAGAGGGGTTATGGGCCACACCAGATGCTCGGGATCGGGGAAGTGCTTGTGGAGAAAGTATAAGAGCATATTGCGACACTCTCGCGAGTAGTCGGGATACATTGTCACCTTGCCAAACAAGTATTTGATATCGGGATTAACCACTGTCAACGCTCCTAGTCCATCCCATAAGTTGTCGAGCACGTATAGAGCTTTTGCCCCTGAGCGAGATGACTGATACTCTGGAATGACAAACGAACGTCCCAACTCAAGGGTCATTGGCAGATAGCGGTTGACAAACTCGGGGGAGAAGTTAAACATATGGGAGGTGGCGATGCGAGGCTTTCCCGTCTCGTCGATACGAATGTTGCGCCCTACGATGTAGCGATATCCTCCTAAGATTGACTTTTGACGTGGGTCCCACACGAAAATCTGACGACAAGGAGGATCCATAAGGTCGTAGCGGTCGATGTCGCAGTCAAGACCCGTGCCTCCGCCAGCACGTCGGAATGCTATCTCGCGGAGGCGTCCTATCTCGCGCATAGTGTTGGGAGCCTCAGCCGCAGAGACATCGTATATAAGATTGTCGCCGCGACACGTTGAACGCAGCAAGCGCTCTTCAACGAGTTCTTGCTCGATGAGGCTGGGGTTTACAGGGGGTATTATCTCTTTTTGGATATGCATGACGTTGAAGTGGGATTAACTTGCTGTCGTCAGAGGAAGACGATACACCTGGCTACGAAGATCCTGCGCCTGCCTGTCAGCCATCGTGCCCCCCTTGAGGCTCGTAGGAGCCACGGGCTGCCCTATAGTGATAGTAAAGGTGGCGTTGCGATTGCGAAACACCTCACGTGGAAGGCATACCATCTCGAAATTAAACTTGATACCCATCATGGTCCTCAACTTGGCTAGGGTATAGAATGAGCTTGAGTTTTGTCCGCTGAAGTGGATAGGGACGATGGGACGATCGTATTGAATGCTTTTGTTGACAAACATCTTGTGCCATCTCAAGTCGGCCACTTCTCCTTTTTGGCGGCGCGATACGAGCCCGGCAGGAAAGACAACAATTGGGTTGTCGCCAGCAAATTCTTCGTCGAGCGAGGCTGAAGACACTCTTGATTGTCGGCCATGCTTGTTGATGGGAAGAAACACCTCTTGAAGCGGCTTGATAGCCATCAAGAGGTCGTTGACCACAAATTTGACAGGCTCACCAAAGGTAGATGCTACAAAGTCGATCATTGACAGGCCGTCAAGACCCCCCAAAGGATGGTTGCATGCCAACACTACTCGGCGCCCTAATGCCTTAAGGCCATCTACGTCGCCATCCACATTATAATGTATATTAAGGTGGTGGAGTACTCCTCGGCAGAAGTCGGCATTTTTCTTGTCGTGATTGGCAAGCAATAGGGCATTCATCTCATCCTGGCAGATAAATCGTGCAAGCCCCTGGATCATCCATCGCGGTATGTAGCGATAATGGCGCGGCAACCGCTGGCGTAGGATGGCGTCAACGTCGAGCTTAAGGCTGTCAGTGGTGAATGTCGGGCTTGAGTTCATCTCTTTTCGGGCCGGAAGGGTTGTTATAGAGTTTAGCGAATGCAAAGTTACACAAAATGGCGTAAGGTAGAGCCTCTTCAAGCCAACAAAATGTTAAATCTAAAGGTTGGAGAATAAAAATAACGAGCAAGAGGAGCAATTATTGCAAACTAATCACTAATTTTGTGCAATAATTCTTATAAAGAACCAATCAACACAATAAAATAAACATTCAATCCCACATTGCCTATCGAAACACTGCTACTCTAATCGAAAAGCTGTTAAGAAAATGCAATCACTTTCTACCCTTACCGACGACAAGTTGGTAGAGGCCTACGTCCAAGGAAACAATCGCGCGTTTGATGCTCTTCTCAAGCGCCATCAGACTCGTGTGTTCAATTACATATACTCGATAGTAAAGAATCGCGATGTGGCCGACGACATCTTCCAAGACACCTTTGTCAAGACTATCATGACCATCAAGCAAGGACGCTATGCAGAGCATGGCAAGTTTAGCTCCTGGCTGATGCGCGTGGCCCACAATCTTATCATCGACTATTATCGACAGGAGAAGAGCGAGAATCTGCTGTCCACGGATGCCGGCGAGGTCGACATCCTCAATCGTCATGACCTTAGCGAGGCCAATATAGAGGATCAGATGGTGACGCTGCAGATCACCGAAGATGTGCGCCGCATAATTAAGGCGCTGCCCAAAGAGCAGCGCCAAGTGCTGGAGATGAGATATTATCAGGATATGTCGTTTAAGGAGATAGCGCAGCATACTCAGGTGAGCATCAACACGGCCCTTGGTCGCATGAGGTATGCTTTGATGAACATACGCCGTATCGTGGCCGACAACAAAATCGTGCTCACTTCATAGCTCCAAGCTCTCGTATAGCTCCTGTGGCTGGGTCGAAGATGGCGTAGATTACTTCGCGCTTGTCGGTAAACAAGCCAGGGTCTAGGCCAAACACTATGCCATACTGGGCCACGTCAAATTCACCCTGAAACATCAGTTGCCCATCATAATTGATTTCCAAGGCTGCGCTACCAGGCACACGGTAGGCCAGTCCGCCTTTTGGAAACTTCTTTTCTTCCCCTTTCTCGTTGACCGGCATCTTGCCACGATTGGTGATAAGCATGTCGAGGTAGATAGGGTCGCCGGCGAGGTCGGTAGAATCAAGTAGGCCGCGAGTGGCCGATAGCCGAGCCACGATGGTGCGTGCCAGCTCCTCGTTGGTGGGGATTACGGTAAACGTCTCCACGGCTGTTGATGTCTGGGTTGTTCCTATAAACATAGCTGTCAAGGCTTGCTCCTGCTGATCGATGTTTTCGAGGGCGAGTTGCATAGCGCGCCCGTCGGCAGGCATTTGGTCAGCATTCCCAGTGATGAGGTCGTTGCGGCTCTGACGCAGCTCGTAGATTTTGTTGGCTGCCAGCTCGGCCTTTTTGGAGATGGAGCGAGCTTGAAGCATCTCCTCGGTGACGGCTTGTGAGGCAATAGGGAGCTGAAGTATGGTGGGCTCGGCTTTGCGCGAGGTGGGGAGCTCAGGGCCAGGAGCTAGTTCGTAGCCGTCGTAATTTATGGTGAGTGGGAAGTTTTGCTCGTCAAGGAGCATAAACGGAGTAGCCCCGCTCTTAAACTGCACGAGGTAGCGCTCATGCTCGTCCTGTACTCCGCGTGTGGTGACGGTGGCGCTCAGCAGCTCCCATTCGGTGGTCGGTTCGGTGATAGGATCGATGTTGAGATACTTCTTTGCGTAGTTGTAGAATTCACCAGGTGTCTTCACCGTCTTTTGAGCTTCCAGCGTGACATCGATCACTGTCGTTGGGAGAGTATACACCAGTCCATACTCGTTGGCTTTAGTAGCTGTAAATTTTTGGGTGGTCTGAGCCGCGGAAGTAAGGGCTACAGAGGCTACCAGAAGGAGGGTGGGGATGCGCATATTTTATATGTGAGTTATTTCATTATACGTTTGAATGCTTTTCCTATGGATGAGGCAATGTCGCCAGCAGTGACGCCAAAAACGCCTTGCTCCTCGGCAGCGATTTCGCCTGCAAGCCCGTGGACAAACATGCCTATGATGGCGCTCACTTCGGGCTTGTAGCCTTGAGCCATCAAGCCAGTGATAAGGCCTGTCAGCACGTCGCCGCTTCCTGCCGTTGCCATCGCTGGAGTACCCGAGGAGTTGAAATACACTTTGCGGTCGGGGCGCACAAGGGCTGAGTAGCGGCCTTTGAGGATTATAAGGATATTGTGGTAGTTGGCCACCTCGATGGCGCGTAGCAGGCGCGCTTCCGATGATGGCTGCGAGTCAAATAGTCGATCAAATTCTCCATCGTGGGGTGTAAGCACCGACAACACTGGGATGTGATTGAGCATCGTGGGCCGTAGAGCTATGCAATTGAGGGCATCAGCGTCGATTACCAATGGCTTGGTGCGGCTCTTCATCAGTAGGTCGAGGGCATTGATGGTGTAGTCGTCAGTGCCGATGCCTGGGCCTACGCCTATGCCTTGGTATTCGTGCTCTGGAGTCATGTCGCTGATGATAATCTTGTGCTTGTCGGGGTGGAACAGGGCTTCAGGCACTGCGGATTGGAGCACTTCGTAGCCGCATTGGGCCGAGTGGATGGTCACTTTTCCAGCGCCGGACCGACATGCCGCTCTGGTAGCGAGCACAGCTGCCCCCATCATCCCATAGCTTCCGGCAATTAATAAGGCTGACCCACAGTCGGCCTTGGAAAAAAATTCGCCTCTGGGGACCAAGAGGTTTTTCACCTCGTTTTGTTCCACCAGGTGGTAGTTGGTCTTTGTGGAAGCAATGGCCTCGCTGCTAAGTCCTATGTCAATCACTCTCCATTCGCCCACCAGCTCGGCATTGTCGCGCAGGAAGAAGGCCAGGCGGGGAAATTGGATGGTGATGGTGAGCGATGCGTGGATGACGTTGCGGTTGATCATGTTGGAGTTGAGGTCGCCAAACATTCCCGTTGGGACGTCGATTGACAGCACGGTGGCTTTCGACTCATTGATATACCTCACCAGCGCCAGAAAGCCTCCGGAGAGACTGTCGCGCAGGCCGCTGCCAAAGATGCCATCGATCACCAGATGGTGTTCGGTAAGTTCGGGCATGTTGAATGTATCCTTCACCTCGGTGAGATTCACCCCCGGGAAAGCGGCCAGAAGCGCGTCGCGTTCCTCCTTGCAGTCGAGCGACAGGCGGTTGCCTCCGATATTGAAGAGAAACACGGAGGGGCGATAGCCTTGCTGGAGGAGCAGGCGCACCACTGCCAAGGCATCGGCGCCATTGTTGCCGGGCCCTGCAAACACCACGATGCGCTTCGTGGGGTGCCATCGGGTGGTGATCTCGTAAGCCACCCCTTCGGCCACGCGACTGATAAGTTCGCGCGACGTCACGCCCTCACTCTCAATCGTGCGCCTATCAATGGCTCGTATATCGTCAGTTGTAAATAGTTTCATTTTGTAGTCGCAATAATCTACAAAGTTACAAATTCTTTCTCATCCGTCCCCCTTTTTCTACAGAAAACTATTCTCGGCAAGAAATACATCGAAAAGCAGATACTATTCTTGATGATTGTTTAGTACTTTTGTGTCTATGAAAGCAAGAATTAACCATATCGGGCTTTATGGCCAAGACTTGGAAGCAGCTAAATGCTTCTTTGAAAAGTATTACATAGCAATGTACACACATGAATAAGACTATTATTTATTCCACCATATTGATGCTATTGGCATCATGCGGACAAAACAAAGAACAAAAGGAAATGCAGACCAACGACTCTACTGCCGAAGTCTGCAAATTTGACATCGGCAAGCTCGAATGGACGCGTCAGCCCAAGGATTTTTCCATTTCGGCAGACACCATCACGATTACCACAGCACCTGGCACCGATTTGTGGCAGCGCACCTATTATCATTTTCGCAACGACAATGCCCCAGTGCTGCAAATGGAGACTTCCGACAAGTTCTTTTCATTTGTCGTGAAGACCGATTTTTCCAGCAGTCACCATCGCTTTGACCAGTGCGGCGTGGTCATCTATCTCGACAGCGAGAACTGGCTGAAAGGTTCTATCGAATATGAGAACGAGCGTTTCCAACATCTTGGCAGCGTAGTAACTAACAACGGTTACTCCGACTGGGCTACAACAGAGATCCCCGCAGATGTAAAGACTATGTGGTATCGACTGAGTCGTCGCGAGGACGATTTCTGCATAGAGTGCAGCGATGACGGTAAGACTTTCCGTCAGATGCGTGTATGCCATCTCTATGCTGCCACTGACGGCATCAAATTCGGCATCTATGCTTGCAGCCCAGAGGAGTCTTCGTTTACGGCTGTGTTTACCGAGATGGTTGTTACCGAATGCCAATGGAAAGCCCATGACGGCCAACAGCCTGACGAAGATAATTAAGGATTATGGCAAAACAGGAATACATACAGGCCAACAAGCAATGGCTGGCTGATAAAGCCAAGGAAGAGGGCGTGAAGGCTCTTCCCAAAGGCATCTATTACAAGGTGCTGGCATCGGGTGAACAGAATGGCAAACACCCTACGCCACGAAGCATCGTCACTGTGCATTACACAGGCAAAACCATCAACGGCAAGACCTTCGACAGCAGTCGTGGAGGTGTGGCTCCGGCTTTCCGTCTGAGCGACCTTATCGAGGGTTGGATTATCGCCATGCAGCAGATGGTGATTGGCGACAAGTGGGAACTCTACCTGCCTGCCGAGATGGGCTATGGCAAGTTCTCGCAGCCAGGAATCCCCGGAGGCTCCACGCTAATTTTCGAGATTGAACTATTAGGGATAGCTTGACATGAGAAGAACAGACAGAGAGGTTACAGATATTGTAACGATACATGACATCATATCCAGTTGTGATGTGTGCCGACTTGGACTGAAAGACTACGACGGCTACCCATACATACTTCCACTGAACTTTGGCTATAAGTTCGAGGGTGAGAAAATCACGCTGTTCTTCCATAGCGCGCTTGAAGGCAAGAAGCAAGAACTGCTGGCCGCAGACAGTATGGTGGCTTTCGAGATGGACTGCAAGCATCTATTGCATAGCGACAAGGAGGCTTGCCGCTGCACAATGCACTATCAGAGCGTCATGGGGCGCGGGCACATCTCGTTTATCACAGACGAGGCAGAAAAGATGGAGGCTCTCACGCTTTTGACCGACCGCTATCATCCAGAAGGACATTTTACATTCAACACGGCGGCCATTCCCCGTACATCGGTTTACAAACTCGTGGTGGAATCACTGACCGCCAAGAACTATGCGCCAAAGAAATGAGTAACGAGTTTAGTCCTATACGATGCCCTTGGTGTGGCAATGACCCGCTTTATGTGGCCTACCACGACAATGAGTGGGGACGGCTGGTGCCCGATGACGAGCAGCGGCTGTTCGAGTTCCTTGTGCTCGAAAGCGCGCAGGCCGGACTGAGTTGGATAACCATCTTGCGTAAGCGGGATGGTTATCGCGAGGCGTTCTGCGGCTTCGATGCTGAGCGAGTAGCACAGATGACTGCTGCAGATGTGGAGCGTCTGATCCATTTCGACGGCATTGTGAAAAATCGCCGAAAGATTGAGGCGACCATCAACAATGCGCGTCTGTTTCTTGATGTGCAAAGGGAGTTCGGCTCGTTCCATACCTACATCTGCTCGTTTCTACCAGACGGCAAACCGATAGTGAACCGCCCCAAGACGCTGGCCGATATTCCAGCTACATCTAAAGTAAGCGATGCCATGAGCAAGGATATGAAGCGTCGCGGCTTCAAGTTCTTTGGCTCTACCATGTGCTACGCTTTCTTGCAAGCTGCTGGTTATGTGGATGACCATTTCGTTGATTGCTTTTGCAAAAAGAGATGAAGATTCTGTTCCTACACGGGTTCACCTCCAGCGGGCAGTGCGAGATAGCGCAGGCGCTGCGGACTGAGATGGAGGGCATGGCCGAGGTAATTGCCCCGGACTTGCCGTTGTATCCCGAGGAAGCGATTACCCTTGTGGGCAAGTTGTGCCAGGAACATCGACCCCAGGTCATCGTCGGCTCCAGTTGCGGTGCGTTCTATGCGCAAATGTATGCCAGCCCAATGCGCAAGGTCATATTGGTCAATCCGTTCTTCCGAATGTCGGAGTTCTTGGAGCCGAGGATTGGATTGCGCCAATACAAGTCGCCACGGCTCGATGGCAAGCAGGAGTTTGAAATAACTCCCAATCTCATTGAACATTTCAAGTCCATTGAGGAGCGTCAGTTCGTCAGCTACAAGCCGGATAACAAGCCCTATGTCTATGGACTGTTCGGCAAGCAGGACACGCTGGCGCATTTCCGCTCAATGTACGATAGTCTGTACACCAATGCACGTGAATTTGACGGTGGCCACACTATGAACGCAGAGAACGTGCGCCATGACCTTGTGCCTTTAATAAAGCAGCTTCACTGCTGTCCGGAGAAATTTTCCCTAACAAGGTTTAAATAATTAATAATTAA
>JAJBVL010000082.1 GCA_020859845.1 Bacteroidales bacterium
ATCCGGTAGAGTCTCCTCAACTTCTATTGTGGGAAAATTTCTCCGGACAGTAGTGTAGACATTTAAATAAATCCACTGACGTTAAGTACTATGTGTAAGTGACGAAGGATGCTCGGGAGGGCGTCCTTCTTACTTTTACCTCCTTAAATACTCTCTATTTCACGAAAAATCATTAAATTTGTGGCTCTAAGTTAACGACGTCATCCACCAAACAATTATGATGCTAAAATCCTTAACAATCTCATCCTGCGCGCTCGCCGTCGCCATCTCCGCCTCGGCAAGCCTAACGCCTCTGCAAGGCTTCTACTACGGCAACGACAAAGCCCCCGGTGGCCACGAATGGCAGTCGGTCGACTCTCTTGCATACAACAAAGAGCTGCCACGCGCCACATTCTACCCCTTCCCCGATGCCAAGTCGGCCCTCTGTGTGCTCCCCGACAATGCACGCGCCCTCTACGGCGCGCAATACGTGGAGAGCCTCGACGGCGACTGGCGCTTCTCTTGGGTCCCCAACCCATGGGAACGTCCCCTCGGCTTCTACATGCCCGACTACGACGACTCCTCATGGGATCTCATCCCCGTCCCCTCCAGCTGGAACATCATAGGCCTCCAAAGCGACGGTTCCCAGCGCTATGGCACACCCATCTACGTCAACCAGCCCGTCATCTTCCAGCACAAGGTGGCCGTCGACGACTGGCGCGGCGGGGTGATGCGCACACCCCCAGAAAACTGGACCACCTACACCGCTCGCAACGAAGTGGGCTCCTACCGCCGCTCCTTCGAGATTCCAGCCTCCTGGGATGGCCGCGAAGTCTACGTGCAGTTTGACGGCGTCGACTCTTTCTTCTACCTTTGGATCAACGGCTCCTACGTGGGCTTTAGCAAAAACTCGCGCAACGCCGCCCGCTTCAATATCACCCCTTACATCCGTCAGGGCGAGAATACCATAGCAGTGGAGGTCTACCGTTCCAGCGACGGCTCCTTCCTCGAGGCGCAAGACATGTTTCGTCTGCCGGGCATCTTCCGCTCCGTACAGCTCTACGCCACCCCGCAAGTGCAGATCCGCGACCTCGTAGTGATTCCCGACCTCATCAATGGCTACACCGACGGTGAGCTCCATATCACCACCGACATCCGCAACCTCTCTAAGAAGGACGCTAAGGGCTACTCGCTGCGCTACAGCCTCTACCCCAATCCCCTCTATAGCGACGAAGTGAGCGCTGAGCCTGTGGCAACAGCCACCTCTCCTCTCATCAACGTCAAGAAGGGCCAAAATGTAGAGTCGCTCACCACCCTCTCCCTCGCCAAGCCCAATCTCTGGAGTGCAGAGGCTCCCTATCGCTATACGCTCCTCGTACAGCTCCTCGACAAGAAGGGCGAAGTGGTGGAAAACACCGCTATCTATACCGGATTTCGCAAGGTTGAACTCCGCGACACCCCTGCCTCCGAGGATGAGTTTGGTCTGGCCGGACGCTATTATTACGTCAATGGCAAGCCCGTAAAACTAAAAGGTGTCAACCGCCACGAGTCCAACCCCGCGCGCGGCCACGCCATCACCCCCGACCAGATGATGGAGGAGGTAATCCTGATGAAGCGCGCCAACATCAACCACGTGCGCAACAGCCACTACCCCGACCATCCCTATTGGTATTACCTCTGCGATAAGTATGGCATCTACCTTGAGGACGAGGCCAACATCGAGAGCCATGAATACTATTACGGCAAGGCCTCCCTCAGCCACCCCATAGAGTGGCGCCCGGCCCATGTGGCCCGCGATATGGAGATGGTCCACTCCAACGTCAACTCTCCCGCCATCGTCATTTGGTCGCTCGGCAACGAGGCTGGCCCAGGTGAAAACTTCGTGGCCTGCTACGATGCTATCAAGGCTTTCGACACTTCGCGCCCCGTGCAGTATGAGCGCAACAACGATATCGTTGATATAGGCTCCAACCAATATCCTTCGATCGACTGGGTGCGCGGCGCGGTGAAGGGCGATTATAATATAAAGTATCCCTTCCATATCTCGGAGTATGCCCACTCCATGGGCAACGCCCTCGGCAACCTCGTAGACTACTGGGACGCCATAGAGAGCACCAACCACTTCATGGGAGGGGCTATCTGGGACTGGATTGACCAAAGCCTCTACAACTACGACGCTACCGGCACCCGCTACCTTGCCTATGGTGGCGACTTCGGCGACACGCCCAACGATGGGCAGTTTGTCATGAACGGCATCCTCTTTGGCGACCTCACCCCCAAGCCTCAATACTACGAGGTGAAGAAAGTGTACCAAAACATTGGGGTCACCCCGGTCGACATGCAGAAGGGACTGGTGGAGGTCTTCAACAAGAATTATTTCACCCCCATCGAGGGCTACAATATTGAGTGGACTCTCTATGAGGATGGCACGAAGGTACAGAGCGGCTCCATCGCCCCAGAGCTTATGCCCGCTCCTCGCCAGAAGGCTCAGATCACTGTCCCCTACGACCTATCTGCCCTCCGCCCCGAAAGCGAATACTTCGTGGTGCTGAAATGGAAGCAGGCTCAAAATGTCCCCTGGGCTCCCGCTGGCTACGTACAGATGGCCGAGCAACTCGCCGTCAAGGCTGCCGAGAGCCTGCCCCTCCTCGAAGCCAACGCCCTCCAGCCCAGCAAAAACTCTAAAAACTCTAAAAACTCCAACAACTCAATACTCCAAACCCAGCGCCGCGGCTCTTTGGAGACCATCACAGGGCCTGGCTTCGTAGCCGTGTTTGACCTCGAAAAAGGCACGCTACACTCGCTGCGCTACGACACCATCGATGTCATCGTCCCTGGACAAGGCCCCGTGCTTGATGCCTTCCGCGCCTTCACCAACAACGACAACTGGGTCTACACTCAGTGGTTTGACCGCGGGCTTCACAATCTCCAGCACAAGGTCACTGGTCAAGAAATCTACACCGACGAGCTCGGCCGTCGTGTGCTGTCGTTCAACGTAGAGTCGCAGGCTCCCAACGGCGCCAAGATCCTCGGTGGCACCAGCTCCGGCCACAACTCAGTAGAGGAGTACACTGACACACCCTTCACCCGCGACGACTTCCGCTTCTCCACCAACCAGGTGTGGACCGTCTACCCCGACGGCTCGATTGAGCTCCAAAGCGCCATCACCAGCAATGAGCCCCGCCTCAATCTCCCCCGCCTTGGCTACGTGATGGCCGTCCCCGCCGCCCTCGAGCAGTTCTCCTACTACGGTCGTGGCCCAGTGGAAAACTACGCCGACCGCAAGACTGGCCAGTTTGTTGGTCGCTACGACTCCACGGTTAAGAATCAAGTGACGCCCTATACCAAGCCTCAGACTATGGCCAACCATGAGGAGGTGCGCTGGGCTGCCCTCACCAATGGCAATGATGGGCTCCTCGTCATCGCTGACTCGCCTATGGCTGTCGAGGCTATACCATACACTGAGATGGACCTTATGCTTGCCCCTCATCCCTATCAGCTCCCGCCAGCAGGCGACACCCAGCTCCACCTCTCGCTCGGCGTCACCGGCCTCGGTGGCAATAGCTGCGGCCAGGGAGGACCGTTGGAGCCCGACCGCGTGAAGGCCTCCGACCATACTATGGGGCTCATCTTCCGTCCAGCCCACTATCGCCACATGGCCCAAGAAGCTAAGGTGAGCGGCAACGGCCCCCGTCCTTTCACCCTCAGCCGCGACATGCGTGGCAACCTGCGTGCTGTCAGCGCCGACACCGTGATGATTCAAATCGACGGTGCTGAGCCCATCGTCTTCACCGAAGCCATTCCCTTCAAGCAGGGTGGCAGCGTCAAGGCGTGGCTCAAGGCCAACCCAGCCATCACGGCCTCCGAGGTGTTCCCCCGCATTGAGACTATCGACACAGAAGTGATCTACGCCGACAGCCAGGAGCCCGACTATGGCGAGGCTTACCAGCTGGTCGACGGCGACCCCACTACGATATGGCACACTATGTGGAGTGTCACCGTGGCTCCATATCCCCACTGGGTCGACTTTGATGCTGGCAGCGAGAAACTCATCCGGGGCCTCATCTACACGCCCCAGCAGGAGAGCAACAATGGCAACATCAAGGACTATGAGATCTACGTCAGCAACGATCCAGAGCAGTGGGGTGAGCCCGTTGCAAAGGGCACTTGGGAAAACAATCTCAAGGCCAAGAAGGTGATGCTCTCCACCCCTGTACGCGGACGCTACATACGTCTGCGCGGCCTCAACGCCCAGAATGGCCGCGAATATGCCGCTGGTGCGGAGGTAGAAATCATCGCCGAATAGCATGTTTATTCCCTAATTATCTAAATATGTTATCCCCTCTCTCCCAAATAAACACTAACTTTGCCATCTGAAATATCTTACTACTTAAATCTTATTATATGGCAATCACGACTAAAACCGTTCCCTCGCCCAAGGGCGACATCACTCTCGTGAAAATCACCAACGACAGCGGCGCCACATGCACTCTCTCGTCGCTCGGCGCTGGCATCGTCAGTGTCGAGGTTCCCGACTGCAAGGGAGTGCTCGCCGACGTATGTCTCGGCTATGCCGACCCTGCCGACTACTTCTACGATGGCCCATGCGCCGGCAAGTGTCCTGGGCGCTTCGCCAACCGTATTGCGCGCGGCAAGTTCTCCATCGACGGCCATGAATACCAGTTGGCCATCAACAATGGCCCCAACGCCCTCCACGGCGGTCCAGAAGGTTTCCAAAATCGCATCTGGAACGTAGAGACCGTTGGCGGCGACACCGTCATCTTCTCGCGCCTCAGCCCCGACGGCGAGGAAGGATATCCCGGCAACCTCCGCGTGCAAGCCACCTACACCTGGGGCGACGACAACTCTCTGACGCTGCGCCTCACCGCCGAGACCGATGCCAAGACCATCGTCAATCTCACCAACCACGCCTATTGGAACCTTGAAGGCGAGAGCTCGGGGTCTGTCCTCGACCATGAGTTGTGGCTCGAGCCTACCCGCTACCTCCCCACCGACCCAACGGCAATACCCCTCGGCGAGATGGCACCCGTGGCCGACACCCCCATGGACTTCACCACTCCCAAGAAGATTGGTCGCGACATTAAGGCCGACTTTGAGCCTCTCCACATCGGCAAGGGCTACGACCACTGCTGGGTAGTCGACGACTGGACCGGCGACGGCACTATGCGCCACATCGCCACCCTGTCAAGTTCTCCCTCAGGTCGTGTACTCGAGGTGTGGACCACACAGCCTGGCGCACAGGTCTACACTGGCAACTGGCTGGCAGGCTCTCCCATCAACAAGAGCGGACGCTCCATGGAGGATTATGATGGCGTGGCCATCGAGTGTCAGCGCATGCCCGACACCCCCAACCACCCCAACTTCCCCTCGGCTCTCCTTGCTCCTGGCGAGGTGTACGATGAGACCATCATCTTCCGCTTCAAGACCAAATAACCCCACTCTTTTCTTACCCTTTCAGCTTTTCAGCTTTAAAGGCCATCCCCAAAAATCAACCCTAAATCCCTATCAATATGAAACCAACATTATTCGTTTTGGCAGCTGGCATGGGCAGCCGTTACGGCGGCCTCAAGCAGCTCGACCCCCTCGGCCCCCACGGCGAGACCATCATGGACTACTCTATCTACGATGCTATCCACTCAGGCTTTGGCAAGGTAGTATTCGTGATTCGCAAAGACTTTGAGCAGGACTTCCGCGACAAGATACTTTCCAAATACGAAGGCCACATACCCGTAGAGGTGGTGTTCCAGTCAATCGATGCGCTCCCCGAGGGCTACACCTGCCCGGCCGACCGCTCAAAGCCCTGGGGTACCAACCACGCTGTCCTCATGGGCCGCGACGCCATCAAGGAGCCTTTCGCCGTTATCAACGCCGACGACTTCTATGGCCGCAACGCTTTTGAGGTGATAGCCAAGGAGCTCAGCCGTCCACGCGACCGCAAGGGCGACTACTGCATGGTAGGCTTCCGCGTAGGCAACACAATGACCGAGAACGGCTCCGTGGCTCGCGGCGTATGCGAGACCTCCGAGGATGGCCACTTGACCTCCGTCGTGGAGCGCACAGCCATCAGCTACAACGACAAGGGCGAAATCGTCTTCACCGACGAGAACGGCCAGGAGCAGAAGCTCGACCCCTCGGTGCCCGTGTCGATGAACCTCTGGGGCTTCACCCCCGACTATTTCGACTATAGCGACCGTGAGTTCCGCCGCTTCCTCGACCGCGACATCAACACTCCCAAGAGCGAGTTCTTTATCCCTCTCTGTATCGACGCTCTCATCAAGAATGGCGAGGCTACCGTCAAGGTGCTCGACACCGATAGCAAGTGGTTTGGTGTCACCTACGCTGCCGACCGTCCCGGCGTTGTTGAGAAGTTTGCCGAGCTCCACCGCTCTGGCCTCTATCCCGAAAAGCTCTTCTAATTACAGGAGATAGCCCCGAAGTGGGGGATCGTTCCAGATAGATGAATTTTAGACTCGAAGCTTCCCCGCAGGGGACTCGCGCTCGTGCGGGCCTGATTACTACCGACCACGGCACGATTGAGACACCAATATTTATGCCGGTGGGCACCCTTGGCAGCGTCAAGGGTGTCCATCAGCATGAATTGCGCGATGATATCCATGCCCAGATTATCCTCGGCAACACCTACCATCTCTACCTGCGCCCCGGCATGGAGCTGATGGCACAAGCTGGTGGCCTCCACCGCTTTATGGGCTGGGAGCGCCCCATACTGACGGATAGCGGCGGTTTCCAAGTGTTCTCTCTGTCGGCCAACCGCAAGCTCAAGGAGGACGGAGCCCACTTCCGTAGCCATATCGACGGCTCGCGCCATGTGTTCACTCCCGAAGGGGTGGTCGACATTCAGCGCACCATCGGAGCGGACATCATGATGGCCCTCGATGAATGTGCCCCTGGCGACGCCGACCGCGCCTATGCCCGACAGTCGCTCGACCTCACCCATCGCTGGCTCCTACGTGGCTGGCGCCACTTCCAAGAGACCACCCCGTGCTATGACCATAGCCAAGCGTTCTTCCCCATCGTCCAAGGTTGCGCCTACGCCGACCTGCGCCGCGAGAGTGCGCAGCGCGTAGCCGAGCTTGGCGCTGAGGGCAACGCCATTGGCGGTCTGGCCGTTGGCGAGCCCACCGAGGTGATGTATGAGATGATCGAAGTGGTCAACGAAATTCTCCCCACCGACCGCCCGCGCTACCTCATGGGCGTAGGCACACCCGCCAACATTCTGGAGGCCATCGACCGCGGTGTCGACATGATGGACTGCGTAATGCCCACACGCAACGGTCGCAACGGCATGCTGTTCACGCGCCATGGCATCATGAATATGCGCAACCGCAAGTGGGCCTCCGACTTTTCTCCCCTTCAGGAGGATGGACCCTCCTACGTTGACCGCGCTTACACCAAAGCCTATCTGCGCCATCTCTTTATAAGCCAGGAACTGCTGGCCATGCAGATAGCCTCCATCCACAATCTGGCTTTCTACCTCTGGCTCGTCGGCGAGGCTCGCCGGCATATCCTCGCTGGCGACTTTCCAGCATGGAAGGCTCAGATGGTAGTTGACGTATCTCGCCGCTTATGAAGAAATCATTCCGTCCCTTTACTCTACTCGACCGCTATATCATTGGCAAGTTTCTCGGCACGTATGTCTTTGCCATCGTGCTGATATTGGCCATCACGGTGATGTTTGACATCAACGAGAAACTCGATTCGTTTCTCAAGGCGCCGTTGAAGGCCACCGTGTTCGACTACTTTGTCAACTTTCTCCCTTACTTCGCCAATCAGTTTAGCCCGCTGTTCACCTTTATCGCTGTCATCTTTTTCACCTCCAAGCTTGCCGACAACTCGGAGATTATCGCTATGTTGTCGTCGGGGATGAGTTATCCGCGCCTGGCGCGTCCTTATATGGTGAGTGCGGCAGTCATCGCGCTGGCCACGTTTATCCTCAGCGCCTATATTATCCCACCGGCCAACGTAAAGCGCTATGAATACACCAACACGTATGTCAAGAACAAGCGTGTCGATTATCAGTCAAACATCCAGCTTCAGGTGGGCAAGGGCGAGATTGCCTATATGAACCGCTATGACAACACCCTCTCCACAGGATACAAGTTTTCGCTTGAGAAGTTTGAGAATAAGAAACTGGTGTCGCGTCTGACGGCGCAGTCAATTCGCTACGACACACTTGACCACTGGCAGGTGCGCGACTATATGATACGCGACTTCAAGGGTACACGCGAGATTATCACGCGTGGCAATCGTCTCGACACTACGATAGCTATGGAGCCGCGCGACTTCCTCATCTCCAAGTATGACCACGAGACGATGACCACCCCCGACCTCCGCGAGTATATCGTGCGCCAGAAGGAGCGTGGTATGGCCAACATTAAGAATTTTGAGATAGAGTATGAGCGGCGCTACGCCATGACGGGCGCGGCGTTTATCCTTACGATCATTGGCATGTCGTTGTCGACGCGCAAGGTCAAGGGCGGCATGGGTATCAACATTGGTATAGGCCTGACGCTGAGTTTCAGCTATATCCTTTTCATGACGGTCACTTCTTCGTTTGCCGTCTCGGGTCTCACATCCCCCATCGTAGCAATGTGGATCCCCAACCTCCTCTATCTCGTCATCGCTGTCGTCCTCTATCGCAAAGCTTGCCGCGGTTAATCCCCTGCTTCTCACCTTCTCTCAACTCCCCCCTCTCTGCGGTAGCTTTCGCAGTGCAGCGGCCCTCCGCTGCTCTTTTTGAGCCAGCCCTCTGGCTCCCACGAGGCGATGGCCATTAATCTCGCGAGGCGATGGCCATTAAGCGGCGTCGGAGGGCCGACGCTTAAAGAGCAGCGGAGGGCCGCTGCACTGCGAAAGCT
>JAJBVL010000015.1:0-25098 GCA_020859845.1 Bacteroidales bacterium
CCCAACGAGCCCTCATCTCCCTCCTCCCCTACCACCACCACCGCCGACATCACCCTGCGCCTCGGCCTCAATCAGGGCTCAACCTCCTCCTCGCGCACACAGCGTCCCCTCTACTCCACCGACGACTGGCAGCAGTGCTCCAACGTGCGCATCTACCTCTTCGAGAGCGCCACCGAGGACGGCCCCTTCGTCTACTACCGTCCCCTCGACCGCAACAACGCCGGGGTCTCCGTACCCTACATCTACGTCAAGGCCTTCGAGAAGGATGAGGTGTGGACCGTGCAAAACATAGAATACCACGTCTACTCCCTCCAGGGCTACAAGCTAAACGCCAACCGCTGGTACAAACTCCTCGCCGTGGGTCGCGACGACCTCGACGAGACGTTGGAAACTAACGGCACACCACAGGCTGCCCGCCCAACACGCTACTGGAGTCTCCACGACCCCACGCTCTCTCCATACGCTGCCGACGGCACAACGCCCCGCGACAGCCTGATAGAGGGCAAAACCACCCTCGAGGATGTGCGCCTTACCTCCCTCGCTGGTCCCACAACCCCCTCGGAGATCTTCACTGGTCTGAGCCACGAGGAGAACAGCACCGCCCTAAGCTACAACGGCGTAGGCATGGCCGTCCAGAGCGACAAGGAAGGTCGCCTCGGCGTAGACATCACGATGTATCGCGCCGTGGCCGGTGTGCTGCTCTACGTCAACAACCTCGAAACCACTGTTGCAACTGATGTCTACCGTAGCGGTGTAGCTCTCGAGGCCAATTCAGATTTAACAAACAGTATAAAGGCCCATAATCGACAGTGTGCTGACGCAGTTGGAACCATAGCTCAACGTCGAATACTAACGACTACCGTAAACGATGCAGCATATCAGGATGCATGCGACAAGAAAAATGATGGGGTTTACGTTCTTGATGCTTACTACGTTAATATCAATACTAACACGGAAAGTAAATTTAAAGACGCTCTACCTCTAGTTGCCACTTTTATGGTTCCTCAACCTATACCAGCATTTCAAGAGCCAGATAATGACCTTGAGGCTGTTGCCTCTCAATCTACCTTCCGTTTCTGCTTCTTAACACGAGACTATGAAAAGGATGCTAATACTGGCGACTACCTTTTCAACGCTGATGGTTCTTATAAATCTACGGAGTCTATAATCACTGAAAAGCCCGTAAAGATTGACAGTGGCTCGAAGGTGGACTGGTCAGACAACATCACCTACGAGGGAAAATACGTATTCCCCATCCTCGCCAACAACTTCTACCATATAGGCAACTACAACGTCTCGGACGGTACGGACACTCCCTTCGACCTCGTTGACATGACCGACGTTATCATCGGCGTAGGTAGTTGGCAGATTATCTTTGACATCAATATGGACTGGGTGGACTAAGCCCCTTGAGGCCGTTCCCCTCCCATCCTCATAAACAACACATATATGCACAAGGCAATCAACCATACTATATCCCTACTCGCCGTCATAGCGCTGGCAGGCTGCGAAGACAAGGTAGACGCACCCACCGGCGGCGACACACTGCCCGAGAACGCCACCGAAGCCTACATCGTGGCTCACGGTGGCGGTCCTTTTGACGACATCACCTCCTCCCGCGCCGCCTCCACCCTCCCGCATCTCACCGGGGAGTGCAAGGCCAACAAGGTTTTCTTCTTTCCTTTCCGAACAACTGATGGGACAAAGGCTACTTACTCCTCAATAGGATTAGCTACTGCTGGCGCAGGCAACACCACTTTCACTGCCGACCTTCTTCACACTACTACTGGAGAGGCTCAAGGGAACATTTCTTCTGTCAACAAATGGGGAAAATCAGAATATAATTTAAAGACCCTCGTAGAAAACAATACGGATACATGGTTTTCATTCCCTGCTCTAGCTTTTACTGATGCAGATAATTCTCTTATAACCTATTCCGCAGTAAATTCAGGAACTACTGCTTACGTTTCATCTGTAAATGTCAAGATAAAGGATGCAACCACTGAATCCATAACATATGACAAGTATAACACTGCATCTAAGTCTTACTCAGAGGCTACTGATAGTTATAAAAAGATAACAATCCCAGAAATGTTTTTTGGGCGACTCACCTTTTACGACGATGAAGTAAAAAAGACCTTTCCCGATCGATATACTTACGAATCATACATCTTAGAGCCAGGTGGATACTCTAATTATTCATCGATTTTTCATGCTAAGTATAATGCAACTACCGATTGGATAAATGGATGGGAGACCTATCTCCGTGGCCATCTCTTTCGCTTCGTCAGCCAGGTGAACCTCAACGTCACCGCTATCCCCAAGACAACGGTTTCCTATCTCAAGAAGGATGGCGACAAGATTGTGGAGGACGACACGAAGGACAAACTCGACTTTATTCCTCGCATTGACCTGCTGGCTACCAACGTGCCTAAATATACCCTGCTCTGGGGCGATCATGGAGCATACGTTGACGCTGGCACAAGCGTAGGCGGCGAGTCGCTGAGCCCCATTGACACGAAAGACAAATGGTGCTTCTACCCCATCACCGAACTAACAGCCGCGGACCTCACCTCCCATCCAGAGTATTTCGAGACGGAGAAGACGATGATAGCCACCATCAACGCTGCCGACATACCCTACTCCAAGGACGATAGCGGAGCCACCCTCACCACTGGCGAATGTACACTCTCGTCGTTTATGCTTCCCTCCACGGCTGGCTCCGTCCTCATCATGCGCGTCCACTACAACATGCAGGATGACGACTGGGAAAACGGCGGTGCCCCCATCCGCCGCTACAAGGACTTCGTGATAGCCCAGGACGACAACCGCGTTATCGTGGCCAACACCACCGACAATGTCAGCAAGGCGCAGGCGCTGAGCGCCCACGGCGTGCAGTTTGAGGACCATCTCGAGGTTTACAGCAGCCGCTTGTATCGCGACGTGACACAGTACAAGTGGGCCAAGAATGCTCAGGGCGTGACGCAGATAGTCACCAACAAAGACGGCGTGGTGCAAACCGACACGTTCAACGGTCTGCAGATCTACAACATGGACGACATGACGTATTACTTCTATTCCAACATCCGCATAGACATTACAGGCAAAATATATAACATAGGAACGGGCGTTGAGCTCGAATTCACCCTCGAAGTAGAACCCAGTTATGAAAAAAACCATACTATCACTCTATAAGTTGGCCGCAGCACTGCTGACAGCCACCACTATCGTCGCTTGCTCCTCGGAGACGAGCGACGACCCTATTCTGCCCAACGACAACCCCGAAGACCCCTCCACCACCGACACTCCCCTCGAAGGCATCGACGAGGACGGCAACGAATACCGCCTCGTCCCCTTCACCGTCTACATCGGCAGCGACTGGGGCGTGGATGAGGATGGCACCGACTCCCGAGCCTTGCCACCCTCCTCTTCTGGCAGCAATTGGCTAGATGGCTGGGATGATGTAAAAGGAGGTACTTACCAAGTGGAAATCCTCACCTACAAGCGCCGTGCTGACTCTGCTGACTCTGCTGACTCTGCTGACCCCCTGCTCCAGGATGCCAGCAACCACCTGTATCTCCGCACCACCATCAAAACTGTTGGTCATGACTACTACCAAAAGTCCCATTACCACTATGAAGCCACTGGCTACATCAAGCTCATCAAAGGCTGGGAATATCGTGTAATAGCTTTGGCTTATGATACGAGTAAACAGTACCAATATGCAAGCGTCTTCCCTGAAGATAATTCTAAATACTATACAGCTGAAAATGGCTGGCCGTCTAATAAAAACTATCAGCCAGGCAATGGTGAGCAAAATTGGTTTTACATCGACCCAGCAGAGCATATAGAAGAAGCGTTTGCTCGTATGTATGTGATTGAAGATGGTGGCAAAGGTAAAGATACCGAAATATCAGCGTATTACGGTGCGGGGAATGGCTCAAAAATAAATGGCCTTAACCAGAACTTTGTAGCTTGTCCTCAATATTTTTATGGTTATCTGACACGAGAAGGAAGTTCAAAAAAGACAATTTCTTATGCCGATGTGGATGATGAGGGTCAGTACCAAGTTGATATACCCCTCACCGGTATTCTTTATAGAGCTGTAGCAAAAGTAGATGTCGAGATTAATAATGTAAATACTTTAAATGGAACAGGTATACTTACTCGAATTCGTCATCTTTGGATGATGGCCTCACATACTCAAACTAACATGTGGTTAGTAAAACTTGATAACTATCCCTCAGAAATAAATGATAATAGTGCTTATGAAGGTTCTACCGCAGAAGGCAATCAATCTTGGACTTGTATCTCTTATTTCGGGAAAATGGGTGATGGGAGATACACCGTGCCTAAAACTGGAGTAAAAACCTCATTTTATATCTTGCCATCTAAAACTATGTTAGCCCTAAGGGCGGTAGGAGGAGAACAATCAAATAGTGATGGTATTGCTTATGCAAATAATGGTCTGCTCAAACCTTCTAACGTACAAACTTTTGATACTGCCACTGGAGTTATTTCTCCAGATACATACGAAAATGAGTTCTTTTTCCGCCGCAACCACAAATACAAGATTATCATTAATGACACGGATGATTATCTTGAATATAAACACGTAACCGAGCAATAAGACCTATGCTTCATCACTTCACATACAGGTTTGTTAGACCCGCTCTTGCCCTCGCGACAGCCACGCTGCTGGCGCTACCCTCCTACGCTGGTATCGACTGGGAGCGCGAGCTCAGCGAAGACTACCTGCTCCACTATCGCGCCGGTATCTATGGCGATATCGACGAGAGCAACTCTACATACCACGACATCAAAGACCGCCATACAGAGGCTGCCGCCAAGTCGCCGTCGAAAAACACCAAGTGTACGTCGCTCGACTACACGCGCCCTCTCTACCAAGAGGTTTTCCCCAGCGACGAGTACCCGGAGTTTAACCAGTATGTCCCCACGTGGGAGGAATACTCCAATTCCACCGACTACGAGAGCAAGTCGTTCTGGGAATCGCTCGCTCCCTCCAACGCCTCCAAGCGCATCTTCCACGAGACATTTGGCGGCGTGGAATACCGCTATCTCTCCAACCGCCGCGCACTGGTGGGCGACGAGTGTACAATCAACAAACTCATCAAGAGCGTGGGCGTTGGCTCGTGGGTAAAAAACCTCGGCAACGTCACCAATGAGGATGTGAGCGACTTCGGTTCGTTCAACTCCGTAGTCTCTGCCGATGTCACCGTGGGACCCCTTGTGGCTGTCCGTGACATGGGTGCCTACTACGCTGCCGGCACCCAGGCAGGTTTCTGTATCGTAGCCTCAAGCGGTTCGGTGGGTCTTAGTCTTGATGTGATCAACGTGATGACCATCGGTTTTTACCGCGATGGCGAGTACCTCGGCACGAAGACTGTCTCCGAGGGCCAGAACGCTGGCGGTATCACGCTCTCGCTGGTGAAGATCCCAGGCTCCGACGATGCCTCGATATTCCTCACTGCCACGAGCGACTGGGTATTCGACGAGATTTCGCTCGATCGCGCTGGCGGTGTGCAGGTCAACCTTGGCGACCTGATGAAGATAAAATATGCCTTTGTAGGCTCCGCTCAGCAGTTTACCATCACCAACCACAACATCTACGGCACGACTGGCAACCTCAACCCAGCTATCAGCTATACCTCCTTCTACGACACGTTTGAAGCCAACTGTACCTGCAAGGGTCTGCATAAGTTGACCAAATTCTGTCAAGAGCAAGGCACCATCAGCGAGGATGAGCGTATCGTGTTTGACTACGCCAAGGGCTGGAATCCCTTCCTACTTGGTATCCCCTTCCCGATGCTCAAGAACGAGGTGCAAGACTTCACCAACTGTCCCCTCGTTGACGACGTGGCAGCCATCACGCCTATCATCGCCGCGGGTTATCAGGGTGGCGTGAAGTTTATGCTGGAGAAGAAAGATGTCAACAATCTCAGCGCGACCAACTACGACAACGTCTTTGAGGCCGGCACCGAGGTGGGCTTTAAGTACAACTTCGGTTCGGCGCTGACGCTCGATGTGGGCTCGTGGATCCGCGTTATCCTCTTCGACCGCCGTGGCAACAAGGTGCAGGAGGAGACTGTGAGTGGCACCGTGCTCGGCCTCGGCGTGGGTAGCGGTGGCGATGGCACATGCTGCATCACCTCCTCAGTGCCCTTCTCGGGCGCTGAGATACGTTTCCACACCGTCTTGAGCGTCAACCTCGGCGCTATGGGCGTGTATTATGCCTTCGTCAACGAACCGCCAGAGATACCTCATCACTGCGACATCAAGCCACGCGCATCTACCAACGTCTGCGTCAACCAAGAGACACTCCAACTCTACTCGGCCTCGGGTCTGAGCGTCACCTGGAGCATCTGCGAGAACGATGGCAACCCCAACCTGAAGGTGACGGAGAATGGTTATGTCACTGGCCTTAGCTGGGCGATGACCGATCCTGTCACAGGCGAGGTGGTGAAGGATGCCAACGGCAACATCATGTATGAGACCAACGACAACGTCTATATCTTCAAGGCAGAAACCGCCGATGGGTGCGTGGACTACGTGACCATCAATATGGCCAACTTCGGCGAGAATGATATTGAGATTAACGTGCCAATAGTGGGCGAAAAGACTGAATATGTCCAAGACCCAGCGGACGAACATAAACAGCTAACTGTAAAGACCTCCTACGAGATAAGCTCAGAGATACATCAGAGTAGCGGTTCGCTTATCTCCACTTCTCAAGGCGCAAAGGACAAGCAAAATATCCTCCTCGAAGGGGAAGATATGTTTGAGAAATACGCTTATATTCCTGCCAATGTCAGCCTGGCCAGCAACCAGTATATCATTGGTGTGAAGAAAGTGCAATCAGCTACTGACGAGGATGGAGATAAGGTAGACGTGCCAGCAGGTACTACCGAAAGCCGATACTTCTTTGATGGCGCCACGGCCGAGCATGATATGTGTATCGGTTTTGTGGTCGAGGCTACGGCTACGGTGCTAAACCTCAGCGCTCTGCAGTTCTTGCAGATACGCTGCTATGATAATTCTGTAGAAACCACCAGCGGCGCAGCCGAGACCTACCGCGCACTCATCAAGGAGAACAACGCTGTGAGCGCTGGTATCGGTGGCTCCAACAAGACGGAGAAGATACGCTATAGCATCCGCGTGCCTCGCTACGACTCGGATGGCAACCCCATACGCTTTGACGAGTTCCAGCTCTGGACATCGGGTGTACTGAATCTTCAGACTACCCAGATAAGGATCTACTACGCGTTCTACGACCTCGACGCTGACGCCACGGAGAATCCTCTCTATTGCGGCGCCGAACTCCTCTCCAACGCCCAGCATCACACCCGCATCAATGCCGACGACACGTCGTATGGTTCCGGCGTGACGGTGGCCAACGTCATCAACAATCTTAGTTTCCTCGTTGACGACGATGAGGACAGCTACTGTATGGTGGAGAACACGGTGACCGTGGGCTCGGGTCTTACTATCGCTGTACATCTTGGTCGCACGCTCGACTATCGCCACCAGCTCGGTCTGCTCTTCTCCGAGGAGACCTACGCTGCCAACGTGAGCGTGGGCGAGTGGTTGACACTTAAGACCTACTACAACGGCGTGGCCACTGGCGAGGAGTTTACGAAGTGGTCGGTAGTCGGCGCTAAGGTGGGTGGCTACGGCGACAAGAACTATATCATCGTGCAACCTCAGCAAACCTACGACGAGGTGCGTATCGAGGTGGGCAAGGTGGTCAGCGCCCTGCAGGTATTGAAACTCTACGGCCTCTTCATCCGTGGCGACGTGGACAACGATGGTATCCCCGACTGTATGGACCAGGAGTCGTGTGAGGTGACCATCACCAACATTGAGCCGGGCGAGACATGCGTTGGCCAACCACTCGTCATCACTGGCAAGGGTCCCGTTGACAACGAATACTACATGCTCATCACCTCCCCCGACAATGACCCGTCGGAGCAGCTCTACAACGCTGTGGACGATGCAGAGGGTACTGAACTTACAGCCAAACTGAATGAAGACGGCTACCTCGTGATAGGCGATGAGACGTATGTCTACGATATCACTCGCAAGAAGCTCGACGAAGAGAATCGCGTGATTGAAGAGCATCATGAGTTCTACAAGGAGGGCGATGCAGATAAGGTCTACTACTACAAGGTCTATATCTTAAAGTCGTATAGCACAGAGTATATTAACCCCGACGATACTTCCCTTGGAACTCAGGAGGTAGTAACCACTACCTATAAGTGGTATCAAGCCGACATCGAAACCGTGCTTGTCTCTGACCTCGTAGAAATCTCAGCTGCTGATTTTGCTTTAGTGAATACCGCTGATTATAAGACTCACGTCACCGAGACCCGAGATGAAAAGGGCGACTTGGTGCAGAGCGTAACCGAATACTACAAGGAAGAATCTCAGGAAGTATGGACTGGCGAACTGGACAGCAACGGTGATGAGATTACCGAGACCCGAACCAACGAGGTGGTTTACTACACCAAGGTTGTCAACGAACTGTGGATTACTCGCACTCAGTATACCTACTCGGCCATAACAAGCACCGATGATGAGGGCAATACTGTAGTGACTGGCTATAGCTATAAGAGCGCCACATACACCGATAATGTTCCCGATTACAACAGTTATCGAGAATCGATAGAGAAAGAGTATGATGGCGACGGCAACTTGATAAAAGAGACCATATATCTCTATGGCACGTATCTCAACGAGTCGACTGGAAAGACCGACGAACATCTGTCATGGCTAATTGAGAAGTCGTATGTCAACACTACGACCTATGCTATCAATCTCGACGCCGATGGCAATCCCACCATGCGAGAGGTGAAGGATGAGAAAGGCAACGTGATTCGCACCGAGTATGATACCTACACTTACGAGGACGAGATCAAAGACTTTGATAGCTATACCAAGACAGTAGTTAGCACTGTTGACAGCGATGCTGAAGGCACTTACACTACAATCCATCTCACGAAAGATGGCAAGGTATACTATATCATCGAGGAAATGAAGCGCGAGGTGGTCTACTATGAGACCCAAAACTCCGAGGAGACAACCGTGAAGTATCGCTCGGGCGAACATATCCACTTCTCAACCGACGAGAAGGGCGAGTTCTCCGTCACTTACACTCCTTCGGCTTCGGGTCTGCATGAGGTGGGCTTCTTCTCCACAGGAAATCAGTTGCTCCACAGCGCTACCTTCTGGGTGCATCCTCTACGGACCACTTGGCTCAAGAAAACCGTCAACGCCTCGTGGGACAACTGGAGCAACTGGACCGAAGGTACGCCCTACTGCTGCACCGACGTTATTATCCCCTCCGATTGCGATTACTATCCCGTCTTGATGGCTACCTATGAGGAGACTGAGACAGTGGATGGCAAGGATATCAACTACGACGAGTATACGGCGATAGATGTAGAGGATGTAAAGGGCGATGAGTTCTGCGTACACTACATCCACTTCGAGCCAGAGGCGTATGTCAACGTGGCCTCCAACCTCAACTATGTAAAGGCATGGGCTGAGTGGGCTCCCGCGCCAAACCGCTACTACACCTTCTCTGCGCCGTTCAAACAGATGTATACCGGCGATATGTTTATGCGCTATAACACCGCAGCGCTCGGCGCAGAGGCCAATGGAGACTACTTCACAAGAATGACCTCCGTGACCTGGGCCACCGAGAACGATGAATCGTCGTGGGAAAACAATCGCTATCCCGGCTATCGTTTCAACCCGCAGGTATTCCACCGTATGTTCCAAGAGGTGGGTTATGACAAACTGATGAAGGATGGCTCTATGCTTCCTACCACCACTTCCTACAATGGCAAGGATTATAAGGAGAATGCCGACTGGTGGAAAGCTTCTCTCTGGAGCCACAACTTCAACGCTGTCAACACCTCGTATGAACTTGGCCGTGGCTACAATGTGTGGGTAGACAACATGGAGGTTGACACCTCCGCGGTGCCTCTCTTCTACTTCCGATTCCCCAAGGAGCATGATGCCTATATGTACTACTCAGACTACGATCAGGACATCATGGCCGACTGGTTGAACGATGATGATGGCAACCGTATCGGTGCCAACAACTTCGTCTACGACTTCACTACTCGCGGCGACAAGAAGACAGGCGGTTATGTCAACCCTGTATCCGGCCAAGAGGTGCCCGACTACTGGAGAAAAGACCCCGACGAATATGCCGAGGTGGGCCGCTTCATCTGGGAGGACAAAGATCAGAAACATTCGTGCATACTCGATGCTACCGTGCAGGATTCGTATCTTGGTTATGGTGGCGAGAAGGTCAACATTGATGGCAGCGACTATGAGGTGGCTCGCCACTGGTATCCTATCGACAAGGATGAGTCGCTGAGCGTAACGTTGAAGGCTAATTCCAACAAGCAGGTCAGCTATACAAGCGAAAGCTCACAGTATTGGTTCGTCTTCGGTAATCCGTTTATGAGTCGCATCGATGTGCTCAGCTTCATGCAGCACAATAAGGATGTCATCAAGTACTTGAAGTTTGTCGATACCGAGCGCACTGGCGAGGCCATTGCCAACGAGGATGGCACGTACTACAATCCCGACCTGAAAGCCCTCTGGAAACTGTCCACGGATGGTAAGTCGCTCGAAGGTATCGAAGGCCAGCGCTACATCGCTCCTATGCAGTCGGTATTCCTTTGCATTGAGGAGAGCAATTGCTCTAAGGCTGACAGCATCCTCTCGGCAACTGTCTTTGTTGACCAGATGGACCTGTTCACGGAGAAGGATGTCAACAGCCAGAAGCCCTCAGGCGCTACGTTGACCACCACTGTTCGCACCACTACCGCGTCGGCTCGTATGCTTATCATGGCCGAAGAGGATGTGGCTTGCGAGATGATGATTGACGATGAGGTGCGTCCCGGTCTGATGGTGTTTGGTTTGGCGCCACAGGGTAGTCGTCTGCAAGGTTATCAGATGATGACGGTTGTGGATGAGATACCGCTGGGTATCATCGTCGATGGCCAGCAGGATGTGACGCTGTCGTTTGAGGCCAATGCTGCTTGGGATATCTCCGAGTGGAGTCTGGTCGACAACGTCACCGGCCTCACCTATCCTTTGGACGAAGAAGTGGTCCTCGCCGAGGCTACCTCCACCGTGGGGCGCTACTCGCTGCGGCGCAGCGCGCTGCTCGACGACGAGGCTGAGTCGATGTATGTGGAGATTGAGGAGGGTGTCGTGACGGTACACGCTACCAGCGAGGATGTCACGGGGCTCGAACTCCACGACCTGCAAGGACGGCGTCTGGCGACACACTTCTATGCGTCGCCGCAGAGTGTGGCCTCCATCGCCTGCTCGCGTCGTTGTCTAGCGATACTCACCGTCTACCGCGCCGATGGTGCTCCCCAACGCTCCTACAAGCTCCTCTTAAAATAAAATTTTGTTAATTTGTTAGTTGTTACTCAGCCATCCGGGTGGCCTCTCCCCCGGATGGCTTTGCTATGTAGTGCGGCTGCCTCAGCCGCCTATGTACCGCGGCTGCCTCAGCCGCGTCCCCCAGCGCCCTTGAGGGCCTTAAAAGCTGAAAAGCTAAAAAGGCTAAGATCCCCCTCGCTGCCACCCAGCCAGCGACGTTTCTTACCCTTTTTAGCTTTTCAGCTTTTAAGGTCAGCCCTCGCCTGTTGGGGGCCGCGAGGCCGCCGGCCCCTCCTTGTGCCATCCGGATTGCCCCTTAGCGCGCCATGAGCGCGCGATAGGCGCGCGGCAGCGGCTCGTCAGCCGGCCAGTAGGCTGCCAGCGCATCCGCCGCCGACTCATAATCCCCCTCCAACAAGAAACAACATACCAGATAATCCAGCGCCCGCCGATTCCCCGAATCCAACTCCAACACATACGACGCGTTCACCCTCAGGTCGTTGGTTATCAGAAACACATACCTCCGCGGTTCGCTCTTCGGCGCCTGGTTGAGAAACAACCGGCGCGTGCGCAGAAACGTGTCGTGCTGCGGCGTCTGAGCCAGGAGCCGCATATAATACGCTGCCTGTCGGCGATCACCCCGCTGCAAGTTCCAGTCAACCAGCCTCCGCAGCGGACCAAACGCCAGCCCCGCCTCCCCCTTCTGGCTCTCCTGAAACGCATAACGAATAGCCTCATTCGGCACCCCCAGACACCAGAAAAACAACGAGTTGAACCTAAACGCCACCGGGTTCTTGTCCTCCAAGAAAAAGTCCCCCGGCTTGCTCACCGGGAAGTCAAACAACCGCTCCTCGAGCTGCCCCGTCTGCGCCAACGCCAACAAGAAATAGCGTAGCGACACCTCGGTGATACCCTCATATCCCTCAGGCACCATCTCCAGAACACCCTCCCAGTCGTAAGCAAACGCGCGATGCTCCAGTTGCTGCATCCACTGATAATGGCGCGCCGTGGGGTTGCGGAGCATGCCCGTGAGGGTGGCTATAAGTCCTATTAGCCCTATAAGGCCTATCGCCCAGAGAGAGCGCATAGGCCTTATGGGCCTTATAGGGCCTATGGGGCGTATACTCCTTCTCTGGCTTATAAGCCTTATAAGCCCTATAAGGCCTATAGCACCTCCAGCCACCAGCGCCGCTGCCACCCAGCAGATGGTATAGTAGACGGTGGTGTTGTGGGTCTGGCCTACGGCCATCACCATCGCCGGCACAAGCCCCAGCACCATCCACCAGCGGCCTCGCGACAGCCGCCGCGCCACCCATAGTCCCACCAGCGCCACCACCAACACTGCCAGTGTCTGTATCATCACTCCGCGCCACACCTCGCCATACCACGACGCCACATAGCCAGCCACGACCTTGAGCAGGTCGGCCGGCAGCGAATAGTAGAGATGATAATAGTCGGTGGTCGCCGCGTAAAACGTTATCTCCTCCTCGTGGAGCAGGATGTCAGGGTAAACAAGCCCCCAGGTCAGAGAGACAGAGAGGCAGAGCGCGAAGGCTATAGAGAGACAGAGCGCCAGAGCGCTCGGCCGCGAGAGCGACAGCGAGCGCCGCCTGGGGAGGGAGAGAGTGGATGATAGAGTCATATTCGGGGAGATAAAAATGTTTATTTGCTAAGGGCGCCCTGGCGAGCCGCCCCTCCTGGCCACAAAATCTGGGACGTTGAAGGATTGCTGGCGGAGATAATGGTCGGCGGCCACCCTCTGGGGCACCATAAACGGCCGCCCTATCTCCCCGTCCTCCGACATGTGGGCGATGTAGAGCCGCGTATGACGCCCGTCCATGCGGCGACTCGTGAAGAGTATCCACCGCCCGTTGGACGACCACGAGTGAAAACTCTCTGCCTCGCTGCTGTTGAGCCGCCGACAGTCCACGGCGCGCTGAGCTTGGAGGTCGAGGATACGCAGGTCGGCCTCGGAATGCCAGATGGGGAACGTGCCACATGCGGCCTCGGTGAAGAGCAGATAGCGCCCATCGGGCGACAAGCGCGGCATCGACGCGCTACCACCGCTATACGCCGGATGATAGATTGTGTCGACCTGCTCACCAAACGTGGCCGTCGAGGGGTCGAAATCCACCCTCACGATGGCATACTTCACCCCCGTATATCCGTGGGGCATCAGACTGTCGGCTGGCGCCGTGCAGAAGTAGAGCTGGCGCCCGTCAGGGCTCCACGAGGGAAACGTCTCCCACGACGTCGGCTCCGTAAACCGCTCATCGGTCAACACCTGCATACTATCCGTGTCGAGCAAGATAAGCTCGCTGCTGAGGTCGTAGACCTCCAGAGCCTTCTCCCCCTGGGAGAAAAACGACTGGTGGGTGGCGTTGGACGAGAAGGCCACGTAGCGGCCGTCGGGGTGCCACGCCGGGTAGACGCCCTGCAAGCCAGGGCCAGTCTCCTTGAGGTTGATGAGCGTCTCCTCGCCATCGCGCACTATGACCGTCCCTCCCCCGGGACCACGGCGGTGGTAGAGGTAGGTGGAGGGCGACTGGCGCAGCGAGGTGTGGCAGTTGATACACACACCGTTGTCCTCGTGATTGGTCACCAACGCCTCCTCATCCCATGAGGAGAGTGAGCGCTGGTAGATGCCCATCTTGTGCCACGGCTCGTAGCCGGGCTCTATCAGACGGTAGACAATATGCGAGTCGATGGGGTCGGACGACAGATAGATGGTGAAGGGGCGATAGGCGATGCCGTCGGGATGCTGGGCGTCCCACACCTCCAGCCTGACGCTGAGACTGTCGTGGCCGGCGGCGAGCAACTCCTGCCAACGGTCGAGGGGCCAGCGGATGTCGCCATCCCCCTCCACTCGCAGCGCCTCGCGCCCGGAAGCATCGAGAATGGTGGCGCGCAACGCCTCCGCGCCCTCCACGAGGAAGTTGAGCGGCGCTATCGTGCGCGGCACCGTCACCCCCACATAGTCCGGAAAAATGGGGGGCAACTCCTCGGAAGAGGCAGAAGCCTCGCCGCGCCCGGCACATGCCGGGAGCAACGAGGCCGCCAGTAATGATAAAAAGATGCTTTTCATTATTATTCTTCCTCCTCCTCCACGCGCTCGGCGTCGCCGTTGCGCTCATGGAGCGGGATGAGTGTCACTGTGACGGGCACTGACCGATTGCCAAACACGTCTATGGTATACAACGAGAATTCATGGCTCTGTATTGCGAGACCACGAAACGTGTATTCCTCCACCAGCCCGAGGCGCACGGTGTCGGTCACCGTGGTGCTCTCGCGACGGATAATCTCCACGCCCTCGATGCGGTTGGTGGGGAGGGTCCAGTAGAGGGTGATGGCGCCATCCTCGGGCACGCTCATATAGCCGGTCTCGGCGATGGAGAGTTTCTCGGCGTAGGTGGTGTGGCGGTTGATGTAGTCCTCGTAGTTGTCGTCCATCGAGGAGCAGCTCGCCAAGACGCATATCATTGCCGCTATCATCGCGGCTATCATGAAAGGTATTATCTTCATCGTTCTTATCTTTTTAGCTTTTACACTCTTAAGTTCTTACCCTTTTTAGCTTTTCAGCTTTTAAGGTCATCATTGCCCCTCCCTTATTCATCCTCGTCGAGGGCGCCGTAGAGCGTCAGCTCGGAGAGGCCGTTGAGGAAGTCGGGGTTGGAACCAAACGCATTGACATATCGGATGCGGATGTAGCGCACGGGGTCGGAGAGCGACGAGAGGTCCCACTCAAAGCCCTCCTGAGCGCGCTCGTAGTCCTCATCGCTGGGACGAGTCACAGTGTGGAGGCCGCCATCGCTCGACTTCTCATACCAGGCCGTGCCGTCGCTGCCATAGTCGTCGTAGGTCTTGTAGGTCGGGTCGGCAATCTCACACTCGTTGATCACCTTGTAGTTGACGCCATCCAGGGAGCCATAGATGCGGAACGTCTTCAGGGCGTTGCTATTGTAGTAGGCCATATCCCAACTGAGATACGAGCTGTCGTCCCAGATCCAAGCATAGTCTTGCCAGCCCCACCAATGGGCGCGGGTCCACGCCTTGATGCGCGACACGATGTAAGTGTGGCCCATGTCGATGACGATATCCATCTCGTCGGTGTCGAAGGGGAAAGGCTTGCCATAGCCACCGTCCCACTTGTAGACGCTCGTGAAGTTGGAGCGCGTGGAGTAGTCGCTATTGCTGTTGATGATGCCATCGAAGACATACTCGTTCTTGCCGTCGCAAGCCGAGGGACACCAGTTCCAGAGGTTGGTGGTGTTGATGAGGGTGGTCTGGTCGGCCACGAGGGTCCAGATATACGTGCGGCTATCGTCGGCGTTGTCGATATACTTGGGTATCATCATCTCCTCCTTGATGTCTACGCCATCGGGGAGGGTGACGGCCTCGGTCTTGTTGCCCGAGAGGTCCTCGACGATGTAGCTCATGGTGTAGTGGCCGGGGGTGATGCCGCGCAGACGCTCCTTGACGCGCTCGTTCTTTGACTGGAAGTAGTAGTAGGTCTCCTCAGCGTTGGGGTCGTCGGCAGGCTTGTAGATGAGGGTGACGTAGACGGGCTTGCCGCTGGTGTTCTCCCACGTGATCTCGATACCGCCGAGGAGGGTCTCGATGTTGAGGTTGTCCTTGATGACGTTGATATAGGAGCGGCCGGGGGTCACCATGATGGTGGTGATGGGCGACTCTCCGCCATTCTTGTCGACGGCTATGAGGCGCACCTCGTAGCTCTTGCTCTCGTCGGCAAGGCCTTCGATCTCTATCTTGTTGTCGTAGATGCTCACAACGTTGTAGACCTCCTCGCCGAGCGAGTTGGTGTATTCGGCCTTGACGTAGAGCAGGTTGTTGTCGAGCGGGGCCTTGAAGGTGATGATGGCGCCACCGCTGGTGGGGATATAGCTCACCTCGGTGACGGCGGCGAGCGTCGTGGTGTCGTCGTCGCTGCAGCTCGTCAGACACGGTGCCACGGCCAAGCCCAATGCCAGCAGCCCGAGCGCGATTGCTTTATATCTTGCTTTCATAATGTTATTTATTAGTAAGTTATCTTAAATGATGGTCTGGCGGCTGATTAATACCCGGGGTTCTGGACGAGGTTTTTGTTCTTGACAATCTCATCGGTGACGATGGGCCACAAATAATTGCGCACACCAAACGACTGACGTATCTGAGGATTCTGGCGCTTGTGGTAGTAGCCCTCGGCGTCAGTGGCCTCGTAGTTCCAACCCGTCACCTCACCGTTAAACCAGTCGACAGCCTTCAGCCAGCGACGCGAGTCTTCGTTGCGAAACCCTTCGTAGGCCAACTCGATGTTGCGCTCCTGCTGGATAATCTCGCGCATGCCTTCCTTGGTGGAGGGCTTGCCGGGGGTGCGACTCTTGGCCCACGCCTCCATGACGCCGGGGATGCCGGCACGCTCGCGGATGGCATCGAGATAGTGGATCACCTCGGCCGACGGGCCTTCTACCTCGTTGAGGGCCTCAGCATAGTCGAGATACAGCTCGCCCAGACGGATGATGGGCCAGGGAGCCTTGGTGATCTGCGCCTGCTGGTGGTTCCACGACGGGTGGATGAGTTTGAGGATGGCATAGCCCGAGATGTTCCAGTCGGGGTCGGCGGTAGAACGGCCGTTGACCTCGCCACTACGCATCTTCAGTGTCAACAGTTGGGCATGGGAGCGTACACGGGCTCGGTCGAAACCGAAGGTGGCGTAGAAGCGAGGTTCGCGACCGAAGTGCATACGAGCTGTCTGCTCGTTCTCGGCTGCGAGGTAGTAATACTCCTCGGGCACATCAATAAGGTCGTAGCGGCCTGCGTAGTCAAATTCAGGATCCTCCGTGATGGGCAGACCGTTGACGGTATAGTATTCCTCGGTGAAGGCCATGTTGGCGGCGAGCCACTGCCAGCAGTTGCTGTTGTTGTCGCGGTCGACCTTCACTTGGGTGCAGTTGAAGGGGTACATCCAGCTATAGGTGCCTCCATCGTCGGAGTAGTCGATGTTGTAGGTGCCCCATACGGTCTCCTCCATATTGGTATTGTCCATTATCATGTAGCGATAGTCGTACATGGGCTTCATCAGCTCCAGATGCTCGGCGTAGTAGTCGTGGCCGTCGGCTGTGGTCTCATAGTCGGGCACGGCACCGCTGAAGTGGTAGAGGCGGGCATCGGCCTTCTCGGCACCCTCGATGGCCTCCTTGAGAGCCTCGGCGGCCTGGCGCCACATGGCGGTCTCATCGTTGTCCTGGGGGAAGAGTTGGCGTCCTTCGTTGTCGACAAAGCCAGCATAGAGGGGATTGTTGTTGAAGAGGGGGCTGGCAGCGAAGAGCAGCACCTGGCCCTTGATGGCCTGAGCTATGGGGCGATTGATATGGCCATAGTCGTTGATGGAGGATATGCGCTCGGGGAGCATGGGGATGGCTTGGTCGAGGATCTCTACGAGATAGTCTACCACCTCGCTGACGGGCGAGCGATGTTGCTGCACCTCATCCTCCGAGGCACCGATGGGCAGACTCTCCTTCATCAGGATGATGGGGCCATACTCCTTGAAGAGCAGGAAGTGGTAGTAGGCCTTGAGGGTGAGCACCTCGCCCTTCCACTTTTCCTTCTCGGCCACGGTCATGTCGGGGACCATGTCGATATTGTCGAGAAACTCGTTGCAGACACGGATGGCCTGGTAGTTGTTGGGGAGATAGCCGTAGGAACCATTGTTTTCCCAATAGCTCAGCACTACATTGTCGGCGTTGAGCTTGCCCATCACGGCGTTGAGCCCGAAGGCCTCCGTCACATGGTTGGCGCTGGCACCCACCTGCGAGTAGTTGGCGGCAACCTCGTTGGAGGCGCAGGTCCACTCGTTGATGTAGCATTTGGGGTGGATATAATGGTAGCAGGTGGCCAGAGCGCGCTGGGCACTCTCCTTGCGCTCGTAGAGGAGGCTCACCTCCTGGGTCTTGTCGGGCACCACGTCGAGATAATCCGAGCAGGCCGGCGTGGCCAGTATCAGCGTGGCGAGGGCTGCCAAGGGCAGATATTTCATATTGCGTTTCATATCGTAAGAGAGAAATCGATGATTAGAATGTGACGTTGATGCCTATGTTGTAGATGCGCTGGGTGGGGTAGCCGATGCCGTAACCGCCCATCTCAGGATCCCAGAGCTTAAACTTGCTGAAGCATAGCAGGTTGTTGCCCGAGAGGAAGATGCGTGCCTGCTGCAGGCCCCACTTGCGAGCTGTCGTCTCGGGGAGGCTCACACCGAGTTCCACGGTCTTGAGGCGCAGGAAGGAGCCGTCGCGGAGCCACCAGGTGGAGTTGACGTTGTTGTTGGCCACGGTGTTGGTGGAGAGGCGGGGCCAGAAGGCATAGGGATTGGGATTGGACTCCGACCAGTAGTCGTTGGCCACGATCTCCAGGGCGTTGCGGTAGCTCGAGAATGGCTCGATGCTCGAGGGCGTGATCATAAACGAGGAGCGCGCCGAGCCTTGGAAGAAGAAGGAGAAGTCGAAGATCTTGTAGCCGGTGGAGAGGCCGAAACCGTAGATAATCTCAGGGTCGGTGGGGAAACCGATGGGCACTTGGTCGCTCTCGTTGATGACACCGTCGCCGTTGATGTCGACATACTTGATGTCGCCGGGCATGTAGTCGTCGGCGGCGCTAACCTCGGGCGACTCGGTGATGTTGAGGCCAAACTGGCGGGGAGAGTTCAAGATATCTTGCTTGTCGATGAAGAGACGCTCGGCAACGTAGCCCCACATCTGGCTCAGCGACTGGCCAGCCTTGTTGCGCCAGGGTTCGGGATACTTCAGGTCGCCGCCTTCGATATACTCCGAGGTGGCCCAGGTGTAGTTGAAGCGGCCGCTTATCCACCAGTCTTTGTTGATATTCCAGTTGATGTCGAGCGAGGCGTCGATCCCGTGGCTCTTGGCCTTGCCGATGTTGCCCTTGAGGGTGGCGGCTGTACCCATCGACGAGGGGAGTGCCTCGCGGGTCTGGTAGATGTCCTTGCGGTCTTCGCGGAAGTACTCCACTTGGAGGTTGGCCTTGCCGAAGAGGGCAAGCTCGATGCCGTAGTTTTGCTTGATGGCTGTCTCCCACCCTACTTCGGGGTTGGCGTAGTTGCTGATGGAGTAGCCGTTGTAGTACACGTTGCCGGTCTGGCCAAAGGTATAGCCATAGGAGCTGTCGCTGGTGTTGACGCTCGAGAGGTAGAAGAAGCGGTCGGAGGCGGCTGAGATGGCGTCGTTACCCACCTTGCCGTAGCTGGCCTTAAACTTGAGGTTGGTCACCTTGCCTTGCAACGACTCGGGGAACCAATGCTCATTGCTCACTACCCAGCCGATACCCACCGAGGGGAAGAAGCCCCAGCGGTGGCTCTTGTGAAACTTCTCCGAACCGTTGTAACCGAAGTTGGCCTCGATGAAGTAGCGGCTGTCGTAGCCATAGGTGAAGCGGCCCGAGAGGCCGAGGTTGCGCGATGGGAGAGTGACGTAGGGCGAGTCGGTGGTGTTGTCGATCGTGTTGAGCGACTCCTTAGCCTGCCCTACGAGCAGGGCGCCCACTTCGTTCTTGCCGAAGTCGCGATTGTATTGCAGCGCCACTTCGAAGTAGAAGGTAGAGTAGGCGTTGTTGTAGCTCACGGGGTTGCCGAGCGACTCCTCGCCAGTGTCGTTGATGCGGTGGAGCGAGTGTTGGAGGCCGAGCTCGGTCTCCTCGGTGAGTAGCTCATACCAGAAGGGCGACATGGTGCGGGTGTTCTGGTTGGTGCCGTAGCTCGAGAAGGAGGCCATACCGCGAGCCTTCAGGCCCTTGGTGATCATGTTGAGGTCTTGGTCGATCTGGAAGATGGCGTTGGTCGTCGAGGAGAACTGGTCGCGATAGCCGTTGACGAGGCTCTGGTAGGGGTTGGGATACTGGCCTTGGCCCGAGTTGCCAAAGAGGATGTGCTTGGCATACTGGTAGGTGGGGTCAAACGACGCGGGATACGACTTGGGGAAGTTGACAGGGTTGGCGCGCATGATGGCGTCGAAGATGTCGGTGGTCTCGGAAGCGGGGCCGTTGTAGCGGTCGAGCAGCGAGTAGATCTTCACGGCAGCCTTGGTGGTGCGGGTGAGGTTGACGTCGATGTTGGCGCGTATATTATAGCGGTTGATGGAGATGTTGTTGTTGAAGTTGTTGAGTTTGTCCACCTTCATCAAGCCGTTCTCGTGGGTGTAGGCCACCGAGAGGTAATACTGGGCGATGTCGCCACCACCCGAGGCGGTCAGCGTGGCCTTGGTGTTGACGGCGGTGTTCTTAAACAGCTCGTCATACCAGTTGACGTTGGGGTAGAGCAGCGGGTTGGTGCCGCGGCGCGTGTTTTCGATCTTGTCCTTGCTATAGCGCAGCGAGGCTTCGGGGTCGCGCTCGCGCTGGGCAAAGTTGTAGAGGTTCATGTAGTCGACACCGTCGATAAACTTCAGCACCTTGGTAGGCGTAGAGATGTTGGTCTCCACGCGGGTGGTGATGCGCACCTTGCCTTTCTCACCGGTCTTGGTGGTGACGAGGATCACACCGTTGGCACCGCGCGCACCGTAGAGGGCGGTGGCGGTGGCGTCCTTCATGATAGAGAAACTGGCGATGTTTTCAGGCTCGAGGCGCGCGAGGTCTTCGGAGGTCACTTCGAGGTTGTCGATGAGGATGAGTGGGCTCTTGGCATAGCCGTTGGTGGTGACACCACGGATGAAGAACTCGGCGTTGTCGCGGCCCGGCTCGCCCGAGCGCTGGTAGGAGATGATACCTGCCATACGACCAGCGAGGGCCGTGGTGAGGTTGCTCTGCGGCACCTTCAGCTCCTTGGGGTTGATGGTCTCAATGGAGCCGATAACGCTCTGCTTCTTCTGGGTGGCGAAGGCCACTACCTGCACCTCGTCGAGGGCCGTGGCCTCCTCGTAGAGCACTACATCGAGCACCGTCTGGTTGCCCACCACGAAGCCTTGGGTGGTGTAGCCGATGTAGTTGAAGATAATGGAGTCGGTGGGCGCGAGACTCCCCAGAGCATACTTACCGTCGATATTCGAACTCACGCCCTTAGATTCTTTGCCGCGGGCAAAGATGGTGACGCCGGGCAAGGGTGTACCCTCAGGGTCTACTACCACGCCCTTCACCACTTGGTTTTGCGCCAGCAAGATGGCCCCAGGGGACAGGAAAGCCATCAGCAGCAGGAGCAAAAAACACTTTTTTACCATTGCTGAAAACGTTTTTTAGGTTGGTGTAAGATTTTTACTTTTTCTCAATATCTATTGTTACTTTTTCCCGATATCTCCAAGGGAGATTTTTCACGCTGCAAAAATATATCAACGAGGGTTAAAGAAAGCAGATTATTCATCATTAATGGTCGATTTTTTGGCAATTTTAGTAATTTTGTAACCATTATGATACGAAATCTTCTTTTCGACCTCGGCGGAGTGGTGCTCGACATCAAGCGCCAGCGCTGTGTGGATGCTTTCAAACGCCTGGGCATGGAGCGCCCTGAGAAATTCCTCGGCGAATATGTCCAGAAGGGTCCTTTTATGATGCTGGAATCGGGGCTGGTCAGCCCTGCGGAGTTTCGCGACATGCTGCGGCCCTACATCTCGCGGCCCGTCAGCGACCAGGAGATCGACGACGCCTTCAACGCTTTTCTCATCGGTATTCCCCGCGAGCGGCTGCGCCACCTCGAGGCGCTGCGCAAGGACTTAGGCATCTACCTGCTGAGCAATACTAATCCTATCATGTGGGAGTCGAAGATTGCCGACTGCTTTCGCGTCGACGGCCGGGAGCGCGAGGACTACTTCGATGGTATGGTGACGTCGTTTGAGGCGCGGGTGATGAAACCCGATGCGCGTATCTTTGAGTATGCAGAGCAGAAACTGGGCATCAGGCCCGAGGAGACAATCTTCTTCGACGACTCGGAGGCCAACTGCCGCGCTGCGGAGGCCCTCGGTTTCAAGACCATCCACGTCCCCGCAGGAGCCGATTTCTACACCTTATTACCTCCCCCACAATCTCACCAACCCCTTGAATCCCGTAGGGATTCTTCCAATTAGCATTTATCATTATGGAAGTAATACGTCGCCGAAATACACAACATCGCCGCATCGCCGCCATAGGTATGTATGACGGGGTGCATCGCGGACATCAATTTCTCATCAATTATCTAAAACTCCAAGGGGAGGCCCGCGGAGAACATCCCGTGGTGGTCACCTTCGAGGAGCATCCCCAGGGGGTGGTGCGTCCGCTGGAGGCACCGCGCTTGCTGACGTCAACCGAGGAACGTCTGCGGCTGCTCGAAGAGGCTGGGATAGAGGAGGTGGTGTTGCTCCACTTCACGGAGCATATGCGCCATCTGACGGCGCGTGCCTTCCTGACGATGCTCCACGAACGGTTTGCTGTGGATACTCTGCTGGTAGGGTTTAACCATCGCTTCGGGCATAACCGCAAAGATGGTTTCGAGCAGTATCAGGCGATAGGTCAAGAGATAGGGATGGAGATTCTCGAGGCACCAGAGTATAAGGGCAAGGAAGGGGCTGTCAGCAGCTCCATCATCCGGCAGTATTTGGCGTCGGGGCAGGTGGCGGAGGCTGAGAAGGCGCTGGGCCACCCGTATAGTTTCCACGCCACGGTGGTAGAGGGTAATCATATGGGGCGCACTATTGAATATCCCACGGCCAATCTCGAACCGGTCAATCCTCAGCAGTTGATACCGATGGCTGGGGTGTATGCCGTGGTGGTGACGACGCCCGACGGCGTGCGTCGTCCCGGAATGATGAATATTGGTTTCAGGCCTACGGTGGCTGAGGAGGGGAAGGATGAGTCGCCGCTGACGCTCGAGGTGCATATCCTCGACTTTACGGGCTATCTCTATGGCGAAGAACTGGAGGTGGAGATGGTGGAGCTCCTTAGATCTGAGAAGAAGTTTCCCTCACTCGCCAAGCTAAAAAAGCAGCTCACAGCCGACGCCGCCCGCACCCGCGCCCTCACTGGGAGGGGCGGCTCGCCAGGCCGCCCTTAACCCTCCGAGGGCCTTAAAAGCTGAAAAGCTAAAAAGGCTAAGAAGCCGGGCTAATGTTAATCGCTGAACCGCTGAATCGCGTAAGCCGTAGTTGTCCCCGCTGCGGCTCCCTGGGTTCCCTGCGGTCACCCAGGGTTAACATAAGTCCCGCCGCTTCGCGGCTCCGATGCCGTGTCCCTGAGAGTCATCCGTGTGCATCCGTGTTCATCCGTGTCATCCGTGCTATCCGTGTGTATCCGTGTTCATCCGTGTCATCCGTGTCCATCCGTGTGCATCAGTGTGTATCAGTGTTTTCCGGGGGCTCCGTGTTTTCCGGGGGCTCCGTGGGTTGCTCCAGGGCGGCCTGGCGAGCCGCCCCTCCCAGTGATGGCTACGCTGGATAGCTGGGGCGCGAGGGGCGGCGCTTATGGTAGGCGGTGCGGAGGAGGTCGGCGAGCATCTGCTGGCTCCCAGCCAGCATCCCCGCTGCATCCTCGCGATTGGCCAACAAATACCACCGCCCGATAATCGCCTGCGCCATATAACTCCCCAAACTCTCCACCATCGTCGGCACCAACGCCTCGTCAAACGACGCCGACACCTCCAACTCCACCCTGTACTCATCACCCACCATCCCCTCCTCCACCAACACCCTCCGCAAGGCGCTGCAAAGCCCTGCGCGGGCCTCCTGCCAATAGCGCTCCAACTGCGGCCCGTCGGCCACCGTCGCCGCCACGCGCTCGTAGGCCGACAAGTCGGCCTCCAGCTTGGCACCAGCATAGGAGGTGGTGGCCACCACCTCCGCCAGCACCTCGCTCTTACGAATGGTCAACGCAACTGTTGGCATACACACAAAGGATAAGCCTTAACTATTGCCTCCACATGCAGGTCTACAATCGTCGCCAACCCCTCGTCGGAGAGCAGATAGTCCACCTCCTCCTTGTTGGTCATAAAGAGGTTTTCGGTCAACACCGCCGGACACAGCGTGTCGCGAACGATGGCAAAGTTGCCCTCCCAACAGAGCGACGAGGGCACGCAGCGGTCGCCCTTCAGTCCGCGCGCCTCCGCCTCGCAGTAGAGCAACGCCGCCAGTCGGCGCGAGCCGGCGCTGGCACCCTTGCTGCTCACCCAACCGCTCCAGCCGCTGGACCGCTGCCAGCCGTCGCCGACGGCTGCGTTGACATGCAGACTGATAAGCGCCACATTGTCGCGACCATGCTCGCGACACACCTCGTTGACGCGGCGCACACGCGTCGATAGCATGATGTCGCCATCCTCGGGGGTGACGAGGCGTGCATCATAGCCCAGCGCCTCAAGGCGCTCGGCGAGACGACGCGCAGCGATGCGCGTCCACTGGTATTCACGGAGTCGCCCGTCGGGCGACTGCTTGCCTGGGGTCTGTGACCCATGTCCATTGTCGATAAGAATAATCATATTAAGTCAAAAGTGTTAAGTCAAAAGTCAAAAGTGGCCATCCGGATGGCCCCCTCTGGGAGGGGCGGCTCGCCAGGGCGCCCTGGAGCAAAGGGGCGCCCTCTAAGGCTTACGCGATTCAGCGGTTCAGCGATTACCATTAGCCTCGCTCCTTAGCCTTTTTAGCTTTTCAGCTTTTAAGGCCCTCCCTCGCTCCTTAGCCTTTTTAGCTTTTCAGCTTTTAAGGCCCTCCC
>JAJBVL010000015.1:25198-29503 GCA_020859845.1 Bacteroidales bacterium
AAGGCCCTCCCTCGCTCCTTAGCCTTTTTAGCTTTTCAGCTTTTAAGGCCCTCCCAGCGATGATGCAAAAGTAGCGAAAACGGGGGGCGCTCATCTTTATCTTGCTATTGACAGGATTTTTCTTTAATTTTGCTTTCGATAACCAATCGATGACCTCTCGATTACTCATCGATGACCTCTCGATGAATCATCGACCATCATCCCCCTAATTCTTACCCCCCATGAAGCTTTTTTCAGCCCTCCTGCTCCTCCTCTCTTTCTCAGCCCTTGCCCAACAACCAACGCCAACCCGCTGGCACAACCCCCTCGACTCTGGCCTCCAAACCATCCACAACCGTGCCTTCGCCGGCCAATGGACCGCCGACGATGGCTATCGTCGCATCCCCCAGAGCCGTCTACAAGGCCTAACCGACGGCGTCAAGGGCCAAAGCACCCACAGCGCCGGCCTCACCCTCGACTTCTACTCCAACGCCCCCGCCATCGACATCCGCTACACCACCACCCAGGCCTCGCGCTCCATGGGTCACATGCCTGCAACGGGCGTCACCGGCATCGACCTCTACGCCCGCGACAACGACGGCGCGTGGCATCGTCTCTCCACCGGCACCGATGGCCGCTACTCGCTGGGCGACACGGTCTGCTTCTCGTTTCGCAACCTCATCGGCGCTCCCAACCACGACCGCGGTCTCGAATACCGTCTCTTCCTGCCGCTCTACAACGGTGTGAAATGGCTCGAGGTGGGTGTGCCCGAGGGTTCGTCGCTCCAGTGGATGTCGCCACGGCCCGAGGCACCAATCGTGCTTTATGGCACCTCGATAGCGCAGGGCGCCTGCGCCTCGCGCCCAGGAAAGGCCTGGGCCAACCAACTGCAACTGTCGCTTGACTGGCCGCTAATCAACCTCGGTTTTTCGGGCAACGGGATGCTTGCACCAGAGGTGCTGGCGCTGATGGCCGAGACTCCTGCCTCGCTCTATATCCTCGACTGTATGCCAAACCTCAACCTCGCCGACACCGCACAAGTGGAGGCGCTGACCGTGGCGGCTGTCAGGCAGCTGCGCGCTGCGTCGGAGGCACCGATACTGCTCGTGGAGCACTCTGGCCTCGACGGCATGGACAACAACCCCCAGCGCCGCGAGACGATTGACCGCGGCAACCGCGCCGAGCGTCGCGCCTACGACGCGCTGCAAGCCGAGGGCGTGGCCAACGTCTACTACCTCTCGCACGAGGAACTGGGCGTCGGCAACGATATGCGCGTGGACTATATCCACCCCGACGACGTGGGCATGACGCGCCACGCCCAGGCCGTAGAGGCCAAGGTGCGCGAGATTATGAAGATGCCTGTGGGAACAACGAGCGCCACGCGCCCGGTGACCCAGCGTCGCGAACCGCCGATGTATGAGTGGTTGGAGCGTCATGGCGACATCTGTCGCTACGTCAAGGAGCATCAGCCCAAGGGGGTGATGATAGGCAACTCGATAACCCACTATTGGGGTGGCGAACCGAGCAGTCGCAAGAAGAACGCGCCCGAGGTGTGGGCGGAGTCGCTGGGTGCTCAGGGCTACGCCAACCTCGGCTCCGGCTGGGACAGGATAGAGAATGTGCTATGGCGCATCTATCACGGCGAACTTGACGGTTACTCGCCCGAGCGGGTCATCGTACTGATAGGCACCAACAACCTGACGTTTAACACTCCAGAAGAGGTGGCCGATGGGTTGGCGATGGTGGTGGAAGCGATACAGGCGCGTCAGCCACAAGCCGAGGTGGTGGTGCTGGGGTTGTTGCCGCGTCGCAATGCCGAGGGGTGGATACGCGAGGTGAATGCGCTGGCTGAGCCGCGCGTCACGGCGCTCGGTGCCACATGGCTCAACCCGGGTCTGAAGATGACCAACGAGGATGGCACCGTCAACCTCTCGCTCTTCAACGACGGCCTCCACCCCAACGCCGACGGCTACCGCGTTATCCTCTCCTCGCTCCCCCAGCTAAAGCCCGCGGCTATCCAAAAGCCCTGACCCCTCCGGGGCCACCGCCACCCGCCTGCCCTCCCCGGAGCCCCGAAGACAAACCCATCCGCATGGCCTCCGCTGCAGAGCCCCGACGGGGCGTGACCCATGTTAACCCCGGGTGACCGCAGGGAACCCGGGGCGGCGGGACCCTCACCCACCCTCAGAGCTCCGAAGGGGCAACATTGAATCAACCTGGCCTCCGTGTCTCTCCGCGTACTCCGTAGACATATCCATCCTCGTCGTCGTCATCGCCTCTCCATGACTACGAATTTTATACGAATTTCGCGAATTAAACGAATTGGCTGACGCCAACCGTTGCGCCAGCAGCTGGCCATCGACTGCGTCCTCCGTAGACGAACTCATCCTCACCGCCCCAGAGGGCCATGTAGTGCGGCTGCCTCAGCCGCCCATGTTCCGCGGCTGCCTCAGCCGCGCCCCCACCCCTCTGCGGCAGCTTTCGCAGCGAGGACAACCCCACCCGGATGACCTCCGCGCCCTTCCGCGCCCTCCGTAGAGGAACATTATCCTCGTGGGCGACCTGGCGAGCCGCCCCTCCCAAAGTTGTCCCTCCCAATCATGGCCTCCGTAGACAGTCCTTGCGTCGCTACGGGCACCCTGTGAGATATTGGGTAGAGTCCAACAGAAAGTCGATGAGACCAACGTTGTAGATACCATTGACATCCCAGTGGGGATACACATCATCGTTGACCACTATCATTCGCTTAAAACCATCCCCTATCTTCAACAACGACGCCGCCTCCTGTGCCTGTTTGGCCTCTTCGGGTATGCTATAGGCCGACTGTATGTATATCCGTTGGTCGCCCTTATTGGCCACAAAATCCACCTCCAGCGTTTTACGTATGGTAGCCCCCTGTGTGTTGCTAGTCTTGGTTCTCACTTGTCCCACATCCACTCGAAACCCGTTGCGCCGCAACTCGTTGTAGACCACGTTCTCCATCACATGCCCAAGGTCGCTCTGCCGAAAGTCGGTCAGCGCATTTCTCAACCCTATATCGTAAATGATTTGCCGCTACGGCGTAGGCCTGTGATGATTTTAATCATTCGATTGGAGGTGCCGGCTATCAGGCGCTGGAGGTAGAAATCTCTTGGGATGATCATGCTATTCCCCAAAAATGCCCTAAATGGCACTTTTGGGGATTTCACAGCCCCGCAAATCCTCATCCTCACCGCCCCAGAGGGCTATGTAGTGCGGCTGCCTCAGCCGCGTCCCCCAGCGATATTGTCCTCCCCTCTGCGGCAGCTTTCGCAGTGCAGCGGCCCTCCGCTGCTCTTTAAGCGTCGGCCCTCCGACGCGACTTTATGGCCATCGCCTCGTGTGATGAGTAGCCATCGCCTCATGTGAGCCAGAGGGCTGGCTCTCAAAGAGCAGCGGAGGGCCGCTGCACTGCAAAAGCTACCGCAACGAGGACAACCCCATCCGCATGGCACTTTTGACTTGCCACTTTTGACTTTTGACTTGCTACTTTTGACTTAGCGCGAAGCGCTCCGCGCTCCGCGCTACATATCCTCGAGGGTGAAGAGGCGAGGGAGAACTTCGTAGCGCGCCAGCGCTGCAGCCTTGACGCGCTCCACCTTCGCCATAAACTCCCCATGCTCGTAGTTGCGCCGCTGGCGCTTCACCTCCCCTACCATCGCCCACTTATCATCCGCACTAATCGCTATCACGTCGATCTCCGACGCCTCGCGCCCCCTCTTACGCTCCCACCAACTACCAATACTCCTATACTCCCCACTCTCCCCCAACTTCATCCTAAAATACCGTTCCAACATCCCTCCCGAAAATGTCGGGTAGTCATCGCGGATGATGCTCCGCAGCAACGGATAGTTGCGTATCTCCAGTATCGACTGGTTGCGATAGAAATACCGAAACCAAAACTTCATAAAGTTGTCGTCGATCTCATACCTTGTCATCCTCGTCGTCATGGGTGGCGGCGAGGGCAAGGGAGGTTTTGCCGATTCGGCGCCGACCGGTGATGACGGTCATGCGGGAGTGGTCGGTGAAGGAGAGCCTATTGATGCGGCGCAACTCGGCGAGCTCGGTGTCTCGATTGTAAAACTTCATGTGATAGTGTTTCAGTTACCGCGGTTACCGTAACCGCGGTAACAAAGTTAGCAATCTTTTTTGTCACCACCAAATTTTCCGCCCCCTTCCAGCCACTCCTGATGGCCATGTAGTGCGGCTGCCTCAGCCGCCCATGTACCGCGGCTGCCTCAGCCGCGCCCCCACCCCTCTGCGGCAGCTTTCGCAGTGCAGCGGCCCTCCGCTGCTCTTTAAGCGTCG
>JAJBVL010000047.1 GCA_020859845.1 Bacteroidales bacterium
CGGCCAACCTACAATGTCGCCTGACGAAACCCGTCGCCTGACGAGGGCCGCGAGGGCGCCGGCACCTCATCGTAGAGCACGGCGGCTCGCGTGCTCGCCAGCAGGGGGGGGACGTCTACGGAGGATATGCGCTGCGCGCAAAGTCAAAAGGCAAGAGTCGAGCGCTTCGCGCAAAGGCAAAAGTCAAGAGTCAAAAGTCAAGAGTGGCCATGCGGGCGGGGGTGGTCCTCGCTGCGGTAGCTTTCGCAGTGCGGCGGCCCTCCGCCGCTTTCTGGGCGGTGGCCTCCACCGCCAGTGGCGGCGTAGCCGCAAAACCGCCTATGGAGAAAAAGTCGTCTACGGAGGACGCGGAGGGGCACGGAAGGCCCATGCGGGTGGTCTGCAGGCGACATTGTAGGTTGGGCGGCCTCGCCCGACCGCCCAGGCGATGGTATCTCTAACATCAACGTTGTTTGAGGTCTAAACCAGGGAAAGAAGAAATGACTCGCCTGGGCGGTCGGCCGAGGGCGGCCAACCTACAATGTCGCCTGACGAAACCCATCGGCTGACGAGGGCCGCGAGGCCGCCGGCCTCTCATCGTAGAGCACGGCGGCTCGCGTGCTCGTCAGCAGGGGGGGAAAACGTCTACGGAGGATATGCGCTGCGCGCAAAGGCAAGAGTCGAGCGCTGCGCGCAAAGTCAAAAGGCAAAAGGCAAGAGGCAAAAGTGGCCATGTGGGTGGGGTGGTCCTCGCTGCGGTAGCTTTCGCAGTGGGGCGGCCCTCCGCCGCTTTCTGAGCGGCTGCCTCAGCCGCGAGGATTCGCGTAGTGGATTCATTGTCGCCCCTTTGGGGCTCTGCTGAGGGCTCAGCCGCGAGGGGGAAGGATGAGGGTGATGTCGAGGTGTGTGCCGGAGGGCCGGCACACAAAAAGCGGCGGAGGGGCGCCGCACTGCGAAAGCTGCCGCAGAGGGGGGGAGGGATTACGCGATTACGCGATTCAGCGATTATGGGGCTGGTGGGCGGCTGAGGCAGCCGCTGGACATGGGCGGCTGAGGCAGCCGCACTACATGGGCGTGCTGTACTATGGGCGGGTGAGGAGCCAGCGCCAGGCGGGGACGACGTGGATCGTCAGGCCATCGGCAAGGTGGATCTCTTCTTGGTGGTCGCTGGTGATGATGAGGAGGTTGTGGCAACCGGTGAGCTGGGCCGCTTCTACAAGGCCATTGATTTCACGCTGGCGAGTGGCTTCGTCGGTCATTTCCCATGTGACTTGAATCAGGCTTTCTACGGTAGCTCCACCCTGCACAACGAAATCGCATTCGCCTTTGCCTTGATAATAATAGATTTGGTCTACTGGGGTGCGTTGTCGGTAGAGGTGCAGGAAAACGGTGTTCTCGAGTTTTTTGCCGTCATCGCCGCTCTGTGGGAGAAGCACAGCATCGCGTAGCCCATTGTCGATGCAGTAGAATTTCGGCTGCGAACTCTCGACTTTCTGGAGGGAACGGCTGTAATTGGGCACGCGTAAAAACATGAATATGCTGCATGCGTATGAGGCCCAGAGGTAGAGGTCGTCCTTGCTGACTTTCAGCCCGCGAGATTTTATATCGCCGTGGAGCGATCGGATGGAGGTGGGTGTGGTGAGGTTGGACATTATGCGCTTGAGGTAATAGCGTAGCACTTCGATGTTGGAGAGGCGATAGTGCTCTGCCATGTCCTTCAGAAGCATGGCGTCGAAGTAGCCTTGGAGTATCTTTACCTTCTGGAGAGGATTCTCTGTCAGCACGACTTCAGGAAAGCCTCCCTCATTGTTGTAGGCATAAAAGGCTCGGCGTATCTTGGCAAGGTCAGATTCAAGCCAGCTCTTGGTGTCGATGTCTTTGAAGGCACAATATTCCCGGAACGACAGGGGGAGCGTCTCTTCTTCCTGTGGCCAGCCACGGAGCACAGTGCGCAGCTCGCTGCTGAGCATGGTGGCGTTGCTGCCACTGATATATATATGCTTAGAGTAGTGTTTGTAGAGGCGCATTACAAAGTATTCCCAGCCGTCGATGAGCTGGATCTCGTCGAAAAACATGAAGACAGACGAGATGTCGATGTCGGGAAACATCTCGCGATAGGCTTGAAGGATGAGGTCAAGATCATCGGAGGTCATCTTGACAAGGCGCTCGTCGTCAAAGCTGACCCAAAGAAAGCGTTCTCGGGCTATGCCTTGCGAGAGCAGGGTGTTGACTACTGTCTCCATGCGGGATGTTTTACCGCAACGGCGTACGCCGGGGATGGTCACGATGCGTTGGCTGTCCACTGGGAGGGGGGTGTCGCGCAGTTTAAGGTCGGTGGGAAACTCGGCCTGGCGCATGGCTATCTGGCTCTTTATGTAGGATTTATCCATAGTGTCCTAAATTTGGGGACAAAGATAATGATTTTTGTCCTAAAATAAAGGACACGTGGAAGGGAAAATTTGTAATGTCGTCGGCGGAGGGCATGCGCTGCGCGCAAAGGCAAAAGGCAAAAGTCGAGCGCTTCGCGCTAAGTCAAAAGGCAAAAGTCAAGCGCTTCGCGCTAAGGCAAAAGTCAAGAGTCAAAAGTCAAGAGTGGCCATGCGGGTGGCGGCCCTCGCTGCGGTAGCTTTCGCAGTGCGGCGGCCCTCCGCCGCTTTTTGAGCGGTGGCCTCAGCCGCGAGGATTCGCGTAGTGGATTCAATGTCGCCCCTTTTGGGCTCTGCTGAGGGCTCAGCCGCGAGGGGGCAAGGATGATGGCGAGGGTGGTGTGTGTGCCGGAGGGCCGGCACACAAAAAGCGGCGGAGGGCCGCCGCACTGCGAAAGCTGCCGCAGAGGGGGGAGCGATTCAGCGATTATGGGGCTGGTGGGCGGCTGAGGCAGCCGCGAAACATGGGCGGCTGAGGCAGCCGCGAAACATGGGCGGTTGAGGCAACCGCACTACATGGCGGTTAGAAACGAGGCGAGGGAGAGGGTCTCTATGCCTTGATAGCTCTGGGGAGCTATCATATCCCCGAGGGTGACAACAATCTTTCGATAGTTGTCGGGGATTAGAAGGAGATTGCCATACTCTCGCTCTATCGTGCCTGCCGAATGGATGTCAAGACACGCTTGCACATACAGTGTCTCCTGTCGCCGCGTAGCCACGAAATCTATCTCCTGAGTGCCTAGCGCTCCAATCGCCACTTGATAGCCTTGCGCCACAAGATGATTGTAGACGGCGTTTTCGAGCAACTTCCCCTCGTCGCCTGGGCGGTATCCCACGATGACGTTGCGCAGCCCGATGTCGGTGAAATAGTATTTCTCTCCTATCTCAAACCATCGTTTTCCATGAATGTCATATCGCTTGGCACACGACAATAGTCGGGCGTCACACAGATGAGAGAGGTAGGCTTGCACTTGCGGGACGTTGATCGACGTGTTTTGCGACTTAAGATAGTCGCTTATCTTCTTGGCCGAGAAGAGGCTCCCAACATTGTCGGCCAGATACTGAAGGAGGCGCTCGAGAAAAACGCTGTTGCGCACTTTCTTGCGCATGATGACGTCGCGATAGATCACCGTGGAGTAGATACTGCGCAGGTATTCCCACACCACTTCGTCGCTGAGCTTGAGATTGCGCAGGTAGGGCAACCCTCCATAGCGCAGATAGAGCGACAGACTTTTCGTCGAAGCCTCCAGGCCCTGAAACGACAAAAACTCTTGATATGAAAGACTCCAAACGGGTATCTCAATGTAGCGGCCTGAGAGATGGGTGGCGAGTTCGCCCGAAAGCATGTCGGCGTTGCTGCCTGTGATGTAGATGTCGACGTTGGGAAGGAGCAGGAGTGATCGGACGCAGCGTTCGAAGTCGGCGACTTCTTGCACTTCGTCAAGCAGGATATAGTTGGGGCGATCCTGCGAGATGAGGTTTTTTAGATATTCATGCAACGCCGGGGCATTGGTGAGTGGTAGGTTGTCGAGGTCTTCAAAGTTGAGATAGAGGATGTTGGCATCGGCGTTGCGGCTACGGATCTCGTTGATTATTTGGAGCAACAGGTAGCTCTTGCCTACGCGGCGCAAGCCCGTAAGAACCTTGATGATAGGGCGGTCAATAAATGGCTTGATAGCCTTGAGATAGCTCTCTCTCGGCTGCAGGCTGGGAGGGATAAGGGGAGAAACTGCTGCCATAAGACTTTAATACGTGAATTAAACTTTCCGCAAAGGTACAAAAAGTTTAATTCTTGACATAAAGTTTTTCCATGAAAATCACTGGAGCGTCAGGCGAGGAATCGTCATCTACGGAGGACGCGGTGGGAAGCGGAGGCCATGGGGGTGGTCTGCAGGCGACATTGTAGGTTGGGCGGCCTCGCCCGACCGCCCAGGCGATGGTAACTCTAACATCAACATTGTTTGAGGACTAAGCCAGGGAAAGAAGAAATGACTCGCCTGGGCGGTCGGCCGAGCCGGCCAACCTACAATGTCGCCTGACGAAACCCATCGGCCGACGAGGGCCGCGAGGCCGCCGGCCCCTCCTCGTAGAGCACGGCGGCTCGCGTGCTCGCCAGCAGGCGGGGGAAACGTCTACGGAGGATATGCGCTTCGCGCAAAGGCAAAAGGCAAGAGTCGAGCGCTTCGCGCAAAGGCAAAAGGCAAGAGTCAAGAGTCAAAAGTGCCATGCGGGTGGGGGTTGTTCCTCGCTGCGGTAGCTTTCGCAGTGCGGCGGCCCTCCGCCGCTTTTTGAGCGGTGGCCTCCACCGCGAGGGGAAGCAAGGATGGTGGCGAGGGTAGTGTGTGCCGGAGGGCCGGCACACAAAAAGCGGCGGAGGGCCGCCGCACTGCGAAAGCTGCCGCAGAGGGGGGCGATTCAGCGATTACGCGATTCAGCGATTATGGGGCTGGTGGGCGGCTGAGGCAGCCGCACTACATGGCGGGCTGTACTATGGGTGGGTGGGGGTGCAGGTGTAGCCGAGGGCGTTGATGGTGGAGGTGATGGTGGCGGGATCAACGTCGCCGCTGACGGCAACGTCGCCGGTGGCAAGGTCGATCTGGCAGCCTTCAACTCCCTGGATGGTGCGAACGGCTTTCTCTACGTTGGCTTGGCAGTGGTGGCACGACATGCCTTTTACTGAAAAATGATAGGTCGACATGGAGATTTCTTCGTTATGGTGGTGGAGATGGTGGCGGGGCAAGAGTGCGTTGACGAGCAAAATTACAAAAATTATCCCAGTCAGGGTCTTCCAAAGGGGGATGGCCATCTCTTCGTGGCAGCAGGTGGGGAGGGCTCCCTTGGTCAACCACTCGGGGATGAAGGCATCGATGGCCAGACCAAAGGCGATGGAGCAGCCGACGATGGTGGCGAGATAGATGAGGAGGGCGCGGCGCTCGAGCACCTTGTTGATGACGAGGATGGCAGCCATGTTGGTGGCTGGTCCGGCCATGAGAAACACGAGGGCGGCGCCGGGCGACAGGCCTTTCATCATCAGCGCCACAGCGATGGGAATAGAACCGGTGGCGCACACATACATTGGCAGCGCGATGGCCAGCACTACGAGCATGTTGAGCAACGGGTAGTGGCCGAGGGCGTCGAAGAAGTTGTCGGGGACAAGGATGGTGATGAGGCCGGCTATTAGGAGGCCGATGACGAGCCACTTGCCAATATCTTGCATCATGTCGACAAAGCCGTAGTGGAGCGACAGGCGCAGGCGCGCCCAGAAACCGTGGGGCAGCTCGGCGTCGGCGTCGTCGTGGCTCTCGCCGGAGGCAGTGGAGCGGTCGAAGGTGTTGACGAGCGCACCACCGAGGATGCCAGTGAAGAAGGCCACAAGGGGACGGATGACGGCCATGGTCCAACCCATCAGTGCGCCGGTGGCGAGGATGGAGTCGACGCCGGTCTGGGGCGTGGAGATGAGGAAGGAGACGGTGGAACCCTTGGAGGCACCGTTGCGGCGGAGCGACATGGCGGTGGGGATGACGCCGCAGGAGCAGAGGGGGAGGGGGACGCCGATGAGGGCGGCGTTGACGACGGAGCGGAGATTGCGTCCCGAGAGGTAGCGGGTATAGAAGCGGCGTGGCACGAAGCCGTGGAGCAGGCCAGCGAAGAAGAAGCCCAGGAGGAGATAGGGGGCCATCTCGAGGGTGAGGTTGATGAAGGGTAGGAGATACTTTTCCATTGGGTTGAAAATTGAGAGGTAATGCGGCTTCGCCGCCGGGGCGGCTGAGGCAGCCGCTAAACATGGGCGGCTGAGGCAGCCGCACTACATGGCTATAGCGATGCAAAGGTAAGAAGAAATTGTTGCAAATGGGTTGCAAAAGATGTGGGTGAGTGCCGGAGGATTGGGGGGCGGCAGCACGCGAGGCCGCCGTGCTGTACTATGGGGGGGATTAGAGGTTGAGGGCGCGGATGGCGATGATGTAGGTGTAGTGGGTGTTGGGTTGCCAGCCGTCTTGGAGGGTGATAATGTCGGAGGTGACGTTGCCGCCATCGAGGAAGTAGCCCACTTGGATGTAGAGGCGGTTGTCGGCACCGAAGGGCTGAGGCAAGACGCGTATCGGCTCCCCAATGCTGACAGCCGTTGTGGGGTCGTGGGCGGTGACGATGACGGGGTCGTCGTAGGAGAAGAGGTGGTCGGTGTAGGAGTCGTAGCTGTCTTCGTCGAAATTCTCGAGATAGAAATACTCGCCATTGACGGGCGCCACATAGGTGGCCTCGGTGGCGATGGCCTCAGTAGTGGCTTTGGCCCAGAAATAGGAGACCTCGACATCCTCGTAATACTCATTATAGACCCGAAACTCTATCTCGGCCATGAGATGATGAAACGGTAGCCCCACGGTGGCGCTGAGCACCGAGGGGGCCGAGAGCGTGGAGGATGAGTCGAGGATGTCGGTGTCGGAGAGGGGACTGCGCGTACGCTCCAGGCGAGCCACGAGCCAATTCTCGGAGGCTGTGATATCAGTGATGGTGATTTGCCCATCGGAGGATACACTGGCCAAGGTTGTGGCGGGGGCTACGGCGGTGAAGGTGTAGGCCGTGGCGGTATTGTCCCAATAGCGGAGGCTTTGACCCGACACTCCATCGTATTGCCACCCCGAGGCGCTGCTCCACTCCACGCTGTAGCCATCCATGACAGCCTGCACGGCGCCGCTGCTGGCGGTTTTGGTGGCCCACAGCGAGAAGGTGGTGGCAACGTCGGTGAGCGACGAGGAACTACGCCCTTCTAACGTGAGCGACGGGGCCAGTTGGATGGGGTCAGCGGCGAGAGGCGCGTCGGGCTCCTGCTCCGAGGGGTCGACCCCGGAGCAGGCGACGAGCGTCAACAATAATATGTATGGCAAAAGGCGAGCCATCGGGAGTGGGGTGAGGCGTCATTCAGTGGTGGTACTACCAACCTCAAACTCCTGGGTGGCGCCTGTGGCAAAGTCGGTGACGGTGCAGGCGTCGAAGACGATGGCCTTAAGCACGTCGGTGCCGATGGTGGGCGCGTCGGGGTCGCCGCCGGCGGGAGCGGCTGCCGTAATCTTAAATATATAGGTGTAGAGCATATTGCTCTCCCACTGGGTGTAGGTGGGCTCTACGTAGACACCAGCGTTGTTGACCTGGATTGTCTCGCCAGTGTCCTCAGCCACGAGCATAAACGACACATAATATATAAAGCCGCAATTTTCTATCGTCCCAGCTGGAAGAGGATAATAATAGGTCGGGGAGTAGACGGCGTTGGCGGCAGCGTCCTCGCCTATCCACGGCTCGGTAAGTGTCTCGGTAGCGATGGTAACAGTGCTGGTGGCTACGTTGTCGAAGATCCACTCGTTGTTGTTGAGGTTCTGGCTGCCCCAGCTGACGGTGGGGTTGCTGACGTCGGAGAGGTCGATGGTGGGTGTCGACTGATAGACGTAGGTGTCTTTATCGTAGCTATTGCCGTCCCACTTAGCAGGCACTGCCACGATTTCGCCCTCGGTGTTAAAGGGATTGGTGGTCATCTTCTTGTTGACTTTGTCCCACTCCAAGACGGGCGTGAGATACACCTTATAGCCGGGGATGGTCTCGTAAAAACCAATCCTCACCTTGGCGTTGAGGCGATGAAACACGAGGTCGACATCTTGGCCATACTGCGTCTTGGGCACTATCGAAGCGGCATACATATACTGTTGGGAGTAGCCTGAGCGGTTGGTGCCCATCTCGACGTCGGCCTTGTAGGTGAGGGTCTGGGTGGCGGGGTCGAACGTCGGGGTGTTGGAGCCGTTGACGTAGGGGGCGTAGGCGTAGAAGTAGGTGTAGGCGTAGTCGTCGTCCCAATATTTGAGATATTGCTCAGCGTTGTTGGACATCATGGCGGTGTTGGTGGCCAGGATATACTGCGAGTCGGTGTTGGTATACTGCGATGAGCCGAGATTCTCATAAAACCAATAGCTCTGGCCGTCGGCTGTGGAGGAGGCATCGCCGATGGTGGTGGCTCCCGAGGGATTGTAGCCTGCCACGGTGCCGGTTGACTGGGTGGCGCTCTGGCCGTAGCCCACGAGGTAATTGTCCATCACGGTCTGGTCGGATGCGCTGACGGCGGTGGCCGACGAGCCCTTGTAGGCGAAGACACCAAAGTTGACGGCCTCGGTCTGGAGGGCGGCGTCGGCGCGGCTCAGTGGCGAGTCGTGGAGGGTAAAGGCGATGGCCTCTTGGTCATCGGTCTGTGATTGTGGGGTGGGCATAGGCTCGTCGTTGCTGCAGGCTGCGAGGGCGAGGAGCATCGAGGGGAGAGCCGCTGCCAGAAGAACGGAGTGTGTCTTGAGGGTAATCATAGTAGTATGGTGTTTTGAAGTTAATATTCTGGGATTTAAAGAGGGATTACGTAGGTGATGGAGTCGGCAAACTCATCGACCCAGGGATTGAAACTGCTGCCTCCTTGGCCGGTAGCCTGAGGGAGGTGAACGGTGTCCATGTCGATTTCAAGGGTGATGATGCCTCCATGGGCTTGACGTTGCAGTTGGGAGCTGACGTCGAAGGTGAGGGTGGAGTCGCGACTGTTGGAGAAGCCAACGCGAATCTGGAGCAGCTGGCGCAGGTCGGTGTAATGGGTGGTGGTCGACGTTTCCCAAGCCTGGGCTGATGGGAGGCCGAAGGTGGTCAAGCGTCCGCCCACGACATCGGCCTTGCGTGAGCGGCCAGTGGCCACGCTGCGCTTTATCCTCATGGGCAGGAGGACGGTGGTGGTGGCCGAGGAAGTGTGGCCGTCGGCGAGGTCGACGCTTTCGGCCAGATGGCTCACGGAGGCATCGGCCGGGATGGATGAGAGGCGCCCCGAGTTGTTGTAGACGAGAAGCTGGACGAGGTAGATGTAGACGCGTGGGTAAAGCGTCAGGTGGATGGTCTTGTCGGGGAGGAGGCTGTCGTTGAGATATAGCTCGTTGAGGTAGGTGGTGGTGAGCTTGGCGTCGGCGAGGGTGCCGCTATAGAATGGCTCGGGAGCGTTGCTTACGTCTTGAGAAGAGGAGGCTGTGGCGGTGGGGGCGAGGGGGGTGTGATCGTCGATGGTGAGAGCTTGGGCTTCGCTGGCGAGGGCGGGGAGGCTCCAGGAAAGGATGTCGTAGTAGCCCATGTCGAGGGTGGTGTGGAGCGAATCGGTGTAGATGGTGCTCTCTTGCGCGGAGAGATAGCCAGAGGTGGGAGCATCGACGCCATCAAAGACGAGCGAGAGGTCGTAGGCCTCGGGGGAGGCGTAACCTATGGGGCCCCAAAGACGCTCATCGTCGGTGTCCCAGCCATACCACCAGTGGGAGAGGGAGGCGGAGTCGAGACCCCACACCGCGAGGAAGTCCAGCGGCTGAGGGTGGAGGACTATGGTGATTGGGCCTTGATCGAGCTCGCAGGGTGGTGGCGGCGGATCAAAGATGCAACTGGTGGCCGTGGTGGAAAGTAGCATGATGGCCAGAAGAAGTATGGAAGATTGATGCTTCATCAGGGGCCTTCGAGGCTTAATAGTGGATTAAGAGACGTCGGTGAAACGTGGAATATACTTTATTAACGATTAATAGGAGAAATTGTGCGATGAAACGTGGAGACCATGCGTGGGGGAAGTGAGAAGTTGGCGGCAGCACGCGAAGCCGCCGTGCTGTACTATGGGTGGTGTGGGAAAAAATCACTACTTTTGTGGTATGAATACGAGCTTTAAGGAGATACTGCATGAGAGGATCATGCGCGATGGACGCTGCCTGCCGGGCGGTGTGCTCAAGGTGGATAGTTTTGTCAACCATCAGATGGATCCCGACTTGATGTTTCAGGTGGGGAGAGAATTTGTGGCTCGCTTTGCAGGCCACGATATAAATAAGGTGATAACCATTGAGGCCAGCGGCATCGCTCCGGCTATCATGGTGGGCTTTCTGCTCAATGTACCAGTGGTGTTTGTCAAGAAGAAGGTGCCGGTGACGATAGAGAATCTCTACGTGTCGAGGGTCCACTCGTTTACGAAGAAGAAGGACTATGAGGTGTGTGTCTCCACGGAGTTTCTTGGTCCGGAAGACCGTGTTCTGTTCATCGACGACTTCTTGGCTCACGGCAACGCCGCTATGGGTATTCTCGACCTCTGCCGTCAGGCTGGAGCCACAGTGGAGGGTATGGGCTTCATCATCGAGAAGGCTTTTCAGAAAGGCGCCAAGCTGATAGAGGAGCAGGGCGTGCGCTACGAATCGCTGGCAGTGGTGGAGAGCCTGGAGGAATGTAGAATAGAGCTGTGCAGATAGAGGGATAGAGGGATAGAGAGACAGAAAGATAGAGAGATGGAGAGACGGATTAGAAATCTGATATTTGACTTCGATGGAACGCTGCTGGATACGGCGCCCATCATACTGGACACGATGCAGGCCACGATACGCGAACTTGGCTTACCAGCAAGGAGCGAGGCAGAGTGTAGAGCCACAATAGGGTTGCGACTGGAGGAGATAGGCCGACGCCTCTTTCCCGACAATCAAGAGGCTTGGGAGACGTATGCACCAACGTATCGACGCATCTTCGCCGAGCATAACCAGCCAGGGAGGGCCGTACCTTTTCCGGGTGTGGTGGAGACTATCGAGGCGCTGGCTGCAAGTGGATACAATCTGGCGATAGCCACGAGTCGTAGCCACTGGTCGCTGCAGGAGTTTGTAGAGCAGATGGGGTGGCAGGGCGTGATGAAGCAGCTCGTTGGGGGCGACGATGTGAGCCGAGGCAAGCCTGCGCCCGACGCTGCGCTAAAGATACTCAGCGAGCAGGGGTGGAAGGCCGAGGAGACGATGATGGTAGGGGATATGACGTATGACATCCTGATGGGGAAGGCCGCGGGGCTCTGGACTTGCGGCGTCACCTATGGCAACGGTTCGCGCCGGGAGCTCGAAGAGGCTGGCGCCGACTGGGTCATTGACCGTTTTGAGGAGCTAATAGCCACTCATAAGCTGGAATAGCTTTGATGATTTTATCGTCTACTTGCAAGTCAACACGCTCATGATCAGTGATAATGAACATATTGTCGCAATGGGTGATTTTTGAAGCAGCTAAGCAACCTCGAAATTCCCTTTTACGAGTCCTTTCATTGGATATATCAAAAGAAACTTGATAGATACCAATGGCCTTGTTGCCATCGCAGACTATGAAATCCGTTTCGCAGGCTTTCTCCTTATGATAGTATATATCACATCCTTGCTCGGCATATCTCCTTTTAAGTTCCAGATAGACGATTGTCTCTAATCTCCACCCTAAGTTCTCGCCAGCGAAAGCATTTTCACGTTTGTCCATGAAAGCTACGTCTATTGGATAATATTTCTCATTGGTTGACCTCTGGCGACTTTTGGCAGAGTATTTTTTGATTTGAGAGGTCAAATAGGTCTGATGGAGATAGGAGAGGTATTTTATTATAGTGTGATTGCTCTTTATCCCGCTTACTTCCATAAGACTTTCTATAGAGAAGCAGGCAGGAGCAACATTTAGTATATGATGAGCCATCTTTATGAGTTCATCAATGTTGCGAATATTAAACCTATTTTTGATGTCTTGATTTATGATGTTGTCAAACAGGGTGCTAATATAAGTTTTATGACCCAGACCATACACCAATTCGGGGAAACCACCAGTATGAATATATTGGTTGAACTCTTTTCCAAGAATTCCTCGGTTGCGAGTAGTCATGCTGCCATAATTAATACCTTTTGCACTACACCAGTCTCTAAATGAGAAGGGAAATAGTTCTATTTTATGGTGGCGCCCAGTAAGATGCGTAGCGAGATCGGTGCTAAGGAGCTTCGCATTACTTCCTGTGATTATCATGTGGATACGTTGACGCAAAAGACGATTCACAAACAGAGGCCATCCCTCTACATTTTGGATTTCGTCTAAGAAGAGATAATCAAACTGTCCGTTGATGCGATACAGTGTTTCAAGGATCATATCAAGGTGGTGGGTGCGACAATTAGCAAGACGATCATCGTCAAAATTGACATAAGCGTAACTAATTTTTGCTTTTTCAAGCGCTTTAAAGCAGAGAGTTGACTTACCGCTTCTCCTTACGCCAATCACCACCTGCGCTTGGCGGCTATGCAAGTCAATTAACTCCTCCTCGGGTCGAGATATTAAAGTATCCTCGCGTAGAAGGTCAAGTTCGGCTTTTTGATCAAGTAGGATGGTTTCGAGCTCTATTATATTCATATTCGGTATATTTTAATGCAAATTTACTTCAAAAAAATGAGATAGTGCACTTATTTGGAAGAATTTGCTTGGGTGAAGTGCATTTATTTGGAAGATTTTGGTTGCGCGAAGTGCACTTATTTGGAAGAATTCCTGGGTTCCCGGCGGTCACCTGGGGTTAACATGAAGCACGCCGCGTTGCGGCTCAGAGGGGAGTTGTTGGGTTTTTTGAGGTTGTTGGGGCTTTTGGGTTGTTGGGGTTTTGAGGTGTTGAGGGGTTGGTGGTGATGAGGAAAATGTGTAATCAACAACACGGTCTACGCGAAGTGGCTCGAAGACCTGCGCATGGCCATCCTCGACAAGTATCTTTGAGCCGCAGAGCAAAGAGCGTGAAGAAAATCTTTAGTATTTTTGTGGTCAGAATCCCTAACCAATGAGATTATGACACGTAGAATCATCCTTTCATTAATCCTTTTATCGTTTTTACCCGCAATGGCACAGCAGAAAATAACGCAGACAGCAGGGCGCACCCAGCTCGGCGACTTCGCTCCCGAGTTTGCCCACCTGAACGACGACATCCTCTTTGGCGAGGTGTGGAACCGCCAAGCCGCGCTCCCAGCACGCGACCGCTCGATAGTGACCGTAGTGGCCCTGATGGCTCAGGGCTTGACCGACTCTTCATTTCGCCACCATCTGGAGTTTGCCAAGGCCAATGGCATCACCCGCACTGAGATAGCCGAAATCCTCACCCACGCAGCCTTCTACGCAGGGTGGCCCAAGGCTTGGGCCGCTTTCCGACAGGCCAAGGAGGTGTGGCCTCTGGAGGAGGAGACGGTTGATGCAGGGAAGGCAGCCCACGCTGCCGAGATGATATTCCCCATCGGAGCGCCCAACGATGCCTACGCGCAGTATTTTGACGGGCAGAGCTATTTGGCGCCTGTCAATGTTGACGGCGTGAGGATAAGCAACGTCACCTTTGAGCCTGGATGTCGCAACCATTGGCATGTGCATCACGCCACGAAGGGCGGCGGCCAGATGCTGATAGCTGTGGGAGGCCGCGGCTACTATCAGATATGGGGGGAGGAGCCTGTGGAGATGCTCCCCGGCGACATCAAGTATATCCCAGCGGGGGTGAAGCATTGGCACGGAGCTGCGCCCGACACCTGGTTTTCCCATCTGGCCTTCGAGCTTCCCGGCGAGGACACATCCAACGAATGGCTCGAAGCCGTAGAACCCTGAGCGGCCTTCACACTCCACGGGGAGGATGTAGTCATCTTTTAATGATGGTGAAATCTTCTTGAAACAACCCCTGGCGAACTTTGCATCGAGAAAACCAACAATGACAGATGCAAAGAATCATTACTTCAGCAATTATCTCTATAGGCTGCGCGCTGGCAGCGCAAGCCTCGCCGGAGATACCCGAGGAGGAGCTCGACTCCATAGCTGACGCCCTGCTTGAGGAGGTGGTGGTAGTGGCCAAACTCCCCACCGCGACCGAAAACGCCATGCTGCGCCAGCAGCAACAGAGCTATGCCGTGCAGACGGCCATCTCAGCCCAGATGATCAAGCGAGCGCAAGATCGCGATGCCTCGGAGGCTATAAGGAGAGTGCCGGGAGTGTCGATTATCGACGACAGCTATGTGATGGTCAGGGGACTTTCCCAGCGTTATAATAATGTGTGGATCAACGCTGGTGGCGTACCCAGTAGCGAAGCTGATAGCCGCGCATTCTCCTTTGACATCATCCCTGCCAACCAGATTGACAATCTTACCATCGTTAAGTCGCCCTCAGCAGAGTATCCCTCTGATTTTACGGGCGGCTTTATTTTGGTTAGGACTAAGCAGACGGTGGCTTCAGCCTCGGGGAGCATCAACGCCACTATAGGCTGGAACGACAATGCAACCCTTCACACTATGCTCTTGGGGCGCGGGCAGCATCGGGGGCTGGGTTCGCTCGTCAGCTACAGTGGTTGGGAGGATGAAATTGACCCTATCGCTTCAGGACTTGACAACGACTGGAGGCTAAAGCGCTTCAGCGCACTCCCCGACATGAAAGCCTCGGCAAGCTATGCCAACTCATGGCGCCGCGATGATGGAGCAACCATAGGCCTAATCTCGGCACTAAACTTTGGCAACGGCTACAAGCGCTACGTGGATATGGAGAACTCGCTGCTGGGTCCTTACGATGTGAGCAACGACAAGGTGGTGTACCTGCGCCGAGCCCACGACAATCAGTATACTCGCGATGTGCGCTTGGGAGCCATGCTCAATCTCTCGTATGCCAAGGGAGCGGTGGCAAGTTATGAGTGGAACAATATCTTTAATCTTCTCATCAAAGACCGTTACACCGAGCGGCGAGGCATCAACGCCCAGCCCGACAGTATCCACAATAACGAATACTTCCACTCATCGAGAGCCACCTACAATACCCAGCTCAATAGCCACTATCTATGGACCAACGACCAACTGGACTGGGGTGCGGCCTACTCGATGGCCAACCGTAACATGCCGGACCGGCGCATGATAGAGCGCAACGACCGCACCGATGGCACGATGGGTATATATCGCATCAGTAGAGAATACACGCGCCTCGACGAGCATATAGGCTCGCTGAAACTTGACTATAGCCATCGCTGGCAGCCAGGGGCGGCAGAACTTATGCTTAAGACAGGAGGATATGGCGAATATCGTACACGACGCTACCGCGCCCGCGAGCTGCAGTATGGGTGGCAGCCCGAAAATCGTCTGGAGGTTGGCTGGCAGTTTGACCCCGACGTGGCGCAGAATGTATTGGTGGATGCCAACTATGGCCCTGACGGCTTGTATGCATACGAGGAGGTCAACTGGCTCAACAGCTATCATGCTCATCAGAGTCAGGGGGCAGCCTATGCAAGCCTCGACCTGGAATGGGGGGCGTGGCGACTTAGGGGCGGACTGCGCTACGAGAATGTGAGACAAACCCTCGGACTCAACACACGCCAATATGAAGAAAGCCGCCAAAACACCACCTACACGTATAGCGACTTCTTCCCATCGCTTAGCGTCATCTACCTGCTGCCTCGAAATCAGCAGCTGAGAGCAGCCTATGGACGCTCCACCAATCGACCTGAATTTCGCGAACTGGCGCCCTCAACTTTCTACGACTTTGAACTTGGCAGCAGCGTGATGGGCAACTACGACCTAAAAGCTGCCTATATACAGAATTTTGACCTGCGCTGGGAGTGGTATCCCACGACAGGCGAGATGGTATCTGTGGCTCTCTTCTACAAGCACTTCACCAATCCTATAGAGTGGACCTACACTGTGGCTGGAGGCACTGACCTTGTCTACTCGTATATCAACGCTCGCGGAGCCAACAATTATGGAGTGGAGGTAGACTTGCGTAAGACCCTCAACTTCATTGGCCTTCCGGCCTTCTCGCTCTCCTTCAATGGCTCGTGGATACATAGCCGTGTGACCTTTTATGAGGGCACCAATAATATAGATCGCCCGATGCAAGGGCAGTCGCCCTACATCATCAATGCTGGATTGTTTTACAATCCTCGTCAGGGAGGATGGAGCGGTTCGCTGATGTATAACGTGATAGGAAAGCGCATCATAGGCGTGGGCAACAAGTATGGCACGGGAACCGACGGATCAGCACGTACCATCCCTAATTCTTATGAGATGCCTCGCAATGTGATCGACTTGTCGGTGACCAAGAAGTGGGGCCGTTGGGAGGGTCGCCTGTCGGTGCGCGACCTCTTGGCTCAGCCTTACACCTTCCGCCAATATGAAGAAGTGACCATCGGCGATAAGACCGTTTCCATCAGTCATATCAATCGTCGCTATAAGCCAGGACGCACCGTTTATCTCACCATCGGCTACTCTTTCTAATATACCAACTGTCAATAATCTATATATTGTCAAAAAACAAACCACTATGTTTAACAAAATGAAGAAATCTATGAAATCTCATTTCATGACCAAGGGCGTATCAGCACTGTTTGCAGCCGCTCTTATCCTCACCACATCGTGCTCCAACGATGGCTCTGACGATCCCTCGCCGTCGACCCCTACGGAAGAAAATCCCGTAGTGACCTACAAAGGTAATGTGGCCTACAGCAATGGGCTGCTCTTCAACTCCACGGAGATAGGCAACGGCACACAGAACTTCCACTTCACAGGCGATGTAGAGTTGGAGCGCGGAGTGTATACGCTCAAGGGCTGGGTTTACATCGACGAAGGAGCTCGCCTGACCATACCTGCTGGCACTATCATCAAGGGCGACAAGCAGACGATGGCTGCCCTTATCGTAGAGCCTGGAGGATATTGTGAGATGCGAGGCACCCAGACGCAGCCTATCGTCATGACCTCGGCACAGAACCCTGGGGCGCGCAAACCCGGCGACTGGGGAGGGCTCATCATCTGCGGCAAGGCTCGCAACAATCAGACCACGCAACAGATAGAAGGTGGCCCCACTACCATCCATGGAGGCGATAATGATAGCGACAACTCTGGCATCTATCAATATGTGAGAGTGGAGTTTGCTGGCTATCCTTTCGAGACCGACAAGGAGATAAATGGCATTACTTTTGGCTCGGTAGGTAGCGGGACAACGGTTGATCACCTGCAGGTGTCATACTCCAACGACGATAGCTATGAGTGGTTTGGTGGTGCGGTCAACTGCCAGTATCTCGTGGCTTACAAAGGCTGGGACGATGAGTTTGACACCGACAATGGTTTTAGCGGAACGGTAGAATACTGCCTCTCGATTCGTGACCCGCGTATCGCCGATACATCGCAATCAAATGGCTTTGAGAGCGACAACAATGCATCGGGAGCTGAGACTACGCCCTTCACTTCGGCTACATTCAAGCACGTCACTTTTATTGGCCCCATGACGGAGCTCAACCAAGGATTTGAGAACACGAGCGATTATATCACTGCTGGGAACGTATTCCCCAACAATGGGTCGAAGCTGGGCAAGTTTCAGGCTGCCATGCAGATACGCCGAAGCAGCAAGCTTAATTGCCAGAACATTCTGGCTGTAGGCTATCCCATTGGCTTGATTATAGATGGCGAAAAAGGTTCGTCGGTAAGCTATGCTAGCGCAGGCGAATTCAATCTCGACAACATCATCTTTGCCGGCATGGGAGTAGTAGGCACGGATAAAAATAAGGAGTATGATGACTATCTCTATGACTTCGCAACTGGCACGGAGGATCGTGAGCAACTCTCATTTTCCCACACATTCTTTCTCTCCAACCCTAGCAACAAGGTGGAGGAAGAAAGCGAACTGGGACTCGTCGACCTTTGCTCCACAGGCCAAAAGTTTGCTCCCACGACTATGCTCTCCGATGGCAAAGGAGGATATATAGGAGCATTTCGAGATGCAACTGACAACTGGCTTGAAGGATGGACCAACTTTGATCCCCAAAACACAGTCTATTAATCAGTAAAAATAGTATAACACAAATCCGTAAGAGCTGAGTCGCTAATTTTTAGGGGCACAGCTTTTGTGTTTATATTGATTCAGTTTGGCGAAATGAAAAAGAATGGCTAATTTAGCGTTATATATCACTCATAGAAGAGAGAATGACGTTAAATAAGAATCAAGGAATGGGAGCTGCTCAAGCCGTGGCAACAGCGCGGCGAGTGACGTGGGTGGGCTTCTGGTGCAACGCTGTGCTTGGCGTGGCCAAGGTGGTGGGTGGCATCGTAGGGCGCAGCGGCGCGCTGATAGCCGATGGTATCCACTCTTTCTCCGACTTCATCAGCGACATCTTGGTGCTGGTGATGGTGGGGATCGCACGGCGCAAACCCGACGAGCGCCACGAGTTTGGCCATGGCAAATATGAGACGCTGGCCACTATCTTGCTGTCGGTGGTGCTGTTTCTAGTGTCGTTTGGTATCGGAGCCGAAGCCATAGAGAAGATAAAGGCAGTGGCCGGAGGCGAGGTGTTGCCCGAGCCAGGGATGATAGCCTTGGTCATCTGCTTGGCCTCCATTCTGGTGAAGGAGTGGCTCTTTCACTACACTCGGCGTGCTGGCCGCAAAATCCATTCGGAGGCCGTGGTGGCCAACGCTTGGCACCATCGCAGCGACGCCTTCTCGTCGGTGGCCACGCTGATAGGCGTAGCAGGCGCCATGTTCTTAGGGCCCCATTGGCGAGTGCTCGACCCGATAGCGGCCCTGATAGTGGCGCTATTTATAGCCATCCTCAGTGTGAAACTGGCCATGCCGGCGATGAACCAACTGCTGGGTGAATCACTCCCCGAGGAGCAGCAGGTCAACATACGGCGCGAACTGACCTCAACGCCGGGGGTGATCACCTATCACCACCTGCGCACAGCCAGCTCTGGAGCCGATGTGATAATTGACGTGCATATTAAAGTGGATGGCAACCTCACGGTCAACGAAGCCCATAAGATAGCCACAGCCGCCGAGGACAATATAGAACGTCTTTATCCCGGGGTAACGGTAATCGTCAATACGCATATCGAACCCTACGAGGGGGAGCAAATCCACCTCGATGGCTCGTGCAAGAATTAGAAGACAAAGAAACGGCGCCAAAGGCGCCGTTTTGTGGTAAGGGGAAAATTATTTTGCTAATGGAAAGAATCCCTACGGGATTCGTTGAGGGAATGCAATTCTCTTAGAGGTTGGGGTTGATGGTCGACCACTTGTCGATAGGAGGCATCACGCCCATGGCGATAACCTCGTCGCGCAGAGCGCAGAGGTGCTTGTAGCTTGCCTCGAGCTCGGCTTCCTCCTCGGGAGTGCCCTTGACGGGGACAATCTTCACGCCGTCCTTGGAGATAACGGTCTCCATGGCCATCATGATGTGCTGGAAGCGGTCGTTGTTGACATATGTGCCAGCAGGCCAACGGAAGGGCTTGCCACCCATAGCAGCAGCTATCATCTCGATAGAGACGTAGGCAGGGCTCTGGAACGATGAGCGGCCGCGGAGGTCGATGATGTTCTTGCCGCCTTGAACCACGCGGGTGCGGAGCTGTTCCCAAGCTTCTACGGGGAAGCGCTCGGTGCCGATAATGTCGTTGAGGGGCACACCAGCAACAGTGGCAGTCGATGAGAATACGGCCATCTGCTCGCCGTGGCCACCATAGGTGCGGGTATTCTTCACCTCGTCGTCGGGGATGTGGAAATACTTAGCGAGCTCGCTGCGCAGACGTGTGCTGTCGAGAGCTGCAAGAGTGGTCACTTGGCCTGGCTTCAAGCCTGAGTAGAGGAGGATGATAAGACCCGTGATGTCGGCGGGGTTGAAGATTACCACGATGTGGTTCACGTCGGGGCAATACTGCTTTACGTCCTTGCCAAACTGCTCAGCAATCTGAGCGTTGCCCTTGAGGAGGTCCTCGCGGGTCATACCGGCCTTACGAGCGGCGCCGCCTGAGTTGACGATGTACTTGGCTCCGGTGAGAGCCTCCTTGATGTCGGAGGTGAAGGTGATGTTCATGCCTTCAAATCCGCAGTGGTGGAGCTCTTCAGCTACGCCTTCCAGGGCGGGGGCAAAGGGGTCGTAGAGACAGAGGTTGGGGGTAAGACCCATCATGATGGCAGTCTGAGCCATGTTGGAGCCAATCATACCGGCGGCACCAACAATCACAAGTTTGTCATGTGTAAGGTAGTCCATAGCTTAATTTAAAAAGTGTGATTGTAAAAACGTACGAAGATAGTCATAAGTTTTGATACGACAAAATAAAATCGTAAATTTGCGTCTCTAAACTTCCATTTATCACTTTTTAAGCATGAACAGACTCTTTCTTCCCGCCATGATAGCCGCCATGACGCTGGCTTCATGTGGCAATGCTAAAAGCGCGTCAACCAATGAGGAGGCCGCTGCCGACTCGCTGCCAACAGTGTATTTCACCACCGAAATCACTCCTCAGGCGCTCGTAGAAATCTTCAATCAGCTGGGCGTGGAGCCTACAGGGAATGTGGCCGTGAAAATCTCCACAGGAGAGGGGGGCAATCAGCATTATCTGAAGCCTACACTGATACGCGACCTCGTGAAGCGCGTGGATGGCACCATCGTAGAATGTTGCACGGCCTATGGGGGCACACGCCAAGACAAGGCTCAACACTGGGCAACGATCCACGACCACGGCTTTGACACCATCGCCAAGGTGGACATCATGGACGAATTTGGCCAGATGAACATCCCCGTGAGCGACACTACGCATATCAAGTATGACATCGTGGGCGACCACTTGGCCAACTACGACTTCATGGTCAATCTGGCCCACTTCAAAGGCCACGCTATGGGTGGATTTGGAGGAGTGTTGAAGAATGCCTCGATAGGTGTGGCTTCGACCGATGGCAAGGCTTATATCCACACGGCAGGCGCCACCTCTAATGCCGCCGAACTATGGGAAAAGCTCCCGGAGCAAGATTACTTCCTCGAGAGCATGGCTGCTGCCGCTCAGGGCGTGCATGACTATATGAACGCAAAGAGCCAGGACGGGACACCACGCGTGGTGTATATCAACGTGATGAACAATCTGTCGGTCGACTGCGACTGCAATGGCTCTCCCGAGGCTCCCAAGATGCAGGATATAGGCATAGCTGCCAGCCTCGACCCAGTGGCTCTGGATCAGGCTTGTCTCGACATGGTGTTTAACCACACCTCGAGCGATGGCGACGACTCGCAGCCTCTCATCGAGCGCATCAATCGTCAGCATGGCACGTATATCACCCCCTACGCCGAAAAGATAGGCCTTGGCTCTACAAAGTATACGCTCAAGACGATTGATTAGTTTATAGCTACAATCCCTACGGGATTGGCGATAGTTGATGAGACGACAGAGCTAATTGAAATAACCCCTACGGGGTTGATTAGAGACATTAATCTCAATGGATAAAATAGAAAAGGAGATAGAAGATGAGGCGGAGCGGTTGGCCTCCAACGCGCAGGCTCAGACGCGTGGGTTTGAGCGGCTGTGGAATGGCAACTACAAGCGCGTTTGGAGTGCCAACTTCATGATTTTCTTCTCCTTTATGCTCCTCACGCCTCTCTTCCCCTTGTATCTCAGCGACGAGTGGGGTACCGATCGCCAGACGATAGGCATAGTGCTGTCGGGCTACACTTTGGCCACTCTCCTCGTGCGTCCATTTGGTGGATTTTTCGTAGATTCATTTCCCAGAAAGAAGGTGTTGATGATCACCTTCTTTCTGTTTGCTCTATTCTTTGGAGGGTATATCGTGGCGGGGACGTTGACGCTGTTTGCCATCGTCAGGACCCTCCACGGCTTGCCTTTCGGGGCAGTGACCGTGGCCAATAGCACAGTGGCTATCGACGTGTTGCCATCATCGCGGCGCACCGAGGGTATAGGCTATTACGGGCTGAGCAACAATATCGCCACGGCTATCGCCCCCACTCTCGCGCTCTGGATCTATGCCGCGGCCAACAACTTCCAGCTACTCTTCTGGCTGTCGTTGGCCATAGCTTTCGGGGGATTGTGGATCGACAGTGGGGTGAGGCTCAAAGACCGTCAGCAGGTGAAGAATAAAGCGCCTATGTCGCTCGACCGTTTTTTGATGCTCAAAGGATGGAGCCAAGGGCTGGCAATGATATGCTACGCTTTCTCGTACGGTGTGTTGTCGACCTATGTGGCTATCTACGCCAAGGAACAGCTGGGGATAATGGGTGGCACCGGCATGTTTTTTATGCTCTTGGCTGGCGGCCTTATCCTCTCGCGATTGACGGGAAGTCGGTCGCTGAGGCGAGGCAAGATTGTCCACAACGCGTCGATCGGCGTGGCCATCTCCTGCGTGGGCTACCTACTGTTTGCAGAGATTCAGCATGAAGCCATATTTTATCTTTCGGCTTTGATAATAGGCCTGGGCAACGGCCATATGTTTCCGGCGTTTCAAAACATGTTTATCAACATGGTGCCCAACGACCGCCGCGGCACGGCCAACTCCACTCTGCTCGTGTCGTGGGATATCGGGGTGGGCATAGGCACACTGCTTGGTGGCCTGGTGGCGCAGCACTATGGCTACCACCAAGCCTTCCTGATAGCGTGGATAGTCAATCTGGCAGGCGTGGCGCTCTATTTTCTCTATTCGAGGGGCCACTATCTACGACATAAGCTTGTGTGAATGCCTTCAGAAGATATACATCACAGCGCAAAGAAAGCGCCAGTTGGTCACAGAGTGGGTATCCACGATGTGGCCATTCTTCTTGTTAAGCGAGCCATACCAAGCGGTGGAGGGCTCTACTTCCAGGCCGAGTTTCCAGCAGGGGAGGTTGTAGGAGATTTGAGCGTTGACCGAGAGGAGCTGGTCCACATCGAGGCCTACGCCGTAGGTGGGGCCAGTAATCTCCTTGCCCGTTCCGAGGTTTTTGAGGTAGCCCACGAAGAGGCCTGGTTGCCACTTCTTGCCGTAGACCACATTAACCCATGTGGCAGAGTGGCGAAATGGCGTGTAGTCCATCTGGCCATTGACCGAGCTGGTGTAGGTGACGCCAAAGCCGCCGAGCATTGAGCATTGCGTAAGGTTGTTGGCCAGGGCGGTCTTAGCGCCCACTTGCCACAGACCTTTCTTGTAGCGCACGTGAGCCTCAGCGGAGAGGGAGGTGACGCGCTCGTCCACCTTGTAGGTCTGGTCGCCCACGGTGGCCGAGAGGCGGGGCTTGAGCGAGAGCAACTCGCCTCCCACGCCGGCTATCCAAGGGCCATGCTTGTAGTCGATGCCGATGAAAATCTCGGGGATACAGCTATTTTTTAGGTAGTTGTGGCTCTTGCCGTCGGGGCCAGCGTTGGTGTATTGCATCTGCCATACGAGGGCGCCGGTGAACTGCCAGTCGCGCAGGTGGTAGCGGTAGCGCACGAGCGGGCTGCGGTTGAAGGGCTGGAAAGGAGCGCCTGTGGAGAGGTTGAGGATGCTGGGCGACACTTCGCCAAACAGCGGATGCCACGTCTGGCCGATTAGCACATCTTGATGCTCCCATGAGAGGGTGACGTAGGCGTGGCGTATGCGGGCTATCGAGTAGGTGGAGCCTCCGCCGCGGAAGTCGAGCTCCACCTTGGCAGCGCTCTTAGCCGAGCCGATATTGGGTCCGGTGATGTCTACTCCGAGGCGCGTGTAGAGCGAGTACATGTTGCCCTGAGGCGTGGCGTTGAGATCCTTGCCGTTGGGGTCGTAGAGGTTGTCCTTGGGATACATATAGAAGAGGCCGTCGACGGTCTCGTTGTTGGCGCGAGTGTTGTAGAAGAGGTCGGCGCGTATGCGTCCATAGAAATGGAAGCCGAAGTCGGACAACTGTTGCCCCATGGCTGTGAATGACAAGGTGCAGAAGGCAGCCACAGCTGCCACGCGATTTATTAGCTTCATAAGCACATAAAAAATGACTGGGTTGATGGTTGATGTGGTATTAAGGAATCACTACCCGTGGAGTTTTCATATCTACGCCCCGGAAGAGGACTGTGAGTCCATGGAGATGACAGCCGGCGGTGGCTCGCTTCAGGCGTGGGTCATCGGCGTAGCGGCGTATCTGCTCTTCCGCTTCCGCATAGGCTTTTTCCTCCTCGATTGCAGGAGCATCTGCCTTGACATACTTCAGCTCTATGAGATAGGCATGGGTGGCGTCGGGAAAATGGGTGCGCATGGGGAGCATCAGGAAGTCGCAGTAGCCGTAGTTGAGTTCCAACTCGGGGCAGAGGAGCGTGTAGTCGCAGATGCCGAGCATGGCCTTGCAAAAGCCCTGGACGTTGAACTCCCCGCCGCGGGCGTCTCTCACCGACGACAGTTCGCGGTAGCGCTCGCCGATGAGCCGAAACACCTCTTCCCACCGTCCGTTGAACACCATGGCGTCAAAAGCTTGTGTCAGAGGGCCGAGATCCATACGATGGATGCGCTGGTACATCTCGATGACGAATCGCCAATACTGCTGGCGCACACACTCGTTGGGAATCACCATGTGGTAGCGACCGCGTCGGTATCCACCAATGGTGAGCATCCCGTAGTAGTAGATAAGCGAACGGAAGTTGTCGTCCTTCATGAGTTCCAGCGCCGGAAAGGAGGTGGCGAGGCGCATGTCGAGATAGCCCTCGTTGGCTATCCGCTCAATGTCGGAGATGCGTGCTTCGCGAGAAATGCCTCGGTCGAGTTCTATCAAGGCTTGTAGCTTGGAGTAGTCGGTCTTGATGTTCTTGTCCACCATGTTTTCTGGGGGAAGACCTTCGAGGAGCAGAGGCTTCAAATAGTAGATTGCCATGTCGCAGTTGTATACCGTTTCGCGGTCGTAACTTCTTAGGGCGAAGCAATAGTTGTCGTACCAGGGCTTCATGTCCTCTATGATGGCATCAATGCTTTGGGAGAAGCATCCCTCGTCGCGGTAGTATTGGAGCATGGCTCTCACCTCGCGTTCCTCGAATCCGAGCATGGCGTTGAAGCGAGGGGTCTGCGAGATGTTCCAGTCGATGTTGTATCCGCTGGTGAGGTCGTCGAGGGTCACAGGCGAGATGCCCATCATGAGTATCCGTTCGAAGGCTCCCTTGAATAGCTTGAAGAAACGCCGGTAGAAGCCTTCGGCATGGGTCAGTGCATGGAAGGCGTCGCGGCCTTGGCGAGACAGCACATCGTTGGTGAAGTTGTCATATTCGTCGATGATGAGATAGAGGCGCTGTTGAAGGCGATTCGCCGATATAGTGATAGTGTTCAGTTTTGACTCAGCGCTTTTGGACGACAACACTGTCTGTAGAGTGTAGTCATCATAATATTCTTTGTATTTGAGGATAAATTTATCAAACTCTTTACAGCAATAATCACCAAACACTTCCTCCAGTCGGTCAATAGAGCCTCCAGCGCGCGAGAAGTCGAGACGCAACACTTGGTAGATGTTTGCTCTTGAGGTAGGGTGGTCTGCTATCCAGAGACCGCCAAAAAGTTCCTGGAAATTGTCTTTCTCCTTTATGTCATAGTAGGCCTCCATCATGTTGAGGAATAGGGTCTTACCGAAGCGGCGCGGCCGTATCATGAAGAGGTAATTGCCTTCCTCTTCGAGCAGAGGAAGGTACATCGTTTTGTCGACATACATCATATTGTCGCGACGCAGGAGCTTGAAGTCGGAGACACCGTAAGGTAGCAGTTTCATCGTCGAGATAGGCGTAGAGTTTTCTACTGCAAATTTACTACTTTTTTCTTTTCCTAAATAGAATGCATCCGACATTACATCCCGCTTTCTCAATACTGGAGCGGTTCCCCTCTCTGATCCTCTTTTCAATACATCCCTAATGAATTTTGAGCAATGCCGACTTCTCTCCGATGGGTATCTGGGAAGGTGAGGGCGTTTTACCTTTCGAAATGGGCCAGCAGCTCCAAAGCGCACGAATAGATGTAGACGAGGAGGGTGCCAAAAGAGCACAGGCCTCATCCTCTTCGAAGACAAGGTAGACAATCTTGTAGGAGAATAAAATTCGTTTAAGAAATTATCCACGCATTACTCTCCCCCCGAAATCAAAGTCTTTGTATTGATTTCGTGGAGAGAGTAATCTTAGGGAGAGGCCATAATTAAGGTTTCTTTTGTTATAAAATTAAGGGGAAAGATAGCCTAAGACAATAAATTTTAATATCTTTGCACATTCATTATAATCATTAACCCTCCACTATCCTCCATGAAGAGACTCATTGTCCTACTACTCTCTTTTATTCCCTTTCTGAGCCTTAGCGCCCAGACGCTTCCGCGCGACGGGGAGACAGTGTGGCTGTGGGAGATCGAAGAGGTAGAATTGCCAGAGGCCGGGGAAGCTGCCTCGGTCTGGGATCTGCGCAACGCGGTGAAGACAGGGGAGGTGGAGCGCACGTACAGGCTCTATGGAGACACTCTCGTTGGTCGCACCACCGGCCGCGTCCGCGACTGGTTCCTAGTCTCGGGGGACTCAGTGAAATACCTTGGATGCAACAACCTGAGCTCTATGTTGGCCTCCGCCGTGAGGCCTCCATACCTTGTGCTTTCGTACCTAGGAGCCAATGGAGAATTCCCCGACTCGCTCTCCCACGAACAGGCGGGAGCGGCCCCGTACTCCACGGGCGCCACGTGGGGCATGGAGACGGAATTTGGGGCGACCATACTGCTTCCTCCCAACGACACCGTCAAGGCCACAGTAGCCGTCCGCACATGGGCCACGGACACCGTGACGGTTGACGACCTCGGCACGATGGCCGCAATCCGCGTCGAGAGCCGCAGGTGGTACGCCCAGGGGAGCGTCCTGCCAGTGGTGGAGAAGACCCGGCAGAGCGTGACCGTGGCCGACAGCACAGCGTGCACGTCGCGGATGCTTGTATGCCCCGATGCCGCAGCCTCCGAGGTCGCAACAACTTCCCGGAGCCTCTCTTCCCGCAGCGCAGCAGCGACGGAGGAGGGAGCCCCAGCGCTCCCTATGGACGCCTACGCCATCGCCACGGAGCCTGGCACCCTCGCCGTATCAATGGCCGACGGCTACCCCGCCGGGGATATAACCGTCCACGACGCCCAAGGGCGCCTGTGGCTCGCGGGACTCGCGGGTACCGCGCTGTCGACCTCCTCCCTCCCACCGGGGCAGTACCTCGTCACCGTAAGGGTAGGCCAAAGGTCGTCCACCCGGGCCGTCGACATAAGGTGACACGAGATTCCTCCCACATACAAAGCCAACCCATGCCATCACCACCGTAAAGCCTGCAGGAACCACGCCATGACAACACCCAGACATTTGCCAACCCACCTCTATTTCCCGTCCCTCGCTGGCCGACGCGCCCTAATCCTATCGGCCATTGCGGAGGCCAACGTGACGCGCACATTCCTGACCTGCGGGCTGCCCACTGGCCTCCAAACCTCCACCGGCTACATGATGCGCCTGGGCTACGCGGACGCGCAGTGGCCCTCGTCGTCTTCCGCGACCGCGCCCCGCTACGGGGGCGACCCCTCGTGGTGCTCGTGGGTGGGGGCCACAGACTGGGTGCTCCGCTCCTACGCCTACTCCTACGACAAGGCGGGGAGGCTCGTCTCCGCCTCCTACTCCGAGCCCTGGGGGCGCCCCTCCTCGGGTCCCTTCGCCGTGGCCGCATCGTCCCCGGCGCCCGACTACTCCACCTCCTACGCCTACGAGGCCGACGGTTCGCCCGTGGGCATCCTGCGCATGGGCCTGACGGACGCCGTGGCCACCGGGGTCTCCTCGGCGTCGCTCTACTTCGGCGTGGCCGACCGGCTGACGGTGACCGACGCCTGCGGGGGAGCCACGGCCGTGAGGGAGGGGGCGGACACCGGGCCCTTCGCCGGCCAGCCCGACATCCCCTACGCCTCCGGGCAGTTCGCGGCCCTGGGCTACGACGCCGACGGCAGGACGGTGCGCGACGCCTCGCGCGGCGTCTCCTCCATCTACTACAACCCCTTGGGACTTCCCTCGCTGGTGGCCTTCTCCGACGGCTCGGTGATAGCCCAGACCTACGACGCGGCGGGGACGCTGCTGGAGCGCCACGTCCTCGAGACCTTCCTCGCCCCCTACGGCCAGGAGGTGACCCGGTCGTGGACGACGCGCCGCGCCGGGCCCTTCGAGTTCGAGGGCTCGTCGCTTAAGCGCGTGCACACCCCCACGGGGTACCTGAGCGGCGGCTCGGCCCACCACTTCGTGCGCGACCACCAGGGGAGCGTGCGGCAGGTGGTGGCCGTCTACGCCTCGGGCTCGGCCGCGGTTGTCCAGGAGACCCACTACTACCCCTACGGCCTGCCCTTCGGGGAGAGCGCGGCGCTGGCTCTGGCCTGGAGGAACGGGACGGAGGAGAGCCCCTGGCGCTTCGGCTCCAAGGAGCTGCTCTCGGCGGCCTCCCTCCACGCCTACGACTTCGGCCCGAGGCTCTACTCCCCAGCCCTGTGCCGCTTCATGACCCAGGACCCCAAGGCCCCAGCCTACCCATTCCAGTCCCCCTACGGCTACTGCCTCGCCAACCCCATAAGAAACGTTGATCCCAACGGCATGGACGTGGCTGTTCTCTTAAAAGGGAACGGCCTGCATCTAGGTCTCCTCATCCAAAACGAGGACCGAGAATGGGAATATTTCTCCATAAACGGTGATAACAAGTACAGTTCAGGAACTTTTTCAGGAGGAAGACCTTGGGATGACTTGGAGGTAACTGGAAAATGGAATTCTCCGCAGGAATTCCTTGATTCAGAATATAATCGTTCTGAAGGTCCTACCCCCAATGGGAATTCGAGTGTAGATTACTACAATTATAAAGAGGCTTTTGTTATACCCACAACTCTAGAGCAAGACATCCTAATAAAGAGAAAGTTTATAGAAATAAGTGAGAATACTCAATATAATCTTCTGAATAATAATTGTGCAACTTCTATATTAGAAAGTTTAGAGGCTGGAGGAATTAAAACACCTAACTATAAGGTGCCAGTGTTTTCTTTGGGTTTTTTGGGTCTATGGAGATTAGATGAAAAGTTAAATGTGGTGCCTTTTATGGCTTTTGTTAATCTCATTAAACTAAATCCCTATGGGCAATATATTAAACAAACTAAGACTATCAAATAATATGAACTCTAAAATTAGCTATTTTAAGCTTCTATTCCCATTAATTTTTTGCTTTTTAATCGCCTATATATCTTCTATGCTCCTCCGAGGGAGTTTCATCAGAACGTTATGGAACGAAGGAGCACCCTCTCTTGATTGGTTTTACTTGCCCCTCTTTCTTATAACTTTGATTGGTGCTTTAATAGCGCTTTTTTTTCTGGTAAGGAAGTTATTCCAATCAAAAAAGATACGATTTAAGGAATACTATTACTTCATTTTTTTACTCCAATTCTAACTAATGTTTTAACAGATAAGTAGTTCTTTAAATTAAAAATATACAATGTTACGCAGCCTGAGAAAATTTG
>JAJBVL010000110.1 GCA_020859845.1 Bacteroidales bacterium
AGCCGGGGCTTTTTGTATTGTGGACGGTCAGAGGACAGAGGGATAGAGGGTCAGACGGATGGCCGTCAGGCGACATCGTAGGTTGGGCGGCTCGCCCGACCGCCCAGGCGACACTATTCTTCCTTCCCTCGAGGCCCATCCACGCCTGGCGATAAAGTTACTTTCGCCTGGGCGGTCGGGCAGGCTGCCCAACCTACGATGTCGCCTGGCGATAAAGTTAGCATCGCCTGGGCGGTCGGGCGAGCTGCCCAACCTACGATGTCGCCTGACTTCGGGGATATAAAAAACCAAACGAGAAGATGTTATCGCAACGTCCTCTCGCTTAGATAATAAACCAATCATTATCACATTTCTTGCAATGGAAAAAGTAATTTTGCTATGTACCTATAAAACGCGCCCACGTTAAGATGGTTCGCTCAATGGTAAAATTTTTTTCAAGAAAGCATTATTTTTGATATTTTAAGCCGCGTGGGCATAGTTTTTGCACATTAAATGTAGTACCTTTGTATCAGAAAACAAATAAAACAACAACATATCAAAATGGAAAAGAAAAAGACAACAACTAAGAAAGATAAAGAAGCCGTAGACCCTCGCAAGGCTAAACTGGAGGCTCTTTCTGCTGCCATGGCTAAGATAGAGAAGAGCTACGGCAAGGGTTCTATCATGAAGCTCGGCGACGACTCTATCGAGGATATAGAGGTGATACCCTCGGGCTCCATCGCCCTTGATGCTGCTCTGGGTGTAGGAGGTTATCCTCGTGGCCGTATAATTGAAATCTACGGCCCTGAATCCTCTGGTAAGACCACTCTTGCCATCCACGCTATCGCACAAGCACAGAAGGCCGGAGGCATCGCTGCCATCATCGATGCTGAGCATGCCTTCGATCGCTTCTACGCTGAGAAGCTTGGCGTTGACGTTGACAACCTCCTCATCTCGCAGCCCGACAACGGCGAGCAGGCCCTTGAGATTGCCGAGCAACTGATACGTTCATCGGCCATCGATATCCTCGTGGTTGACTCCGTGGCTGCCCTCACTCCCAAGGGTGAAATTGAAGGCGATATGGGCGACCGCAACGTAGGTCTGCAGGCACGCCTTATGTCGCAGGCTATGCGTAAACTGACTGGCACCATCTCGCGCACCAACACTACATGTATCTTCATCAACCAGCTCCGTGAGAAGATTGGCGTGATGTTTGGTCCGGCCGAAACCACCACTGGTGGTAACGCTCTTAAGTTTTACGCCTCAGTGCGTCTCGACATACGCAGCAGCAGTGTCATTAAGGATGGCGAAGATGCCACAGGACGCCACACCAAGGTGAAGGTGACCAAAAACAAGGTGGCTCCTCCTTTCAAGCGTGCTGAGTTTGACATCATGTTTGGCGAAGGCATATCGCGCAGCAGCGAGATTGTTGACCTTGGAGTAGAATACAATATCATCCAGAAGAGCGGTTCGTGGTTTAGCTATAATGGCTCTAAATTGGGCCAGGGACGCGAGGGCGTTAAGAAGGTGATAATGGACAATCCTGAGCTTGCCGACGAGCTGGAAGCCAAAATAAAGGAGGCTATGGGTGCAAATGCTCCTCGCGCTCCTAAAGTCGAGAAAAAGGAGGAGGACCCCATCACCTCGGTCAACCTTTCCAGCGATGACGAGATGCCTGAGCTCGACTTCGACTCCGACATCAACGACGACGACGACTTCACCATCGAAGAAGATGTCTGAATAAGGCAGACACTGGGATATACGTTGAGAGCCTCCCCGCCGACGGGGAGGCTCTCGTTGCTTATAAGTAAGTTGCTACGATGTGGGCGAGGATTAGTCGCAATCGTAACTATAGTCGGCCGTACCGTCAAAGTCGCTGGGCCATCCAGGATTCTGATATAGCGTCGACGAGCCGCTGTCGTCAACCGTCAGGATAAACTGGTTGATAGGAATAGCGTAGAGGTAGTGGGGCTTGGGGAAGTTGTAGCCCTGATAGGTCTTAGATGAAGCATCGCGCTGAAGCACGCGGATGTAGGTAGATACTGACGACTGACTAACCACACCGGCGCTGAGTTCTGTCGATGACCACATCTCATACATCTTTGCCCATAGATTAAAGCCTTCAATCTGATAGTCGACCATCTTATCAAGAGCACGCCAACGCTTGAGATCGTCGAAACGCTGTCCCTCGGCGATGAGCTCGCAGCGACGCTCGCGACGGATGTTGTAGAGGGTGGTGCTTACCTCCTTGCCCTTCGACCATACAGCGAGGTCGTTCTCCTGTGACAGGTCGGTGGCTGCAATCGTCTTATTATAATCGGGGTCTACGCCTGCACGGTTGCGGATGGCGCGCCAGTAAGTGTCGCAATTGCCGCCGAGGTTGCCATTCTTCTCATAGTAAGCCTCGATGTAGTTGAGCATAATCTCAGCAGAGCGGATGAGAGGCACTGCGGTGTAGCAGTTGCTCTGCACACGCTGGTCGGTGTCGTCGGAACACCACTTCTGGAGCTCATAGCCCGTGGTGGCACGCTCGGTGCTGGAGGCGGTAAGAGCTGGCTTATAGTAGAAGATGGTGTCGTTAACCCAAGCGCCGCTGGCTGTCTGATACGTCTCGCGGAGGAAGCCGGCTGCACGTACTGAGCCTGTGAGTCGTGGGTCGCGGTCGAGGAATTCCTCGTAGGAAGTCTCGTCGCCATGATATCCAGAGTTGCTGTCGTAGATAGGCAGACCGTTGGCCATAAGGAACGAATTGACAGCTGCGCGGGTCACACCGCAACCACCACCACCCTTAAGGTAGGCGGAGCAGGAGTGGGTGAGCACACCAGGATAGTAATAGCGGGCGAGGATTACCTCATCGTTGTCGCCGAAAGCGGCCTCCCAGTTGACAAACATTGCCTGATAGTCGGCATCCAGAGGATGGTTGGCAACAGCCTTCTCAGATGCGTCGATACACTGGTCGAGGAAGAAGTTAACCTCTGCCTCGGCGCTACCAGCCTTAAACGAGAAGTCGGGCCAGTGGCTCTTGCCAGGCCACTTGGAGTTGCCAGGCACGAAGGCTGTACCAGCATGGTAGCGTTCCCATGTAGCCTCAAAGAGAGCCACGCGGCTCTTAAGAGCAAGGGCTACATCGCGATAGATACGGCCCGAGGCAGGAGGTGTTGACATACAGTAGTAGGCAGCGCTGTCGAGGTCTTGAAGGATGAAGCGAGCCACTTCGTTGCGAGGATAGCGCTTGGAGGCAGCAGCCAGCGAAGCTTGATCGTCGTCGACCATATAGTCGAGGATAGGAGCGTCGCCAAAGGTCTCGAGCAGTATCCAGTGCTTGTAGGCGCGGAAGAAGAATCCTTCGCCATAGTAGTGCTTCACAAGATCGGCGCTACCAGAGAAGTTGGCCAGTCCTTTTTCCTTCACCTTATTCATGAAGAAGTTGATAGAGCGAAGGTCGGCAAAAGCGCCGCTCGTCGACCATGTACCAGAGGCTGCGCCGGTCATCAGGTCGCCCTCATAAAAGAGGCTGTTTGCACCGCCCGAGCTCTGGTTGTCGCTCGAGTTGTCGCCGGTATAGAGGCCACCCCAAAGGTTGCTATTTTGTGGCAGGTAAGTATAGAAGACGTTGACAGAGAGCTCAAGGTCATCATCGCTCTTGAAGTAGGTCTCTTCGCTACCAAACGATAGCGGTTCGCGCTGCAGGAAGTCATCGCAGGCCGTCAAAGCCATTGCGGCAGCAGCAAGAGATATGATATATTTATTCATTGTGATGTTTCGGATTATTCAATGTTAGAAAGTAAGCTCAAGACCTAAGGAGTAGGTGCGATACATAGGATAAACCTTACCAGCGCCCCAGCCACCGGAGAGACCTTCGGGGTCGAATATCTTCAGGCTGGTGATGGTAAAGAGGTTTTCACCCGAGAAGTAGAGGCGAGCCTTCTTGACATACTTGGCAAGCTTGGTGTTGCGAGGGAGGCTGACGCCGATGGTGAGGTTTTTCAGACGCAGGTATGCTGCATTCTGGAGCAGACGGTCGCTGCAATAGATGTTGTTGCTGTCCGTACGGATACGTCCGTAGTAAGCATCGGTGTTTTCGCCAAGAGGAGCACCGGCAAAGCGGAAGTAGTCGAGGTGTTCCTCATAGAGAGTAAACTGCCACTGGTCGCCACCCCAACCGGCAAAGCCAGAAGAAGCGATTGTGCCACCGAGGAAGTAGTCGCGCTTACCGATTCCCTGGAAGTAGGCACGGATGTCGAGGAACTTCCAAGTGCTTTCCAGCGTGAAGCTGAAAGCGTAGCGAGGAGTATTGTTACCAATCACCACGAGGTCGCCGTGGGAGTCGAGGGTGCGGCTACCACCGTCAACGGAGCCGTCGCCATCAACGTCGACATACATGAAGTCGCCACCGCCCCAGCCGGTACCGAGGTTGCTCTGCGACACCTTGGAGAGATAATTCTCCATCTCGGCGTCGCTCTTGGCGACGCCAAGCACCTTGTAGCCCCAGATGTCGCCATAGTCCTTGCCTTCATACCATCCATCGATGGAGTTGGTCGAGGAAGAATACTTTGTTACGACACTCTTATAGTCGGAGAGTGATGCCTTTACTGAGTAGCTCCAGTCCTTGTTGATGCGGTCGTTCCAGCTCACTTCGAGCTCCCAACCACGGTTGCGCAGCTCGGCATTGTTGGTGCTGGGTGCGGAGGCTCCGTAGACAGCAGCCAGCGAGAGGGCAGGACCTACCATGTCCTTCGTGGTACGCTGATACCAGTCGGCCGAAATGTTGAGGCGGTTGTTCATGAAGGCCATGTCGACACCCACGCCCCAGTTTTCAATCTTTTCCCAAGTAAGAGATGACGAGAAGGGAGCATAAGCGGGAAGACCATTCACCTGTACGCCACCGAGCACCACGGTCTGAGGACCTGTCGACATCGACTGATAGTAGGGGTAGTAGCTTGAAGTGTTCTGGTTGCCGAGCACACCGTAGCTACCACGGAGCTTGAAGTAGTGGAAGCCCATCTCGGCGATACGCTGCCAGAATTGCTCCTGAGCGATATTCCAACCCACGGATACCGAGGGGAATGTACCCCAGCGCTGATCCTTGGGGAAACGAGATGCACCGTCGGCACGGAGGTTGAATTCAAGCATATACTTGTTTTCGAAGTTGTAGTTGATACGTCCGAATATGCCGACTGACGACCATTCGCCTTTGCCCTCTACAATCATTACCGTTGAGCCACCCTTTTCAGCTGAGAAGAAGGGGGTGTCGGCGTCAACGATGTTGGACGATGCAGTGCGGTCGGTCTCATAGTGGTAGTACTCAGTCTGCACACCGGCGAGGAACTTGAAGTTGTGCTTCTGTGCCAATGAGAATTCGTAGTCGGTATAGAAGTTGGTCGAGAAGTAAGTGTTGCGAGTGTGAGCACGCTCGTAGTAGTTTTCACCTGTGGCAGGGTTTACGTTGAAGGTAGTGCCACTGATGCTCTTGCTGGGGCTTACACCCTCAAATACGAGGAGGTATTCCTTGTCGCCATTGGGCTTGGTGTAGTAGATAGGCTTCATCTGGCGTGTGTAAGGATTGTTCTCAACGCGTGAGTTCACCTCGGCATGGAGTTTCCAGTTCTTGATAGGCTCGATAACGAGGTTGGCCTGGTTGTACACCTGGTTGGTCTTGCTGTTTTGACGACCACCATTGAGGAGGGTCTCCACCATTGAACTCTGGTGATATTCACCGTTGGGGAGGTAGAGAGGTATCACGGGGTAACGACGACCGATGTTGTGGAAGAAGAGGTCGTTGAGAGCCGAGGGCTTCTCGTTCTCAGTGTTCTGGATACGAGTTGTCCACTGGAGGTTGACATACTGGTTAAACTTCACGTTAACCTTCGAGCTCAGAGCCAGACGCTGATATTTTTCATCTGCGTAGTTGAAAAGACCGGTCTGATACAAGTAGTTGCCCGAAAGGAAGTAAGTCACCTTGTCGCCACCACCCGATATCGAAAGGTTGTGCTCGGTGGAAGTGGTGTGGTCCTTCACGAATACATCATACCAGTTAGTATTGCCCCAGCAGTTGATTTGGTCATACCATGCGTTGGGGTCCCATGAGGTGACGCCTGTACCAAATTCTATAAGGCCGTTTTGATAGTCGAGAATCTTCTGGAGGGCCGATGCGCTATATTTTACAGGACCGCCTGTAGGGGTGTTGTCGTAAGCGTCGTTGCAGACAAGAGCGAAAGTGTAGCTGTCGAGCATCTTAGGCACATTGTTAGGCTTTTGGAAGCGAACGTTGCCCGAGTAGTTGACAGTAGTTCCCTGCTGACCATTCTTGGTCGTCACGAGGATCACACCGAAAGGAGCACGCGAACCGTAGATTGAAGCGGCGGCGGCATCCTTCAGCACTGAGATGTTTTCGATATCGTTAGGGTTAAGAGAGGTGAGGTCGCCTTCCATACCGTCGATAAGCACGAGAGGCGAGGAGGTAGAACCTTCACCGATCGAACCCACACCGCGGATGTTGATGCTCATCGACTGGCCAGGAGCACCACCGGCGTCGTTGGTAATGTTAAGACCAGCCACAGCACCTTGCAGACCTTGCACAGCGTTGCTGATAGGACGAGCCTCCAACACCTTGTTGTCGATGGTCTTCACAGCGCCCGTGGCGTTGATCTTCTTCTGTGTGCCGTAACCCACTACCACTACCTCGTCGAGGCGGTTGGCATCGTCCTCCTTGAGGACTACGGTCACGTTGTCTTGGCCATTGAGAGCCACTTCTTGGGTCTGCATGCCGATGTATGACACCACGAGGGTAGCCTTCAGCGAAGCCACCTTTAGGGTAAATTCGCCGTCCATATTGGTGGCGGTACCATTGGCCTTGTTGCCCTTTTCGTAGACGGTGGCGCCGATAGCCGGCTCATCGTCGGGGTCCATAACCACACCCTTCACCGTCACCTGTGCCATCGACACAGCCGCCGTGAGGACGCAGCCTAATATCATGAGTAAAAATCTTTTCATTGCTTGATTGATTGGTTGGTAGGATTTCTAAGGTTGGTTTATTTGTCGCGTTCGCCTGCCTGATAGATAGGTATCTTCCACATGATGGTGCTATCCTGCGTGTAGATATAGAAGAGAGCTGGGGTGGGGCGAGAGGTGGCGCGATTGCGTGCTACGCAGAACATTGTGTAGCTGTCGCCGCCACCCGATAGTGTGGAGTTGATGTTGAATACCCATACGGTCTTAGTATTGGTAGGGACAGGAGCATACCAACGAGCGTTGCTATAGATAGTGAGTTTGAATGTGTCGGCAGCGCTGCCACAATACAACGGCTCGGTCTCATACATGTGGCCGGTAATCTTGCTGTTGTACCACACTGTGTCGGGTGTAATTACAAGATTGCCATCGTCACCCGTCACAAAATTGCCATTGGCATCCTTGAGGGTGTCTTGTAACGCTGCATAGTAAACGTAATTAGTGTCGACTTCGCGAGCCACTTTCAAGTCGTAGGATGTGCCCGTAGTCACCGACACCAACTCGCCGAGCGACAATTGTGACTCTACGTTGAAGTCGCCGTAGGTGCCATGATCGTCGCTACAAGCCGCAATGCCTATGATGAGCAAGGCGGCGAGGGTGTAGACTAATTTTCTCATAAGGTTATTTTTAAGTTTTTTGATTGGTTTATTTGAAAAGAATGTGTTGTCTTATATTTATGTGTTGTCTTATATTATCGTGCTATCTCTTTACAAACTTTGTAGATAAGCGTTGTCCTCGTTCGGTGACCACTGTCACTATGTAATATCCCTTAGCGAGCCCTGCGAGATTCATCCGCTGGCTATTGGCTACAGAGACCATTAACGCGCCCGTAGGACTGGTGACAGAGGCGCTACGTATAGCTTCGCCCGTTGATACCACCATGCTTAGGGTATTATAGTCGTTGGAGGGGGTGAGAATAAGCGAAGGAGCCGACTTCTCAGCTGCTACAGTATTAATGCCTACGTTTTCAAAGTGGCGAATGTCAACCTCAGTGATGAGGGTGTCAACGTTGGCGTTCAGTCCGTAGCTGGCCCACTTTGCAAGGCAGTAGTCGTGGGAAGGCACATAGTCGTTGCCCATGTCCCAATAGAAGATGCCCATGGCGTTGTTGTCCGACACATATTTTGCACGCTTATACGTTTGACGCGGTCCGCAGAAGTAGTAGGTAGCGCTGCCCATTGTATAGCTTTCAATATTAGCATCTGTAAGTTCATAATCATCACCGAAAAAACCACTACGGATACCATTGATTGCGCCTACAAGACTCCCCGAAGAGTTATATACACCCGATGTGGTAGTACTATAACTCATATAAATCTTTTCAGGATCAAACCCCCATTCTCGGAAAATATTATAACACTCATCGTATTTGCCATAGTTATACCATGTGGATTGTTCTCCATAGACCTGAAATGTGAAGCCGTCGCAATATTGCATATAGTCTACAGGGACTTTGTAGGTAGCGCTATAGCAGTGGCAGCTCACTACAAACGATTTATCTTCCGGTAGAGCTTCTCGAATTTCTTTAATCAGTGCAGCATAGTATTTCCATTGAGATTCGCTCTCACACCACTCTAAGTCTAGTTCTACTCCTTCGTAACCTTCTGAAAGGTTGACAAGATCGGTAACGAAATGTTCGCGGCATACTTTTTTGCTTATGGTTGTAAGCCAGTTGGTGTGACTCTTTACAGAGATGCGACATTTAGCGCCTCGATAGCCCTCATAAGCACCCATCATCACTTCGCGCCACTCATCTTGTGAATAGTAGTCCCAACCAGGACGAGTAGCTTCATCATAGGTATAAAGGGCGCTGGCTGCCATCATTGTTGAGGAAGTAAGTTCACATCCCAAAGTAACGCGAGGAAGGTTGTACATATGGGCCTGAGCATTTCCAGATGAAAACTTCGTGTTCCACACAGCAGTATTGTCTAGTTTTGCCTTTAGGCCTTCTCCGATATAGGCTATGCAGTCGTCCATACCAATCGGGGTAAAGTCCACCTTGCCATCACTTTCATCTAAAGAAGCATTATACCCCGAGCCGTCAAAGCAAAATTGATAAGTGCCAGCTACGCTGCCACTTTGTCTTGTAGTAATCATGACATGAGTCCATTGGCCTACTTTCATTTTACCATTGTTTACAAAATTGTTGCCGTTGCAACGAACTATTACTTGTTTGTTCTCTTCTTTGCCAAGGCGTATAGAAAAGCCATTGAGGCCATCCTCTGTCTCCTTGCGGAACAAGAAAGCTCCTTCAGTCCATTCTTCAAGGTAAATCCAAGTTTCAAAGGTAAAACCTTCTGAAGCTGTATTGGTGTTTTCGTTTATTGTAGGAATAAGACATTCTACCCCACAGTTAAGGTATCCGTCACCATTGAGGCTCATCACGCCTTCGCGTCCTTCATAGCTTGCCAACCATTCCCCGTTGACGATGTCGGCGTGGCAGCAGGGATTTACATACTTAAGATGTCCGTTGCTATAGGAGGCAATGCCGAGGATAATAAGGTCGTTGGAGAGGAGGTATTGCTCGCGAGTGATACCGCGGTCAAAGAAGCGTTCGTTGGCAGTGTATGCGCCGTTGAGGAGGTAGGGAAGACCAGTGTTGTCGTCCACCTTTACGCGGCTTGCTCCTTCTTGGCTTAGAATACCGTGGTTGTTGTAGTCGCGGGCGGAGTCGTAGACGCTTTTATAATCTACGATATCGTCGCAGAGGTCTTGGTCAAATTTATAATAGGCAACCAGGTTGTCCCAATAGGGATTCCACTGGTTGAGAGTTGTCCCAGCAAAATAATTAAGGTAGTCGTCCATGGCGAAGTCCCAGAAGCGCACTTCGTCGATGCGACCAGTAAAGCCACCTCCTATAATAAATGGCTCGTTGGAGGAGGGGATTGCCCCAACTGTAGCGTTTCGGATTTTTACCGTGGTGCCATTGACCACACCGTAGGCTGTGCCTTCATCGTTGACGATGGTCAACTGGTGCCAGGCGCCTGCTTCGAGCGACGAGTTACCGATTCTAAAGGTATCATCGCCTACAGTAAGATTTACACTTTTGCCATCGCCTATGGTAATGGCAAAATCGGAGCCACGGCTAAGCAGTCGGGCGCCTTCGGTCCACTCATTGGCATAAAACCAAAGCTGGATCGTATATGAAGAGGCACCATTTAAGCGAGGCATGGCGCCACAATCCACTGTTCCTTCTGGAGTGAGCTGTATAGCGTAATTGTCTACTTGTGCCTTTAAGGTAGAGAAAAGGCCACTGACTAGTAACGTTAAGGTTAATAATAGGTGTTTCTTCATGAGGATTGGTTGAAATGGGAGTAGTTAAGCAAGAAATGCTTGGATGCGCTCGTATGCCTAAGCTTGGCGCATCCAAGCATTTATAGGATTCAAGGTAGAATACGCGAATGGTTTACTTCACGATAACCTTCTGGCTGTTGGCGCCAGCGTTAACGATGTAAAGACCAGCGGCGAGGGTAGCCTCCTGACCAGCCTTCAGTACGCGTACGAGTTGACCGTTGGTGTTGTAAACGCGAGCTGCAACGTTGGTGCTGAGGGTGCGGCCGTTAACGTTTACGTTGAGGGCGTTGTCAGCTACGATGTTGCGGATACCTACGTTGGCGGGGTCAATGGTGTAGTACTTAGATTCCAAATTACGACGATAATAAAGATCGGTTACGTCTTCATATTCCTCTGTGGCTGGATTCTTCCAAGAGATAGTATCTTCATCAGGTACTACATAGATATCTACAGCCTTGAAGATGATAGCGCTACCAGCAGGGATCTCCATTTTAATCTTCAAGGGAAGAACACCCATGACGTTAGCAGTGCCGTCTTCATTTTCTCCTAGACCTGAACCATGAGCATTGGTGTCATATTCGTAAACCATGAAGCGCTCGGGATTCCATTCGTATTCATAGTTTTCGTTGGTGTACTCGTTGCCTTCGCCCATGTCTTCCTCTGCAAAGGTGCCTTCAACTTCACCCCAGTACTTAGCAAATCTTACACCTGCGATGTCGCGGTTTGTAGTAAGATTGTCATCAGCGGGCTCAACAGAATTGCAGTTGTTGTTGGTATAAGCTCCCCAGACGTTATCAGTGGTAACAGGATTGGTGAAGACATTGAGTTCGATATGTACGCGGAAGTGCTCACCTTCTTCACAACCTTTCTCGGGGTCATAAACCCAGTAGAGTTGGTGATAACCTGTGTATTCTGATGTCGTGATACCCATATCATATCCAGTAATCTCTGTGATTGCTTCGTTGAAGCCTGATATGGTATTGAGAACGAGGCATTTGCCTAGAGTGCCACCGAAGTCATAAACCTTGAGGCCTGCAATCATTTTAGTTACGCCGGACTCGGTGAAATCACCACTAGGGCGAGCAAGTATCATACCGTCAGCCCAGTCACCAGCTACATAGCGCTCAGCTGCATAATAGTTATTACAGTTCCAAGCACCGCTAGGAGATTCCGTGAGTGTAGTGGGTTCAATTGAGCTCAGCAGGGGGAGAGGCAGGCCGCTGTCAAATTTGTAAGCAGCGGGTGTCACGTCGCGGAGCACTTCTGCCGATGCACTGGCAGCAACTATTGCAGCTGCTGCAAGGAGTAGAAATTTTTTCATGTTTTTGTTTTTAGGTTAATTTGATGATAGAAAATTAGGGTTAACAAACACTGTGGCAAATGTAGGACATCCCAATTTCTTCGACTTCCGAACGCGTCCCGTAATATTCAGAAATAGTCCTAACCTCCAAAAATTAACACTGTTAGCGCCTGCCTGTCACGAATTGGCAACACATTTATGGATGTAAGTTTAGGTTAAATTGTAGTCAAAGATTATTCAATGTCGCCGCTTCGCGGCTCTGAAGCGGTCAGTGGCCTATGCCCCGGGTTCCCTTCGGTCACCCGGGGTTAACATAAGTCCCGCCGCTTCGCGGCTCCGATGACGGCAAGTCGTTTTGGGGCTCCGATGACGGCAAGTCGTTTCGCGGCTCCGATGACGGCAAGTCGTTTTGGGGCTCCGATGAAGGTAAGTATGGTCGTGTTTTCCCTCACAAACGTCCATCATTAACATTTCTCGGTTTGCATTTCTCAAAGATTTAGCCTAATTTTGCTTGCAATACCTTAATGATATTCAACACCAAACATGCGCCTTGTATCTAACCAACTGTATGTCAATCATTTACCCCCCCCCTATTTGCATCCCTCAGATGTGATGTAACGCTTCTTGTGCTTTTACTGACGCCCACGGGAGAATGGCTGGGGGCGGCAGCAGTGGTCGTTTTGCTTCTTATGGCCGTGGGCTTTGGCCTTTGGCAGAGTCATCGTCGTGTCGTTTCCCTGCAAGAACGCCTCGACTCGCTCGAAACCGCTGTTGCAACTCTTCAACCTGCTCCTGAGAAGACTCCTCCAGCGCCTCCAGTGATTGAGGCACCATCCTTGCCTTCAGATACGAACCCAATAGAACACTCCTGGAAAACACGTATCGACGACATCATCCGCGAAAACATATCCAACCCGGAGTTTGGCATCGACTATATCGTGAGCGCTATGCACACGAGCCGCTCGGTGTTCTATACCCACTTCAAGGAAGTGACTGGCCAAAGCATCGGCAACTATATCAACAATTTCCGCACCGAGCAAGCAAAAACGTTGCTCGCCAACCCCGACCTGAGCATCAACGAGATTGCCGACTCGCTGGGCTTTAGCTCGCAGCGCTACTTCAGCTCTTTCTTCAAAGAAAAGACTGGCATGACCCCCTCGGCCTTCCGGCAACGTCAGCTGGGCCGAGTCATCATATGACCCCACTGATATGGCGGCGGAGGGCCGCCGCACAAAGAGCAGCGGAGGGCCGCTGCACTGCGAAAGCTACCGCAGATGGGCAGAACAATAGAGTAAAAATTAACTAAAATTTATTACCTCACAACTATTTCTTATGAAAACCAAATCAATCATTTCGCTCGCAATGATGGCTTGTTGCATAGGAGGACTGCAAGCGCAGGACTATCCTATCAACTATGAGCCGGATGCTGCCGTAGGTGGCGTCAACTATCGCTACACGATTTCTATAAGCCTTAACGGCGGTGCCGATGGCGACCAGACTCTCGACGTGGACCAGCTCTCCAACATGGAGCTATACCAAAACATGCTCACCCGCTGCTTCACTGCGCGCCCCGGCGAAACTCTCCAGCCTGAAATAACGCTTTCCTCCAAGTATATGCACGGCTATGTCTACATCGACTACGACAACGATGGGCAGTTTGCCTATGGTGTAGAAGAGGAAGGTCAACCTTCAGAGGGATCAGAAGTCGTGGCCTACTCCTATTATAATGGCCGCAACTCGCTCGGCAAGCGTGGCAATACTACGCTGATGAAGATTCCTGAATTTACCCTTCCCGAGGATATCGCTCCTGGCGTCTATCGTATGCGCTATAAGGTGGATTACGATTGTATCGACCCGGCAGGTTCCACCACCGAAGGCGACCTTATCACCGACAATGGCGGCGCTATCATCGACCTCGCTCTCTACGTCCACAATGCCGACGAGACGGCCACCATCACTCTGAATGCTCAGAATGGCACCCTGCTCCAAGAGGATGGCTCTCCGCTACCCACGGAGCTGCCTATCTGCACACCGCTGACATTGGCTAAATGTCCCGACGAGGGATATGCGCTGCGTAGCGTCACCGTGACCTACGGCCCCAAGGACCTTGAGCCTCAGCATGGCACCCCCACTCGCTTCGTCCACTCGATACCGATGGCCGAATTTCGCTCGGGTAGCACGACGGTGCCCGGCTACGAGATTGTAGGCGACGTGGTGATCGACGCTGTGTATGGCGAGCGCACTAACGGCAACAACGATATCGACGACACCACCTGGACCGACCAGGATTATATCCTTGTGTGGAACGACGAGTTTAACCTCGAGGAGGGTGACCACCCCGACACTGAGTCCAAGTGGGGCTACTCGCCACGCTATAGCTCGGCATGGAATCGCTTCAACTCTTCGCGCGAGGATCTCTACGTGATAGAGGATGGAGCGCTGGCTATGTATGGTCGCGCTAATACGGATGATGAGACCGACGAGAAAGACTTCCAGACGGCAGCCCTTCAGACGTCGAGCACATTCTCCTTCACCTTTGGCGTGGTAGAGGCTAAGGTTAAGACCACTCCTCACAGTGGCAACTTCCCAGCATTCTGGATGATGCCAATGGATCAAAGCGATGGATGGCCCAACTGTGGCGAAATAGACATTTGGGAACAAATCAACACAGAGAATCGCACCTATCATACAATACATGGCTACTGGACAAGCACCAGCGGCGGTCGGTCGGGGAGCATAACAGCCGATATGACCGACTGGCATGTATATGCCCTGGAATGGGAAGAAGATCTCCTACGCTGGTATGTGGATGGTACACTGGTGTTGACACAGAAACGCGATGCTTCCGACACGTCGAAATATGCTTGGCCGTTCAACAAGGCGTTCTACGTGATTATCAACCAGGCTGTGGGCAATGGTAGCTGGGCTTACAACTACGATGCCTCGTTTGAGTACTGCACTCGTTTTGACTACGTGCGTATCTATCAGAAGGAGGGCGATGTCAACAGCAATGGCGTAGTCACTGGCGTGAAGACTGTCGCTGCCGAGCAGCCGCTGCTCTCTGTGGTTGGCGAAGTGGGCGGTGTGCGTGTAGCCACTACCGCGCCTCAGCAGGTGCTTATCCACGACATGAGTGGTCGGTTGGTGAAGAGTGTCCGCGTAGCTGGCTCAGAGCTCATCTCTCTCCCTCGCGGCCTCTACATCGTAGCCGGCCAAAAGGCCCTCGTCCGCTAATCCCGTTTTTTCTCAGATACATTTGGTCAGCTGCCGCCGAGGCTCTTCCCCTCTGCGGCAGCTATTTTTCCCCTAAAATATCGAGATAGAGGGAGAGGTAGGAGTGGGTGGCGTGGGGCCAGTTGAAGCGCTGGGAGTAGGAGGCTATCGCGTGGCAGCGGTCGGGGGTTAGCTCGGGGAGATGGCGCTCGATGGTGGCAGCCATCTCGGCAGCGTCAAGCGACGACGGGAAATAGTAAGCATAATCGCCCCCTATCTCTGGCAACGAGGTGAAGGGTGAGAGAAACGCCCCCTTGCCCATTTGCATGGCCTCTATGGGAGGCAAACCAAAACCTTCACTCTGCGATGGGAAGCAGAGCGCCACACAATGGCGCAACAACCAAGCCTTTTCTCCCAGACTAACACGCCCAACAAACGTAACATTCTTGAGCCTCAACTCTTCAGTCTTATGTCGCAAAAACGCTCCATACTCCTTGGAAGATCCGGCTCCAGCCACCACCAGTTGCCGCTCAGGCAAATGAGCCATCATGTCGATGAGCTTGTCGACATTCTTCTTGGGAGATAGGGAGGCAATGTAGAGCAGAAAGCCTGGCTCCAAGTTCATGCTCTCTTCCTCAACATCCACCAGGGGATCAACCCCATTATAGATGACCCTCGTGGGAAGCTCCGACGGGAAGTGGGACAACACATCGCGACGAGCAAACTCAGAAAAAAAACTAAGATGAGTGGCACGACTCATCCTGCGCCGAGTGAGCCAACCCTTCTTCCACACCTTCCACGCTGGCAGATTATTGTGGACGAAGTTGATGTCGTGGAAGGTGACAAGCGTCAAGGGGCTAACTCTGCGCTTCAATAACCGCGGTTGCTGATGAGTGTAGTGGACAAGGTCGAGACCCCACTGGCGCGCATACCGACGCCGCCACCACGGGAAAAGCAGTCGCCGAGCCACTTTGCGCGTGAGAGCTATATACTCCACATCGTTGCCATAGCGACCGACCTCTTCAGGCATGACGAAGTAGACAAGCTGCACATCGTGCTCTCGGCGCATCCTTGCGGCCTCCTGCGCCATGTGGGTGGCCAAGCATCGCTCCACTTCACCGATGCCTACATAATAATTACTGGCATCACAAAAATATATACCTACGCGCTTCATTTCCGAGGGGTTAAAATTAAAAATCGGCGCCTAAGGCGCCGATTATGGGGTGGAATGTTATCTCTATTTGAAACAACCCCGCCGGGGTTGCGATAGGAGATGCAATTATGACACTACTTAACTTCCCAGGTCTCGCCAGCGAGGATCATGTCGCGGAGGGTGTTGAAACCCTTCTTGGCGCGAACCTCCTCTACCTGACGGTCTACCTCGTCGTTGTAGGTCAAGCCCTCAACATCGCGAATCACACCGATGGCGAGAGGCAACTCGTGGCCGTCCATCATAGCCAACTGCTGGTGGAGGAAGTTGCTCTTGCAGTGAGCATCATGCACCAACACATCATCGATGGTATAGCCATCCTTGCCCACCTCGACAGCCTTCAAGAGGAAGCCGTCGCGCACAAGGCCGCGCTCCTTGTTCTTGCCAAAGAGCATCTTCTCACCGTCGACGAGATGGATGGTGCGCTCAGCGCGATATTCGCGGTCGGTGATGAAGTTGTGGATGCCGTTGTTGTAGATTACGCAGTTTTGGAGTATCTCCACCACGCTCGTACCCTTATGGCGAGCAGCGGCCACAAGCACTTCCTGCGATATCTGCAGCTCTACGTCGATGGAGCGAGCAAAGAAGTTGCCACGCGCACCAAACACCAACTCGGCAGGAATGAATGGATCCTCCGTCGTGCCATAAGGCGACGACTTCGACACGAAGCCACGGTCGGATGTGGGCGAATACTGGCCCTTGGTCAAGCCGTAGATCTTGTTGTTGAAGAGGAGCATATTGATGTCGATGTTGCGGCGCACAGCGTGGATAAAGTGGTTGCCACCGATGGCAAGGCCGTCGCCGTCGCCCGAAATCTGCCATACGGTCATCTCTGGGTTGGCTACCTTGAAACCTGTGGCAATGGCAGCGGCGCGCCCGTGGATGGTGTGGAATCCGTAGGAGTTCATATAGTAGGGGAGGCGCGAGGAGCAACCTATACCCGAGATGACAGCCGTCTTGTGGGGCGGTACACCCACCACGGCCATAGCCTTGTGGAGCGAGTTGAGGATGGCATGGTCGCCACATCCTGGGCACCAGCGCACGGGCTGGTCGCTCTTGTAATTAGCAGCTGTATATACGGTCTGTTCTTCCATATTCTGTAATTGCTATGATGGGTGATTTACTTTTCTTCGTCGAGAATGCGGACCACACCGTCTACTACCTCCTTGACGAGGAAGGGCTGACCCTGCACCTTGTTGATGCGCTTGATGTTCAAGCGTGGATACTTGGCCTGCAGATAGTCGGCAAACTGGCCCGTGTTGAGCTCGGCCACGATGACTGTCTTGTAGCGCGAGAGCACCTCCTCGGTGTTGCGCGGCAGAGGATTGATGTAGCGGAACTGAGCAAAAGCCACCGGACGACCAGCCTCGCAGAGTTCGGTAGCGGCGGTGCGCAGATGGCCGTAGGTGCCACCCCAACCGATGAGGATGGTGTCGGCGCCGTCGGCCTCAAGCACGTCGAGCTCGGGGATATCGTCGGCGATGCGAGCTATCTTCTCACGGCGCGTGTAGACCATGCGCTCGTGGTTGACGGGGTCGGTGGAGATGGCGCCGGTGTTGTAGTCCTTCTCCAGACCACCGATGCGGTGGGTGCAACCTTCTGTGCCTGGGATGGCCCAATAGCGCACCTTGGTATCTTCGTCGCGGTTGTAGGGACGCCACGAAGCGTCGCCTATGCGGTCGGTGGGCAGATATGGGGGCTTGATCGCGGGATACTCGTCGGCATCGGGCACACGCCAAGCCGACGAACCGTTGCCGATGAAGGCATCGGTCAGCAGGATGACAGGCGTCATATGCTCGATGGCCACGCGGCAAGCCTCAAAGGCCATCGTGAAGCAGTCGGTGGGCGAGGCAGGAGCCATCACAGCCACGGGCGACTCTCCGTTGCGGCCATAGAGCGCCTGCATTAGGTCGGTCTGCTCGGTCTTGGTGGGGAGGCCAGTCGATGGGCCACCACGCTGCACGTCGATGACCACCAGAGGAAGCTCGGCGATGACTGCCAAGCCTATGCCTTCGCTCTTGAGGGCCAGGCCAGGGCCTGAGGTGGAGGTGACGGCGAGGTCGCCGGCAAACGAAGCACCGATGGCAGAGCATACGCCAGCTATCTCGTCCTCCATCTGGAGAGCCTTCACGCCGAGGTCTTTGCGCTTGGCGAGCTCTTGGAGGATATCGGTGGCGGGGGTGATGGGGTAGCTGCCGAGGAACAGCGGACGACCGCTCTTCTCCGAAGCCATGATAAGGCCCCAAGCTGTGGCGGTGTTGCCGTTGATGTCGGTGTAGATGCCGGGGCGTGCCTCTTGAGTCTCTACGCGATAGGTGGATACTGAGGCGTGGATATTGTTGCCATAGTTGTAGCCAGCGTTGATCACCTTGGAGTTGGCCTCAAAGATGGCAGGCTTCTTGGCAAACTTCTTGCTGAGAAAGTGGATAGCGCTTTCGAGAGGACGGTCGAAGAGCCAGCATACAAGGCCGAGAGCAAAGATGTTGCGACACTTGAGGATGCTCTTGTTGTCGAGACCGCTGTCGGCCAGCGCTGCCTTGGTCATTGAGGTGATAGGCACCTCAAGCACCTGAGCGTTGATGCCAAGCTCTTTGAATGGCTCGTCGGTGGTGAAGAGAGCCTTCTTGAGGTCGGCTTCCTTAAACGAGTCGATGTCGACGATGATGACACCGCCGGGCTTCACGTATTTGTAGTTTTGCTTCAAGGCCGCGGGGTTCATGGCTACCAGCACGTCACACTGGTCGCCAGGGGTGTGGACACCCGTGCCGACGCTTACCTGAAAACCAGACACACCGCCGAGCGAGCCTTGCGGGGCGCGAATCTCAGCAGGGTAGTCGGGAAAAGTTGACACTTGATTGCCGATGCCGGCCGACACGTTGGTGAAGATGTTGCCCACCAGCTGCATGCCGTCGCCAGAATCGCCAGAAAATCTCACGACCACCTTATCGGCAGTCTTGACATTGGTTTCTGCTAACATACTTTTTCCAAAGATTTATATGAGAGGATATGTTTGATTTAGGCTAAATAGGGGCCAGAGGACTGGCCCGAAAAGAGCGACGGAGGGCCGTCGCACAGCGTAAGCTGCCGCAGTGTGGGAAAGCTAATCTTGAAGCTCCTGATACTTAGGAAGCAAAATCAACTTGCCCACTATCTTTGCTGCAAAGGTATTGAATAATTGTCAAATATCAAGAAATTTTTACGAATTTTGGAGAAATCGTAAGGATTTGCCCCTGACAGACCCAAACACCACGCCATAGCGATAGGCCATACGGCCCCCCACCACCGTCATGTCGACGCGGCTATGAAGCTCCACTCCCTCGAGGGGCGACCATCCGCAGCGGCTCTTGATCATCGAGGCATCCACCACGTAGGGGTCGCAGTGGTCGTCGACAAGCGTCAAGTCGGCATAGTAGCCTTCGCGTAGCCATCCTCGGCGGTCGATGCGCAGTATGGTGGCAGGGTTGTGACACATCGTCTCCACCACCGTGGTAAGCTCCATGCGGCGGCTGTTGACAAGGTCGAGCATCACTGGCAGCGAGAACTGTATCATCGGCATCCCCGACACGGCCTTAAACACTGAGCCCTCCTTCTCCTGGAGCAGGTGAGGGGCATGGTCGGTGGCCACGGTGTCGATAATCCCCTTGTCGAGGGCGCTGATGAGCGTTTCGCGATCTTCGGCATGCTTGATGGCGGGGTTGCACTTGATGCGAGCTCCCAGACTGGGGTATAGCTCGTCGCTAAAGATGAGGTATTGAGGGCAGGTCTCGGCCGTGATGCGCTTCTCGGCCACGGGGCCTGGGTGGAAAAACTGCAGTTCGTGGGCCGTGGAGATATGCATCACGTGGAGGCGCGCTCCAGTCTCGTGTGCAAGCTCAACGGCCGTCTTTGTGGCTTCATAGCAAGCCTCGTGGCTGCGGATGACGGGATGGAAGTCGATGGGCAGGTCGTCGCCATAGCGGTCGATGACGGCTTGGCGGTTGCGCTTTATGATTGCCTCATCTTCGGCGTGGACAGCTATCAGCGCCGGCACCTCGCTGAATATCCTGCGGATGGTCTCTTGGCGGTCAACGAGCATGTTGCCTGTCGACGAACCAAGAAAGAGCTTCACTCCAGCCACGCGGCTATAGTCGGCGGCAAGCAACTCGGGGAGGTTGGTGTTGGTGGCGCCGATGAAGAAACCATAGTTGGCCAGCGACACCTCAGATGCTCTTTGTAACTTGGCCTCCACAGCCGCCATTGTGGTAGTGGCGGGGTTGGTGTTGGGCATGTCGATAAAGGAGGTGACACCCCCGGCCACGGCGGCGATGCTCTCAGTGGACATATCGGCCTTGTGGGTGAGGCCGGGGTCGCGGAAGTGGACATGCTCGTCGATGACGCCCGGCATCAACAGGCGCTCTCCCCCCTCAACGATGGTGGTGGCTCGGGTTCGCACCTCAGCTGGGGCTTTCCCCTCACCGATGAGGGTAATCATCTCGCCCGTCACGCCCAAATGGCCCAGCCGAATGTCGCGGTCAAGGGCCAGACGCACGTTGTCAAAGAGGAGGTCATAGCGCTCCTCTGCCTTATTGCTGCTCCTTTCCATAATCAGGATATTTCTTAAACCAACTGTTGACCTTAAGACGCATCACTCCAAAGAAGCCTTCGCTGAAGATGCCGCTCGACATCTTGGAGGTCCCCAGCACGCGGTTGATGAAGATGATGGGCACCTCCACAATCTTGAAACCATACTTGTAGGCCGTAAACTTCATCTCGATCTGGAAGGCATAGCCCTTAAACTTCACCTCGTCGAGCGGCAACGCCTGCAGCACACGGCGCCGGTAGCAGACGAAGCCAGCAGTGGCGTCGTGGATGGGCATACGCGTCACGATACGCACGTAGGCCGAAGCGTAAAACGACATTAAGACCCGGCCCATAGGCCAATTGACCACGTTGACTCCGGTGACGTAGCGCGAGCCTACAGCCACGTCGGCGCCACCCTCCTTGCAGGCTTTGTAAAGTTCTGGTAGGGCGTTGGGGTCGTGGCTGAAGTCGGCGTCCATCTCAAAGATGTACTCATACTGAGGACGCTCGAGCGCCCACTTGAAGCCGGCGATATAAGCTGTGCCGAGGCCCAGTTTGCCTTTGCGTTCCACGAGGTGGACGCGCTCGGGATGCTCCTCCATCTTCTGTCGCACGATGGCGGCTGTGCCGTCGGGCGAGTTGTCGTCGATGATAAGCACATGGCTATTGATGGGCTGCGCGAGCACAGCGTCGATGATAGCTGCAACGTTCTCCTTCTCGTTGTAGGTGGGGATGATGACAACGTTGTCGGCTGTAGAGGGTGTTGTGGACATGAGGGCTAAAATAGCGTTAGAAGACTACGGATACACCTACCAGGCCGTGGATACCCTGCGAAGGGATGTCGCCGAGGAGGGTGTACTTATGGTTGAGTATATTGTTGAGGTTGATGAAGAGGGCAATGTCGTCTTGGAGCTTATATTGTCCGTGGAGATTGAGGTTGGTGATGGAGCCTAGGTCATCGGAGGGCCAAGAGTAAGGCGTACTCGACCGAGAGTAGCATATCATAATTTCACGCCAGTCGTAGAAGTCGTCATAGTAGATTGAGCGCTTGAGGCGAAGGTCTAAGCTGGCCCCTACCTCCAAATCCTTCATAGGGAATAGCGCCACTTGGACATTGGCAACCCACCTTGCGTGATCGGCCCAAGCATAATAGCCCTTGCCATCACTATGAGAGGCGCCCATCACCTCGGCTTTCGCTTTTAGTAAACGCTGATATGAGGCTCCAAGTTCTAGGCCGTAGCGCCATCCCTTGATGTCGCGAGCATCCCAGCCTCCATATTGTCCATCGTTGATGTGGTAAGGCATCAGCCAATCTTTGGCTATGGAGTAGCCACCCTTTAGCGCTATATAAAATCCTTCTTTGGGCCCAAGAGCCACGCGGGCATCCACATCGAGGGGAACACGCGAGAAGTGGGAGGGGAGAGCCAAGAGATAAGGTGCACGGTCGTACAACTCGGCAAGACTGTTGGGGGTGACTAAACCGGTGGCCTTGACATCGAGGGCCACTATGTGAGAGGGCTTGAAGACAATCTCTACGGCGGGGTTGAAGCGCCAGCGTGAGAAGGCCTTGTCGTAGGAGTTGTTGAAGTTTTTGTCGTAGGTGTACCATACGTCGGCGCCAATGTTTAGCTCAAGGGCGTTAAGAGTAGCACGATACTGGGGTGAAATCTTGAGGGCTGTCAGGCGTTGCTTGTCGTGGTCATTAAAGTAGGAGGAGAAATTGGATGAGGCCACATTAATAAGTTCTACTCCGAGGGCAAACTTCAGGTTGTCCGAGACACGGTTGACGGCTGAGATACCTATGTTGAAGGAGGTCTCACGTGGGCCTTTGGAGTCAGTGTCGTTGTTGGTAGGCCAGCAACCATCCACAAATCGCTCCACGCCGCCATGTATCTTGAATCGAGTTTCCTCTGTACCGGTGTTTACTGCCAGGTTGCCTCCCACACGGTTGATATGCTGGTTGGTAGGATTCAAGATGCGGCTGTTGCAATCTGTCATGGTAAACTTAGCATACTGATAGTGTAGTCCAGCGGTAAGGGCAGTCTTGTCGGTGAAGGCGTGGCTTAGGGCTGCGCCTACGAGGGCTGTGTTGTCGCGCCAGTAATAGTCGTTGCGCTTGTAGGCCACGCCGTTGTATTGGCCCCAGAGACCCAGACGCGTCTTGCTGGTGTCGATGAAGCGGTAGCCAGCCGAGAGAGCAGCGTTCCACATCGGGAAGTAGCCCACGTCGGCATAGCCGCGATAAGGTGAGGGCGTCAACTCGTCGCCCCAGGCTGCCGGCTCCAGCAGGGTAATCTGTGAGGGGACGCGGGTGGAGAGCTCGGTGAAGTTGTAGCTGAGATTGGAGCTGGAGAGTGGGGGCAAGGTAAAGGAGGGAGTGAAGGGCAGCCGCGAGGCATCGCGCTGCTCCAGCTCGATGTCGCGGTCGACGGTGATGTCCTTTTGCAGCGGCTGCTGGGCGCTGCTCGCGGGGGCCATGAGGAGTCCTGCTCCGATGGCCGTAAGCACTGTGGTGATGAACAAAGGTTTCATTCAGGTAAGCGTTGATTGATTAGATTAAAGATGTCTTGTTCGTTGCCAGGATAGTTGGAGCGTAGGCTGCGCAGGTATTCGTCGGCCTCGAAGTCGTTGCCTTGGGCGCGTAGAGCGTCGCTGAGCACGATGAAGCCTCGCGCGAGCCAGTATTGGTGGGGAGGATTGGCGTTGATAAAGGCGTCGATAGCCTTCTGGGCCGCGGCATATTCTCCACGGTCGAGCAGCGAGGAGGCCTGAGCCACGGCACTCATCGAGCCATATAGGTCGGCGGGATTAGCGGCCAGCGTCTTCCACTCGGTCTCGGCCTCCTTCGGACGGCCGAGGGCTGCGAGAGCAGCGGCGTGGGTATAGTGGATCTCGTTGGCGTAGGTGTTGGTGGCAGCGGAGGTGGCCAGCAGTTGGTCGGCAGCCTCCAGAGCCTCGCCATGTCGGCCAAGAGCGCTGGCTTGGCGCATGACGCCCAAGCGCGCTGCCTGCAGCAGTTGGGCTCCCGAGGCTCTCTGCTGTAGCTGGCGGTAAGTGTCGAGGGCGCGCTCACCCATGCCGAGGCTCGCCTGGGCTTCAGCCTTGACGAGGAGGGCATCCTCCACCACCGACGCGTCGGGATAGGAGGTGATAACCTTGTCGGCCCACTCTATGGCCTGCCGGTCTTGACCTTGAGCTGCCGCTGCTTGTGCCATATAGTAATAAGCTTGCGGGCGGTAGGCTCCTGAGGGGAACTGATTGAGGTAGGAGGTGAGGCGCGAGGTGTCGTCGGCGGTGATATAGAGATTTTCGGCGCTTTGGAAGGCGAGGGTGTCGAGTTCATCGGTGTCAACCTGCGGAGCGTTGGGCACAGTCTGGATAAAGGCCATGTACTCACTCAGACGCCCTTCGTCGGCGTAGATGCGCTTGAGGTCGTCGGAGGCCAGTCGCGCTTCTTCGCTCGAGGGGTAGGTGGTAATCACTTGGCGATAGGTGTCGATGGCTTTATCGCGCTGGCCCATGGTGTTGAGGGTGATGGCCATCTGCAGCATACCGTTGCGGCCATAGCTGGTGGCTGGGTAGCGGTCAACGAGCTCTTGGTAGGCCTTGAGCGCTTGTCCCTGCTCGCCCAGGGCTGCGTAGCTCTCGGCTTTCTCAAGCATGGCGGCGGCGATGAGGCCGCTCGAAGGATAGGTGGCTATCAAGCGGTCGATGTCGTCGATCTTCTCGCGGTGGCGACGCTGCAGGCCCTTCATGATGGCTATCTGATAGAGGGCGTAGTCGGCCGATGAGGGGTTGAGGTCGTAGGCGCGTTGATAGTAAGTGGCGGCCTCGTCCCAGCGGTTTTGGAAGTAGAGGCAGTCGCCAGCGCGAGCTGCCGCGTCGGCCTTCATCTGCTGGGAGGCATCGGAGGCGTCCATCACGCGCTTAAATTCGCTGAGAGCCTTGGCATAGCCTTCGTCGGCGTAGTAGGCATATCCGAGGTCGTAGCGCGCCAAGGTGAGGTTGGGGTCGGAGGCTGAGGCATCCTTGATGTAGCGTGTGAGGAGGTCGGCCGCTTTTCCTGGCTGGTCGAGGTCGTAGAGACATGTGGCTTGCCATAGCTGGCAGGTGCGCGCCAGCGAGTTGTCGTCGGGGAGTGTCGCTGCCTCGCTGAAGCGTGTCAGCGCTTGCGAGAGGTTGCCTGCGCTGTAGTCGCGTGTTGCCAGTACGTAAAGCACCCTCTGCTTTGCGGCCAGCGCCTTTGCCGAGGGAGCCGTCATGGCATTGATGGAGCGCAGGGCGTTTTCGTAGTCGTTGTCGGTGAGATAGCCGGCAATGATATATTCTTGCACCTCGGAGGCATAGCTTGAGGTGGGGAAGCGGCGCAGGAAGTCTTCGAGCAGAGCTACGGAGTTGCCAAACGGCACGCGGCCACCATCCATTCGCGCCACGGCATAGTTGTAGAGCGCGGCCTCGGTGATGGTCAGGTCGTAGTCTATTTTGTAAGCCTTGTCAAAGGCCATCAAGGCCGAGTTGAGATTTCCGGTCTTGACGTAAGCCTGCCCGAGGGTCAAGTAGGCACTTTGGCCCATGGCATCGTCGAGGCCCACCACGCGGCGTAGATACTCTATCGTGGCCGTATAGTCCTGCTGGCTATAGGCCATCTGGCCGAGGATATAGAAGGCCGAGGGCTGGGAGGCGTCGGGGTCCTTGGCGTAAAGCTCCAGATAGGGCCGCGCCTCGGTGTCTCGCCCAATATTGTAGAGCGACTCTCCGGCTACGCGAGCAGCCTCGGATTGAAACTCTGGTATGGCTCGAGCATCGACCAGTTGGCGTGCCAAGGGGGCAGCCTTGGCGTAGTCGCCTTGGGCAAAGTAGATTTGTGCTCGATAATACATGGCGGCCACTCCCAGTTCTCCGCTCCCGGCCTGATTAAGCTGGTCGAGGGCCTCGGCGTAGCGTCCTTGCCGGTAGGCGATGTAGCCCTGGTAGAAATGAGAGGCCTCGGCGTAGTCGGCGTAGCGCCCTACTTGCTCAAACCCTCTCGCTGCCTCGTCCCATTGAGCCAGCAGCATGCGGCTGTAGGAGAGACGATAGAGATATGTAGGGTAGAGCATCGGCGAGAGAGCCTCGGCCTCTACAGCTTGATAGGCTGAGAGGGCGTTGGCGTAGCTCATGCGGGCAAACCAATAGTCGCCGCGTGCCATCTGCATATCTGCTTGGTAGGGCGATGCGGGGTAGCTTTCCATCCACTCGTTGATAAGCGTTAGGGCCTCGTCGCGCCCTTGGGCGAGGGCAGCCAGGGCCGCAAGCCGCTGGCCCTCTTCGGTCTCAGAAGCTGTGGGGTGAAGTTGTAGGAGAGTGGCGAGCTGGTGGGTGGCGCCTTCATAGTTGGCGAGCGACGCCATGGCCTCGGCGCGAGCGAGGTAGCCCGGCGCCGCAGGCGAGTTGATTTGAGCCGCGGCTGGAAGAGCGCCGAGTGCAAGAAGAAAAGCTATATGGAGTTGATGTCTAAGCATAGGGGGATAATGATTATGGCTTATGCGATTATGCGATTAAGCGATTACCGGCTTTTGTCGCTTAATCGGTTGGTGGCTCGTGGCCGATGATGAAGATTGAGAAGTTGACGCTGCCGTAGGCGCGATGCTGATAGAAGTGGGGGAGAGCCGAGAAGTCGTAGGCCTTGGAGTGCTCCATGACGAATACTGTCCCCTCCTTCACCAATCCCGACTGGAGTATCTTCTCTGGTATCTCGCCGAAGCCCTCCATATTGTAGGGCGGGTCGGCAAAGATGAAGTCGAAGGCGCGTGGCGCGGAGGCGATATATCGTAGGGCGTCGCCGCGCACCAGCGTATGACCCTCGGCGCCCAGCTTCTTCACCACTTGGGCTATAAACTGATATTGAGTGGCGGCTTTCTCCACCGACACTACTGTAGCTGCTCCACGCGAGAGCAGCTCGTAGGTGATGGCTCCAGTGCCAGAAAAGAGGTCGAGGGCGGCGATGCCTTCCAGGTCTATGATGTTTTCAATGACGTTAAAGATGTTTTCGCGCGCAAAGTCGGTGGTGGGTCGCGCGGAGATATTTGTGGGGACGTCAAAGCGGCGGCGTCCATATTTTCCTCTAATTATACGCATAGGGGTAGCATGATAAGGTCGATAGGGATGTTGTGGAGCTGACGCGAGGTGAGATAGGGGAGTGGGGGTAGTTGCCACAGGCTGATGGCCGAGATGAGAGGCTTGAGCAGGCGTTCACACTCCTCGCGGCGCTCTTCATGGCCCCAGAGCAGCAGCGGCTCCTCGGGCGAGAAGCCCAACTTGGCGCGAGCGGCCATGATATAGTAGGCTGTGTCGGAGGTGGTAGTGGCGTGGAATATGTTGGCAAGCAGAAGCTTCGCCCCATCCACCGCTATCACCATCACGTCGCTCGCACTAAAAGCGGCGTAGAGGGTGCGTCGCTGGGTGGTGGCGGCCACTACGTCGATAGTGGGCACGAGGCTGTGGAGAAAGGTGGCGTTGTAGTAGGTGCGCTTTAGGAAGTGGGCTGGCTCAGGTTCCAATGCCATGGCCATCATGGCATTGGTGGCTGTCAGCTCCATCACGGTGACCATCGAGGGGTCGATATGGGGCTCTTCAAAACCTCCTGTCTGCTCCAAGGCGGCTATCAGCTCTGGGCGCCACTTGGGGAGCGCCAGTTGAGGTGGCACCAACAAAGCGCGCGAGGCGCTGTCGACCACCGTCACGCGGCGAAAGTCGCACAGTAGTAGCGGCTGGTCGTAGAGGGCGTTCTCCAGTGCGCGCAGGGGCGACGGCGCTCCCGGGTCGAGGCTCAGCGAGGCATAGATGGGCTCTTCGGTGGCTACCGGGGGATACAGCATGGCATCCAATCGTCCGGGGATCCCTGTCAGGAGCCCCAGCGACCACAGTTCGGGCTGGGCGATCATGTCGCGCTGAAGAAGGCTACGTTCCATACTTGCAAACTTACATAAAAAACTTCGCCCGTCAAAATAATTTCCCCACTTTGTAGAAACAACTGAACCATTAAGCAGCTTACAATCCGGTTTCTTTTGATTTCATTAATCCTGAAAAAGGTTTAACTCTGAGTTAACCTTTTTAAAGAAAAGACAGATATTTCAAGGCCGCAGCCGCACCGCATGTCCCGTTCTTCCCTTGCTGTATCGTTGTGGGATCCGATATTATCGACTTGAGGTTCTTCCCGAATGAGGCCTTGTCGATGTTCTTGAAGAACGAGGGGCTGGAATAGTTCTCCATGAAATTGTCGATGCGCCTGAGGGCGTCGGCCTGGTCCTCCTCGACTTGCCATCCCGATGGGTCTACGAACCTCATGGGGTAGTGGGTCTTCTTGGCCACTGTGGGCGCCCACGAGCCGCTGAAGGGCACCCTTGACACTATGGTTGTATGAATATACACAACCTTAAATAATGCTAACATAGTTATTCATATGATTCAATTGGTTCTACAGGACAAGAGGCTCTGATGATTGTATCAAGATAATATTTTTCACCCTCCCATGTCTCATAAAATACTAGGCCAGTGTCACGTGACCATATGAATTGCCTTATCTTTGTGTATCCTTTTCTGTCATTCAAAGTGTCCAACCTTGTTACTATTATCCTAGTGTCTAAAGTATCTGAAATAGACGAGAACCCCTTTTTTCGGAGCTCTCTGTCAAGGTGGGTTGTAGTATGTCCAATTGTTATATCGTTGAACCCATAGTAATTCTCAGCAAACAGGAAGAAATAGACTTCGAAGCAGTTTTGGGATAGTCTTGTGGTCTCTATTTCAATACTACCGCAACCAATAATATCCTTGTCGGGAGAAATCCAAGTTTTTCCTTCAGGATCAAAGCAATTGGTATTTCGGGGATTATTGTATCCAGCTTCTATCACGATACCCGAGTCTCTTAGTGTATTCAAGGTATTAATTGATTTAAAAACGATAGTGTCACCCTGTTCATATACTTTTAGCCATTTAAGTTCTTCATCGCTCAGTTTTACCTTGTTGAAATACCAAGGATAGGTGAAAGGCAGAGTGATGCAGAATACAAAGAAAGCCAATTTTACGACACAAATCACACCGATAATTATAATGGCTTTAATCGCAGCCGTAGTCAAATCTCTGTTCATTTTTCAAAAGCTTCTATGAAGTATCTAATGGAATGAGCGACTTTGTCCTTGACAGGTACGAGGATATGCTCCCCTGGAGTAATAAGGCCTCGACAAGCCTGCAACAAGGTTACAGGGTCGTTTATGAAATCTATCCCAAACATTCTATAGGAGGTTATATAGTTAGTAACATTTGATGTGGCCGAGAGATCCAGGGCCTTCATAGTCTCCGAGGAAACGGCAGCGGAGTTGAAAGTGATAGACTTCCTCCCTGTGGACATGCTTCCAGCTATTGCCTCACCACCACCCTTGGAATGGCCCAGAAATGTCAACTCGCAGCTTCCGACCCAGGAGCTGATCATTTCAGCGTACAACACACATGCTGCATAGTGGGGAGATTCACCCGTTAGCTGTAAACAGTCGTTGTATATGTCATCCACCATGTGGGACGAATCGAGACGTGTCCCAGCAAACGCACAGGCATATTCCACTATCTTGCCATCCACTTCCTTCTCAAAAACAAGAATCCCCAATCGCTCGCAACCAGAGAAACTTTTAGATATTTTCCAATCCCTAGCGAGAAGTTTTTTCTCACAATCTCTATAAAACATGTCCATATCCCCATAAGACATATAGCCCATCAGCGCGGACTCGTATGGGGAGGGTTCGAGGCCGGAGAGGTCGGTGTAGCGCAGGGGGTTGGCGAGGCAGTAGCCGTAGGGTGACTGGAAGGGGTAGTCGGGGGCCTTGG
>JAJBVL010000042.1 GCA_020859845.1 Bacteroidales bacterium
GGAGCCGAGAGTATCTGGCGATAGCGTTGTGGGTCGCTTAAGATAGCCTTTGCCGAGTCAACGCCAGGGTCGGAGATGAGTTGGGTGGCTATCTGGCCAGGGGTGAAATAATAGCGTGCTGCTATCTCGCGAGCGAGGTATGGCTCAATGGAGGCGCGATTAGTGTCGAGGTCGCGTGCCAGTGGATGGCGCATCATGCTCTCGAGGAGGTCGAGTTGGGCCGAGAGGCTATCGTTCATATATCCCTCGATCTTGGCTGCTTCACGCAGATGCTCCACGATGGATTCACACACCTTGTCATACTGAAACTTCTCGGGGTCGATAAAGGCCTTAAACTCTTCGTAGACACTGTCGGTCATGACGAACGCCATCTCGGCGGGAGCTTCAGGATGGGTGGCGTAGTAGCGGTTGGCGAAGTCAAACGACCAATTGTCCTTGACAATGTTGTAGGTGATGCGGCTCACTTCGGGATACTCCACCGTCAGGTCTGGGGTGATACCTCCGCCGTCGCGCACCTCGCGCCCTGCTTGGGTATGGAAAACGTTGGTTAGGCTATCGGGTATGCGGCTCACCGATCCGTCGGGGTTGCGATGCGAGTAGTCGATGGCTTGCACAAGGCGTCCACTGGGTATGTAATAACGAGCCACAGTGACTTTCAGCAGTCCGTCGTAGGGGATGCTGCGCGATGTCTGCACGAGGCCCTTGCCAAACGAGCGGTTGCCCACCACCACGGCGCGGTCGAGGTCCTGGAGGGCACCTGCCGTAATCTCCGAGGCGGATGCCGAGCCGCCATCGATGAGCACCACCAGTGGGATGTCGCTATCAATGGGAGCGGCGGTGGTCTTAAACACCTTCTCGTTGAGGATGCCTTTGCCACGGGTGCGGAGCACCTCCGTGCCCTTCGGTACGAAGTAGCCAACGATCTTTATGGCGCTCTCCATGACGCCTCCGGGGTTGTCGCGAAGGTCAAGGATGAGGCTCTCTATCTGGTGGTCGCGCTTGAGGGCGAGGAAAGCATCGCGAATCTCCTCAGGCGACTTTTCAGTAAACTGAGTGAGGCCAATGTAGCCGATGCCATCGGCCACCAGCCCGTAATAAGGCACGGAAGGCATCCATATCTTCTTGCGTGTGATGTCAAACGTCAGTATGGAATCCTCCACGTAGGGGCGCTTCACCTTCACCTTCACCTCCGTGCCAGGCTGTCCCTTGAGGCGCGAGCTCACCTCCTCGCGGTCCATGCCGAGCACCACCGTGGTGTCAATCTCCATGATGAGGTCGCCGGGACGCAGGCCAGCCAGTTGGGCCGGGCTTCCTTTCTCAGGGCCAGAAATATAGACATTGCCATCGCGCTCCATGATATAGGAACCGATGCCACCGTATTCGCCAGTGGTCATCTCCTTAAATCGCCCTTGCACCTCCTCGGGCATATATTCCGTATATGGGTCGAGCTCAGCGAGCATGGCGGTAATGGCCGTATTGATGGCTTTCTCGCTGTTGATGGAGTCGACATAGAAGGTCTGCAACTCCTTGAAGAGGGAGTTGAAGATGTCGAGATTGCGTGCAATCTCGTTTTTCTTGCTGCGAGTGGCCGCTTCAGCGCAGACCGATGCCACGCTGGCTGTAAAGATAAAGGCGAGGATGGTGTATATTAGCTTCTTCATTGGGGTGGAGGATGCTTGTATGGGGGTGAAAATGGGGGGTTAGTGACTAATAGCTGAAACGCTTCTCAGAAATCGGCGACTAAGTTAGTCATAATTACAACAACGAAAGGCCTATTTGGGTGGAAATTTTAAAAAGATTTGTAAAACTTCTGTATTTTGCGCCGAAAAATATTACCTTTGCAAGATAGAAATCTAATCAATCAATCATAGCCCAATCATAGCCATGACAACCAAAATGCTATTAGTCTCGATGCTGGCTGCAGCCCCTCTGATGGCGGCCCAAGCACAGGAGAGCTCCAACGTGCCTGAGTGGCAGCAGATAGAGCATTTCCGCGATGGTCAGCTCAATCCCCATGCCTTGGTGGTGCCTTATGCCGATAACGCACCAGTGAGCGCAATCGCTGATTTCCAATACCAAAAGTCGCCTTACTACATGAGCCTCAACGGCAAGTGGAGCTTCCACTGGAACAAGAATGTGGCTCAGCGCCCTGTTGGCTTCCAAGAGCCTTCCTACGACGTTAGCTCCTGGGAACTTATCAACGTGCCCGGCAACTGGGAACGCCAAGGGTATGGCACGACGGTCTACACCAACACCACTTATGAGTTTGACAGCGAATGGGCAGGCTTCAAGAAAGACTGGCCACGTGTGCCCGAGGAAACCAACGAAGTGGGCGCCTATCGCCGTCAGTTTACAGTCCCCGCCGACTGGGCAGGGCGTCGCGTGGTGCTCTGTGTCGAGGGTGCCATCTCGTTCTATTATGCTTGGATCAACGGTCAATACATAGGCTGCAATATGGGCTCGAAGACTGCCGCCGAGTGGGACATCACCGACCTGCTCCAGCCCGGCGAGAACACCGTGGCCTTTGAAATCTATCGCTGGAGCTCGGGTGCCTACTTTGAGTGTCAGGACTTCTGGCGTCTGAGCGGCATCGAGCGCGATGTATATCTCTACTCCACTCCTCAAACGTATATCGCTGACTACACCGTGCGCTCGCCGCTCGACAAGGAGTATCGCGACGGTCTGCTCACCCTTGAGGTCGAGGTTGACGGCCTGCCTGCCCCGGCGGCTCCCGCCAAAGGCAAGAAGGCCAAGAAGCAAGAGCCTGTGGCTCCCTCCACAGTGGCTTATCGCCTCTATGACGCTCAGGGCGCAGTAGTGGCCGAGGGCGAGAAGGATGCCAAAAAGAGCCTCACCTTCCATTCCACCATCAAGGACGCTCGCCAGTGGAGCGCCGAACACCCCAACCTCTACACCCTCGTGCTCGACCTTAAGAACCCCGAGGGAAAGGTGACCGAAGTGATGGGCTGTAATGTAGGCTTCAAGACCGTGGAAATAAATGACTCGGTGGTGTATGTCAACGGTATGCCTATCAAGGTGAAGGGCGTCAACCGCCACGCTCATTCGCCGCTGGGTCGCACCGTGCCCCCCGAACTCGCCCTTAAGGACGTAGAGCTTCTGAAGCAAAACAATATCAACACCGTGCGCAACTGCCACTATCCACAAGATCGCTACTGGTATCATCTGGCCGACGTGTATGGCCTTTATCTCATCGACGAGGCCAACGCCGAGAGCCATGGCTACGGCTACGGCAAGGAGTCGCTTGCCAAGCAGCCCGAGTGGATACCCGTGGTGATGGACCGCAACCGTCGCATGTATGCCAAGAGCAAAAACTCACCTTCGGTGACCTTCTATTCGCTTGGCAACGAGTGTGGCAACGGTATCGTGTTTAGCGAGGTCTACAAATGGTTTAAGACCGTAGAACATAATCGCCCCATACAATATGAGCGCGCCCTCAACCAGTGGAATAGCGACATCTACGCCGAGATGTATATGGATCCCGACTTTGTAGAGCGCTACGCCGAAAATCCACGCCAGACGCGCCCCTACATACTCTGTGAATATGCCCACGCTATGGGCAACAGCGTAGGCGGACTGATTGACTACTGGAACGTGTTTGAGGCTCACCAGCAGACCCAAGGTGGCTGCATCTGGGACTGGGTAGACCAGGGCTTCCTGGAGAAAGACGCCAACGGTCGTGAATACTGGGCTTACGGTGGCGACTACGGTCCTGCCAACGTGCCTACCGACGACAGCTTCCTCTACAACGGCCTTATCCGCGCCGACCGCACAGCTCATCCCCATCTCCAGGAGGTGAAGAAGATATACCAATATATCAAGACCAAGCTCGTAGATCCCGCATCGCTGACAATAGAGGTGAAAAACTGGCACGACTTTACCAACCTCGACCAATATACCCTCCACTGGAAGGTGACTCTCCCCGACGGTAAGATTATCGACAAGGGCGAGAAGGTGGTGGCCTGCGCTCCTCATCAGACTACTACTCTGAGCCTCGGCTCGTATACCCCCACCGAGCAAGCTCCCGAAGCATTCCTCGACCTGAGCTGGACCCCCAACAACGATACCCCCTTTGTTAAGAAGACCGACGAGATGGCCTACGACCAGTTTACTCTCCCCGGCCTCTTGGCAGCGGGCACAGTTGAGCAACAACCCTCAGCTCCTCTCAAACTCAAGCGTAAGGGCGATGTCTACACTCATGGTGGACTGAGCTTCACTCTCTCGCCTGTCAACGGCGCTCTCACCTCGCTGGCTATCGAAGGCAAGGAGATGATGGCCACACCAATGGAGCTTGAGATATGCCGCGTGTTTACCGAAAACGATGCCAACGCGTGGGCCGGCAGCGGTCGTCATTGGCTCAAGGAGGGTATTGACAGCATCTCGCAGCAGGTGGTATCCACTTCGGTGAAGGGCAATGTTGTCACTGTCAACACCAATATTATAGGTCGCCACGGCAACCAGCTGGCCACGGCCACTTATCGCTATAGCGTAGTGGCGCCCACGAAGCTCGCTGTAGAATGCACCTTTACCCCCGACACTGCCGCTATCCACGACATGCCACGTCTGGGCTACTCCTTCCGCGTAGCGCGCCAAGATGCTGAGAGCGTCACCTACTATGGTCGCGGCAAGGTGGAGACCTACGTCGATCGTATGCAGGCAGGTCGTGTGGGTATCTTCACCACCACTCCCGATGCCGACTTCCACTACTACACCGTGCCTCAGCCCACGGGCAACCACACGGAGACCCGCTGGATGGTGCTCGATCCCGAAGGTCTGAAGGTGGCCAGCAACAAGCTCTTCCAGTTTAGCGCCACTCCTTATAGCGACGCCAACCTGAAGGCCGCTCGCCATATCAACGAGCTGGAGGATGATGGCCTCATCACCGTGCATATCGACGCTGAGCAGACAGGTGTGGGTACAGCCACCTGCGGCCCCGACGTATACGATCGCTATCGTCTCCCCATCGAGCCTACTACCTTTACCTTCTATCTCAGTAAGGAATAAGAAGTAAGGCAAAAGGCAAAAGTCAAAAGTCAAAAGTCAAAAGTAGAAAGTAAAATCCCTAGATTTCTAAACAAATATGAAAACCAATCTCAGTTCACAAATCAAGCTCGACCGCATCCCTCGTCGCTACTACGACCCACAGGGCGAAATCGAGCTCACCGCGCTGACGCGCGAGGAACGTGTCTACACTCGTATCTTCGAGACCGTAGACGATGGCAGCGACTACCTCGCTGAACAAATCGTGAAGTATATCAACCGCAATGTCAATGCTAAGGGCAAGTGTGTGATGGCTCTCGGCGCTGGCACCAGCACCCACTCGGCCTATCGTCGACTGATAGAGCTCTACAAGGAGGGTCGCGTCGACTTCAAGAACGTGATTGTCTACAACCTCTGTGAGTTCTTCCCTCTGGTTCCCAACGGACCCTGCACCCTCGATCGCCTGAAAGAGGTGCTTCTCGACCATGTGAATATCCCCTCCAAGAACATCCATACCTTCGACCACGCTGTGACGAAGGAGAATATGTATGAGTCGTGCAAGGCCTACGAGCAGCAGATAGCCAATGCAGGCGGTCTTGATCTCGTGGTGTGTGAGATAGGCCCCAGCGGCACTCTCGCTTTCAACGAGCCTGTTAGCGCCTTTACCAGCCTCTGCCGCCTCGTGCTCCTCAGTCCGGAGACGCGCCACAACGTAGGCAGCGACTACAACTGTGAGGACGTGCCTTCCAACGCCATCACTCTTGGCCTCGCCAACATCTGCAGCGCCAACCGTATCCTGACGATGGCTTGGGGCGAGAATCGCGCTTCCATCATCAAGAAGACCGTTGAGGATCCTGCCAACCCCAATGTGCCTGCCTCTGTGCTCCAGGATCATCCCAAGGCTAAGGTGGTGGTTGACCTCCCTGCCGCTGAAGAACTGACCCGCATTAGCCAGCCCTGGAAGGTGACTTCCTGCGAGTGGAACGACAAGCTCATCCGTCGCGCCATTGTATGGCTCAGCCATGAGACTGGCAAGCCCATCCTCAAGCTCACCGACAAGGACTACAACGACTGGGGCCTCGGCGAACTTCTCGCCCTCTATGGCTCGGCCTACAATGTAAATATTAAGGTGTTCAACGACCTGCAGCACACCATCACTGGTTGGCCCGGTGGCAAGCCCAACGCCGACGACACATATCGTCCTGAGCGCGCCAATCCTTATCCCAAGCGTGTGATAGTGTTCAGCCCCCACCCCGACGACGACGTTATCTCGATGGGTGGCACGCTGAAGCGTCTTGTTGACCAGAAACACGACGTGCATGTGGCCTATGAGACTTCGGGCAACATCGCTGTTGGCGACGAGGACACCATGCGCTATATCATGGTGATGGACAAGATAGCCAAGCAGTTTGGCATCGACACCCCCCAGTATCTCCAGAAGAGCGAGGAGATCCACAAGTATATGGGCGAGAAGGCCAGCGGCGCCGTTGACCGCCCCGACATCCGCTACCTCAAGACCAAGATTCGCGAGGGTGAGGCCAGCATCGCTTGCAAGTATATCGGTGTGAAGCCCGAGAATGTCCACTTCCTGCGCCTGCCGTTCTATGAGACGGGTACTATTAAGAAGGGCGACCTCAGCGAGAAGGATATCGACATCGTGCGCGACCTCATCGTAAGCGTGAAGCCCCACCAGATCTTCGTGGCTGGCGACCTTGCCGACCCCCATGGCACTCACCGTGTCTGCACCGACGCCGTTTTGGCCGTAATCGACGAGCAGAAGGACGAGGAGTGGATGAAGGACTGCCGCATCTGGATGTATCGTGGCGCTTGGGCAGAATGGGAAATCGACCACATCGAGATGGCCGTGCCTATCAGCCCCGAGGAACTTCGCTTCAAGCGCAACTCCATCCTCAAGCATCAGAGCCAGATGGAGAACGCTCCATTCCTTGGCGATGACGACCGCCTCTTCTGGCAGCGCGCCGAGGACCGCAACCGCGCCACCGCTCAGCTCTATGAGGGACTTGGCTTGGCATCCTATGAGGCTATCGAGGCTTTCGTAGAATACCATCCTATCCGCGAAGAGCAGCCCAAGGAAGAGCAGCAATAATCCCTGATCTCCCGCATACGAGAGCCGCGTCCCTCCCAGGGCGCGGCTCTTTCTATGTCTTTCTCGCCCCTCTTTCTCTCTTGCCCCTTTCCACCTTTACCCCTTTCTCCAATTTTTTTCTCAAAAAAATAGGAGAAAATTTGGTGGATTCAAAAATAGTTGCTAACTTTGCATCGTCAATCACGAAAGCGTAGGCTGGAATGGTTGAGAAAATAGTTGGTGATTTAGTGTAGTGGCCTAGCACGCCACCCTCTCACGGTGGAGACCCGGGTTCGATTCCCGGATTCACTACACACCTAAGGCAGCGGCTTTCCAGTCGCTGCCTTTTTCTTCTCCGCGCCTTCCCTCCGCTTCCCTCCGCGCTGCTCAGCAGCGCGGCACGTGGACGGCTCTCCTCAACATCAGCGAAGGCGCCCTCTTTGAGGCTGGCTACAACGACCGTCTCCTCATGAATCCCCACCAACTCAACGCCTTGAAAAATTACCTCAACGACAATCCCCGCCGCCTGGTCATCAAGCGTGCCCACCCCGATTACTTCATCGTCCGCCATAAACGCCTAATAGCCGGTCGTGAATGCGAAATCATAGGCATTGTGGCTAGATAATAATAAGAAACGATTGCGCTATTAAATTGCGGCTGAGGGTAGCTGCGGTTCTTAAAAATATTTCTTTTGTTTTGCTAAATTTGTGAAAATCATTACCTTTGCAAAAATTCTAGGCCATGCGTGCTTTATTTCTTTCAGTTTTTCTCTTGCTTTTATGGGGCTGCTCTCAAAAAGAGGGGAGAGAATTAGTTATGGACAATAAAAATTCACTCCTTGGGAAGGAAGTGCAAGCAAAGTCGTGGGAGAGGCTACAAAACATCATTCAATCTATTATTAATCTGAATATTATAGAATAAACTTATGCAGACCAAAATCATTTTAGTATTTTTACTTTTTGTATGCTTCTTGGTAAGTTGTAGCAAGGGCGTTCAGTCGTCATCTTCTATCACTGACCTTCCAATAGAGGAACTGCAAGGTAAATGGTTAAATACAGGAGATTATTTACTGGATGGAGGATTTAGAGGGATAGTAGATGGAGATCTTCTTTTGAAGGAGAGCAAGGAAGACCTGATGCTTCGCAGGTACACAGTAGAAGATGATATCCTAAAACTAAAAGATGCTGTAATTGCCCGCGGACAAGGCCCCTTGGAGGCTTTGGGCATAGGACCCGTATATATTAACTTCCCCAAACGATATCTGATATCCTACGATCCAAATGCTAAGAAAGCCCTGCGTGT
>JAJBVL010000063.1 GCA_020859845.1 Bacteroidales bacterium
ATCCCCAACAACCCCAACTACCCCAACTACCGCGGCAACAACCCCAACAACCATCTCGGCCCTAAGCCAGCAATTCCTCTCCCCGGCCCGACGGCAAAGTCTTGAGAAAGCCTTTGAAAGCCCGGCTCGCGCCATTAGCCTCTATCAACTGGCTGGCTCAGCGCCTTCTATGCTCTTGGCGGCATTGGACCCCTACCCTGCCAGCAATCCTCAACCCGTGGTGGTGGTGGGCGACAGTCTTGACGATGCTGGATATCTCTACCACGACCTATCGCGACTGGTGGGCGAGGAGCGGGTGATGATGTTTCCCTCGGCCTATAAGCGCGACATAAAATATGGCCAACTCGACCCTCCTTCGCAGATACTACGCACCGAGGCGCTCAACCATTGGCACTCCTCGACCGATGCTCCACGCTTCGTGGTGACTTATCCAGAGGCACTGGCCGAAAAGGTGGCCACGCGCCAAGAGATTGACACCCACACACTGAGGCTCAACAAGGGGGAGGAAACCGACCTCACCGAGACCATCCACTGGCTCCGCGCCAATGGGTTTAAGGAGGAAGACTACGTCTACGAGCCTGGCCACTTCGCAGTGCGCGGCTCCATCCTCGACATCTTTGGCTATAGCAACGAGCTACCCTACCGAGTAGACTTCTTTGGCGACGAGATCGACTCTATCCGCACCTTTAATATCGAGACTCAACTTTCCGAGCAACGCCTCGACCGCATTGCCATCACCGCATGTGTCGACGAGGAGGCTGCCAGCAATGGCCAGTCGCTACTCGACTTCATCAGTCCCGACACGCTCATCGCTGTGCGCGATGCCCAATACACCATCGACCGCGTAAAAGCCGTGGCCGCGGAGACTTTCTCCGAGAGCGCCCTCATCTCAGGCGAAGGCGATGCCGAGGCCATGAAGCAGGTGGTGGATGCCGAGCGATTTGCCGAGCGATTTGCGGCCTTCCGCCAGCTACGATTCACAGCTGCCACCGAGCCGGCTATCGACAATCCCCAAGCCGAGAGCGCGCCGATGGCCTCGGCCTCCATCAGCTTTGACTGCACACCGCAGGGGATGTACCACAAAAACTTCGACCTCATCAGCGACTCCTTCAAGCGTCTCCTTGCCGACGGATATAAGCTCTTCATTCTCAGCGACAGCCAGAAGCAGATAGAACGCCTAAAGACCATCTTTGAGGATCGTGGCGACGACATATCCTTCACTCCTGTCATCTCCACTCTCCATGAGGGGTTTGTGGACCATCCACAGCGCCGATGCATCTTCACCGACCATCAGATATTTGATCGCTTCCATAAGTACAACCTCAAGAGCGACCGCGCACGCTCGGGCAAGCTCGCCCTCTCGCTCAAGGAGCTGAGCGCCATCGAGCCCGGCGACTACATAGTCCATGTGGACCACGGTGTGGGCAAATTTGCCGGGCTGCTACGCACCAACGTCAACGGCCATACCCAGGAGATGATCAAGCTGGTGTATGCCAACGACGATATTATCTTCGTCTCCATCCATGCCCTCCATAAACTCGCCAAATATCGCGGCAAGGAGGGTGTGCCTCCCAAAATCAACCGTCTTGGCAGCGGCGCTTGGCACAACGTCAAGGAGCGCACCAAGACTAAGCTCAAAGACATAGCTCGCGACCTCATCAAGCTCTATGCAGCCCGTAAGGAAGAGAAAGGCTTTGCCTTCTCCCCAGATAGCTATCTGCAGCAAGAGCTCGAGGCCTCGTTTATCTATGAGGACACCCCCGACCAACTCACAGCCACCCAAGCTGTAAAAGCCGACATGGAAAGCGACGAGCCGATGGACCGCCTTATATGTGGCGATGTGGGCTTTGGCAAGACTGAGATTGCTATCCGCGCCGCTTTTAAAGCCGCTACCGACAGCAAGCAGACTGCTGTGCTGGTGCCTACAACTGTACTTGCCTACCAGCACTTTCACACCTTTAGCCAGCGATTGAAAGACTTCCCAGTGAAGGTGGACTATCTCTCGCGTGCGCGCTCTACGGCCGACGTGAAGCGAATCCTTAAGGAGCTCGAAGAAGGCAAAATCGATATCATAATTGGCACTCATAAGCTGATAGGCAAGGGCGTGAAGTTTAAGGATCTGGGCCTACTCGTAGTGGACGAGGAGCAGAAGTTTGGCGTGGCCGTAAAGGAGAAGCTCAAGCAACTCAAGACGAGCGTCGACACCTTGACGATGAGCGCCACCCCTATACCGCGCACTCTCCAGTTCTCCCTGATGGGTGCGCGCGACCTCTCGGCCATCACCACCCCTCCCGCCAACCGCTACCCTATCGTGACATCGGTCAACTCGCTCAACGACGACATCGTGGCCGAGGCTATCAACTTCGAGTTGTCGCGCAACGGTCAGGTTTTCCTCGTCAATCCCCGTATCGAGGGGCTCCATGAGATGGAGGCGATGGTGAAGCGACTCGTGCCAGATGCTCGCACCATAGTGGCTCATGGCCAGATGCCGCCAGCCCAACTCGAAAAAGCCATCCTCGACTTCGCCAACCACGACTACGACGTGCTCCTCGCCACCACCATCATTGAGAGCGGCATCGACATGCCCAACGTCAACACCATAATCATCAACAACGCCCAAAATTTCGGCCTCAGCGAGCTCCATCAGCTCCGTGGCCGCGTGGGGCGCAGCTCGCGCAAGGCGTTTTGCTACTTGTTGGTGCCTCCTCACGTGCCATTGGCTCCCACGTCGCGCCGCCGACTACAAGCCATTGAGAGCTTTAGCGACCTCGGCAGCGGCATCCACATAGCCATGCAAGACCTCGACATCCGCGGCGCTGGCAATCTGCTCGGAGCAGAGCAGAGTGGATTTATCGCCGATCTCGGCTACGAGACCTATCAGAAAATCCTCAAAGAGGCTGTCACCGAGCTGCGCAACGAAGAGTTTGCCTCGCTCGACACCCCCGAGGCAGAGGAAGAGAAAGAGTATGTGGCCGACTGCGTCATCGAGAGCGACCTTGAGCTGCTCTTGCCCGACGACTACGTGCCGCAAGAGAGCGAACGCATCTCGCTCTACCAAGAGCTCGACAGCATAGAGCGCGAAATCGACCTCCAAGCCTTCAAGATGAGGCTCATCGACCGCTTTGGCAAAATCCCCCACGTCACCGCCGAGCTGCTCCGTATCCCTCGCCTGCGACGTCTGGCACGCCAGTTGGGCATCGAGAAGGTGGTGTTGAAGCAGGAGACCATGTTTATCTACTTTGTCGACGACACCAACAAGGCCTACTATCAGTCGCCTATGTTTGGCCGCATCCTCCAATACCTCCAGCAGAATCCTCAGCGCTGCCGTATCCGCGAGAAGAATGGCAAGCGCTCCTTCTCCATAGCCAACGTCCCCACCGTAGAGGAGGCTGTCCATATCCTCGACACCATGCATTCCCTCCAATCGGTTTAACAGACCAAAATTACATTTTTTCTTTAAAAGTAAGGTTTTTCGTAAAACGCAAAGAAACCTTGCGTTACAAGGTGGAAATATGTTAAAATCATGTTAAATAGTGCGCTTCACGCAACGTTTTGTTGCGTGAAGCGCGGTGTTTGGAAAATTAAGCCATAGCCCATGACCCAGCGCCAACTCCCTGCTCTTCTGCTTGTGATTATAGCCTCATTCGTGGGCCTAAGGCTCTATGCTGATTCATGGGGTGATTGGCAAGTGGGGGTCGGAACTCATCCAGCGTATGTGGTGCCCACAAAGCCTTACTTCAAAGGGGAGAACGGCCAGCATAAGGCGGTGCGTCAAGCCTATGCTCCCCACCTGCGACTCTCTATGGCTTACGACAGCGCCTCGCCCCTGGGCCGCATTTACCCAGGCGTGAGGCAAGGCATTGGCGTGGCTCCAATCTTCTTCCCCCATGCCGACCTCGGCACTCCTGTAGCCGTCTACCTGTTTCAGCAAGTGCCGCTGGCTAAGCTCTCCTCTACGGCTACGCTGAAAGTGGAGTGGTGTGGCGGGGTGAGCTTTGGTTGGAGAGCTCGTATGGGATGTATCCATTACAGGGGGGATAAGGCGCCGCATCTCCTATGTGACGAGCACCGAAGGCATTGTTGTGCCAGGCCGCTTCGGGGTCATTGGGGGGAGTATTAACCCCCTTTACCGACTAAGCCGTTGGCTGCTTTTGGGAGGGGCGCTCGACATCCAATACGACGAAAGCAACAATCTCGACGCCCACTATGCCGGAGGCTCGGAGGAGCACCCTCTCTTCTTCAAACAGTCCTTCCGCGATCGCTTTTATGCCGGTCTGTCGGCGCGTGCCGAGCTCTCGCTTCCCATCTTTGCCATCAACGTAGGCATTGGCCACAACCTCCTCTACCATGGCGGCGATGCCCGCGGATGGTATCAGACCCTCAACCTCAAGACCTTCCTCACGCGCCACCTCTTTATCCACACTGGCTATCGCCTCAGCCGCTTTCGCCATCCCCAAAATCTCCTTCTCGGCCTCGGCTACCGTTTCTGAAGAAATAAGAATTGGGGTAACCTTTGAAAAGATTGCCCCAATTTCCAAGGATGGTAGTATCTTAGTTTATAGTAAATGATTTGGAGAAAACGTTGCTAACATAAGTACCATTAGTTCCATAGACGCTTACTGTATATGTGCCAGTGCTTGGGAAAACAATATAAGTCCATACATTAGGCTCTGCCACAAACGACGCATCATCGGGATAAGGAAGAGAAGTAATATAAGCTCCTCCGTCGACCGACCATGTATATGTGGCATTCGGCATGTCTGTAACCACTCGGAAATGTGAGCTGAGATTGTCCATCCCCATTCCCACATTGGTTATGTCAGTGATGGTGGGAATACAATCCACATCCACACTAACCGAAACCAGCGGGTATTGTAGGCCGGCAGCCGTAGTAAGAGTGGCACTAACAGTGGCAGCTGAATAGAAGCGAGCTGTCATTGTTGAGCTGTTGGCCCCCGATTGAATGGAAGCGCCCGAAGTTACCGTCCATGAGACCGAACCTCCTGTAGGGAGATTGGTTATTGTATAAGTGCCGCTAGGATAGTATCCACTGCTGCTGGGGCTGAGAGAGGATGGTCCGCTAATCTTTGTGGCAATACGGTAATATTCCAAATCGGAAGAATCATAGGGACACTGATTTATCCTATATAATAAAGACCTAAGCTTCCCCACTTGGATTTTACATAATACGGGGCAGTGGTCATCACAGCGGAATGACCTCCAGTTGGGTAATATACATGAGTGGCCGAGTAAGATGAGCAACTCTCAAAACTGCCATCGCTCATGAACAACGTAGGATAATTGAGCCATAGCTTTTCTCCTCCATAATTAACCCACCAAGCAAAGGCATGGCAGTTGTAGGTATAGGTCGGATCGGCTACACGTGTGGCATAGGGATAATTCTGCGCATAGTATGCATTAGCAGAGCTAATCTCACTCTCAGACATGTCATCACCTACCCATTTTAACACCACGTTCCCCCCACTTATTGGAGTGTTCTGGGGAGTGTAAATGATATAGGTACCAGCGTCATCATAATGCCCTGCACTGGCAAAAACTAAAATAGCCAAAAACGCCAAAACATAAATTGGCTTCCTTCTATTCATCTGTATGCCTCCTGTAAAATTGTGTAGCTAGACGAGATTTCCTTAAGGTATATCCAAGCGCCTTCTGCATCTCGATACTCTTGGGAACTCACCTCGGCCTCTATACCGTCAAGATTGAACTGAAATGAACCCATCATTAGAATATTTTCCCCTGTAATATATTGATATTGAATGTTGATAATTTCCAAAATATCATTATAACGTATAAAGAGGTAAGTGATTTTTTCTTGGTTCTTCAGAGAGGCCGCTGTTAATTCTTTTAAATTTGGGTTCAGCCAAGAGGAGATTTCATGACCATTGACCATGGTTTCCTCCATCTGTACTTCCTCTAAGTTGTCCAAAGCCGTTGAAAGAATCTTTTTATGCTCTTTCTGAAAGGCTTCCTCCACAGCGGAGCCTTTTATGATGCGTCCATCATTGGAGAAATAAGTGGTGCCCTGAAAAGTCTTATTGTTAAGTACGGGAGTAGTAGAATACTCCACAGCGAGACAACGCTTTGATTTCAGCTCAAAAGAGTAAAAGTCAAAGCTAAGGAACCACAAAGAACTGCTTGGCATACAATAAGCTCTTACGTCGTCTTCGTCCTCCCCGCAGAATTTATACTTGTTGAATTCGTCAAGATTCTCGCAAACCCAGGAAGGGTAGTCCTGCGAAAGGGTCCACTCCGAGGAGGCCTCCCCAATGTATTCGATGCCGTCTTCCTCGGTATATTCGGGAGTGTCATCACTGGAGCAGCTGGTAAATGCAAAACTGCCCATCAAAAGTATCGAAAAAATGAAAATAGTCGATTTCATATTTTAAGTTTTTTAATATTAGAGATTGGCTTTATTTTGTTGATATGAACAGGTCCTCGATCAGCGGAGTGTTCTGTAGAAAGGTAAGGAAGGGAAAATCAGACTCTTCTGCTTTCATCCCTTTTAAGCGCAAGTCAAGGGTGTAACACAGGTAACCGGAGACGCAGAACGGCATCCAGCTTATGTCTTGTGGGTGGAGGTACTTCTCATGCCATATCTGGCCCGCCATCTCCTTTAGAGCCTTTAAGTCAGATGTGGATAGAGAGGCTTGAGCGTCAGGGGTGGAAAGCACAAGCTCGAAGATGGCCAAGCTAAGAGTGGCATTCCCCCTCTCTATAAGGGAGAGCTTTTCAAGGCCTTGGAGCACTTCAAGTTTGTCATTCAGATAGGAGAGGTAGGCCTCTGCAGCATCTTTACGGGCAGTCAGGGCCTTGAAACCGTTGCATTGCTTCATGACGATGGAAGTTCCTCGGCTGAAGTCGTCGTAAGCCAAGGCGTCGAAGAGCAGAGGATAGGACATGCACACTTGTAGAAGGTCGGGGGTGGAAAGGCTTTCCAGCACCTCTTGAGGGATTTGGTAGGAAGCGACCATCTCCGCGTGAGTCTCTAAGGAGTCGTGGATTACCTCAGGGTATTCCCACGCCAATGTTTTCTCGGCGCCCCGCGATTGTAGCTCACCCGCTTTCTCAGGCGACTCGAAGGAAGAGGAACACCCTACCAAAACCAGTGGGATGGTAAGGGAGAGTAGCGTCTTTTTCATGTGAAAAGAAATTTTTAATTGATTTGATTTTAATCTGTAGCAGGACTTTTACCTATAGCACGCTTACATACACAAATGTACTGCAAATATAAATTATTATTCTGAATTTATTTGATTTTTTTCATCTTTTTAACTTTTAGCATTTATTCTATCTTTCTCCCTGAAAGGCTTAACCTTTACTTATAGATAGGAAGAAGCAAACTTTATAAAGCCTCTATGCATTATTTTAGATAGAGAATATTTTGACTATAAATAATGAGAGGCTATGTTTCACGACGTACTATTTTTGCTCATGGGCCTGGTGCTTATCATCGCTGGTGGCAACTATGTCACCAACGGTTCGGTAGCTGTGGCGCGTAAGTTTCATGTCACCCCCTTGGTGATAGGCCTTACGGTGGTGGCCTTCGGCAGTTCTACCCCCGACTTTGTAGTGAGTTTTATCTCTACCATCCACGACAAGAGCGAGCTCGCCGTGGGCGACATCATTGGCGCCGACATCTTCGACCTCTTTCTTGTGGTGGGCGTGACAGCCCTCATCTCCCCTATCCCAATCACTAAGAGCACACTCTGGGTTGACCTTCCTGTGCTTGCCCTCTCCACGCTCGTACTATGGTTTTGCGGCGACGACCACCTCTTTGATGTCCATTCCCCCAACATCATTACCCGCACCGACGGCATGGTGATGCTGCTCTTCTTTATCCTCTTCATGGTCTACACCTTCCAGACAGCTCGCCAGCCTGGCCTTACGCCCGACCGCGCCGTCACCCAGCAAGCCAAGACCACGGCCAAGGCATCCGCCAAGCCCACCCCCATGTGGCTTGCAGCCGCGTTTATCGTCGGCGGCTTCGCGGCCCTCATCTTCGGAGGTCAATGGATAGTAGATGGAGCCAGCGGCATTGCGCGACGCATAGGCATGTCGGAGGCTACAATTGGTCTGACCATCGTGGCTATTGGCAGTTCGCTCCCCGACCTTGCCACCTCGGGCATGGCGGCCATCAAGCATCAGCCAGGCATCGCCCTGGGCAACGTGGTAGGGGCCTGCATTTTCGACATCCTCTTTGTGCTAGGCACCTGCGCCACCGTCCATCCCCTCGACACAGCTGGCATCTCCTCTTTCAATTTCTTCACTCTCATCGGCGCCTCCCTGCTGGTATGGGCCGCGAGCGCTTTTGGCGGCAAGCGAGTCATCAACCGCATCGAAGGCGCCGTCCTTACCGCCCTCTACATCGCCTACATCGTCCTCGTCCTAGTGCTGAAATAAACTCAGCAAGTTTACTCCAGATCAGTGGGGAGGTCGGGGATGCGGGGCTGGCGGTTGCGATGGGTGAAGCGCTTGCGAAGGGCGATGCCGCGGCGATAGAGCTTCATCACCTTGAGCCACAGCGGCGACGGAGTGGCAATGACGTCGCTCGACAGCGTGGCCGACATTGTGGGCAGCTCGGGCTGCTCGCCAAACTGCTCGGGATAGATGACCAGTAGATTGTTCTGCGAGAAATAACGCTGGAGGAAGTCGGGGATGGTGTCCATATCAGCGGAGAAGGAGATTGACGAGCGCCGCGCACTTACCACTACAAACAAGTCGTCGTCGAGCACTTTGTTGGCAAGCAAAATAAAGTCGTCCCACTGCTCCATCGGCTGAAACTCGCTGCGGATGTCAAACCGTCCGGCTCGCAACACCCCCTCGATGGCATGGCGCGTCTCCTCGAAGCAAGAGAATATCACGCGGCAGCCCACCTGGCGCGTCAGGTTGCCCAACGAACGTACCCAGTCGGCAAACCCCGTCTCATATTGAGCCTTGTCGGGGACAGCCACCACGATGCGTGTTACGGTGTTAAGGGGAATGAAAAGGCGCGATATCATCACCATCTTGTTGGTGGCATGCAGCAGATTGTCCACCTTGCTACCAAAGAATGAGTCGATGATATTGTTGCGGCGGTGCAGACCGATAATCACACGGTCGATGTCGCGCTCCTCGATGGTGTTTTTCACTCCGGTGATAAAGTTGAGGTCGTAGCGCTCCAGGGGATAGAGCTTCTCGTCGACGCTCGCGGCTGCCTGTTCGGCAGTGTCGAGCGAGTTGCGCCCCAGCGCACGCGACGAGGCGCTATTGTCGTTGCGCACGTGGAGAGCATACACCTTGCTCCCCGTCTTGTCGCGTCCGCGCATCATCAACGCCATGTCGACCAGCTCGGGAGCTGTAATGGGGCTCGCCACTGGTATTAAGATATGGCTTGGACGGCGTGCAGCTCCATTCTTACCCGTAGCCACAGGCTGATCCTCGTCGTCGGCGGTCAGCTGCTCTATCTTCAGACGCTGGGCTGCGTGCGACGTGCCGAGGCTCGACACGGTGCAGGTGATCAAAATCATGATAATCGTGCCGTTGAGGATGCTTTCGTCAAAGAGACCCATGTTGTAGCCTATCATCACCACAGCGAGCGCCACCGCCGTGTGAGCATTAGATAGTTGGTAAAGAATAGAGCGATTGAGAGTGCTAAGATGATAGATACGCTGGGTGATATAGGCCGCTATCCACTTTGTCCCCATAGCCACGGCGCTCATCACTATGGCAGCATACACCGAGTCCCAGCTTGTCACAACCCCTCGCACATTGATAAGCATCCCCACCCCTATCAAGAAATAAGGTATAAAAATAGCATTGCCCACAAACTCCAGGCGCGTCATCAACGACGACCGCGCCGGCACGTAGCGATTGAGCACCAATCCCGAGAAGAAGGCTCCAAATACGCCCTCGATGCCTATCCACCGCGCTATCTCCGCGCCAAGCATCACCATGGCCAGCACATAGATAAACTGCAGGATGCCGTCGGAATAACGCTTGAAAAACCAGCGTGTCAACCTCGGATAGGCATAAACTATCAGAGCGCAATAAAGAATCAGATATCCAAACAGCCGCAGGATCCTCCCCAGATGGAACGACCCCTCGCGGAAAACCCCCACCACTCCTGCCAGCACTATAAGAGAGCCGAGCACCGTGAAGATGGTACCCGCAATAGCTATTATCACTGCCGGCTCCTTAGTCAGCCCGAAGCGCGACACGATAGGATAAGCTATTAGGGTGTGGGCCGCAAACATCGCCGCCAGCAGCAACGATGTCAGCAGGTCAAGGTCAAGGAAGAAAAAGCCCGCCAACGCACCCAATACCAAGGGTATCAAGAACGTAAAGAGACCAAATACGAGCCCCTTCTTGAGGTTTTTCTTCAAGTGAAACATATCTATCTCTATGCCCGCCAAAAACATGAGATAGAGCAAACCCACCTGGCCAAACACTTGAAAGCTCATGTCGCGCGCCAGGAGGTTGAAACCCGAGGGCCCTACTATCACACCAGCCAATATCAATCCTATCACATGCGGTATCTTCAGCTTGTTGAGCAGCAACGGCGCCAACAAGATGATAAGCATTACCGCCAGGAAGATCGATACTGGCTGAGTGAGAAGGGGCTGGGTGACCACTCTTAATAGTAATCTATAGGGGTGGTGGGTCGATTTTATTTTTTATGCTTGAGCATGTATTGGGCTATCTGTACGGCATTGAGCGCGGCGCCTTTCTTAATCTGGTCGCCTACCACCCAGAATGCCAAGCCGCAGGGGTCGCAGAGATCCTGACGGATACGGCCCACAAACACCTCATCCTTGCCTGCCACGTGGAGCGGCATAGGATACTTCTTATCGGCTGGCTCGTCAACCACGATGATGCCCTCGCCATGCTCAAAGGCGCGGCGAGCCTCCTCGACGGTGATGGGCCGCTCGGTCTCTATCCAGATGGCCTCGCTATGGGCGCGCATCACTGGCACACGTACACACGTGGCGCTTACAGCAATCTCAGGCGCATGCATTATCTTGCGCGTCTCATTATACATCTTCATCTCCTCCTTGGTGTAGCCATTGTCCTGGAATACGTCTACGTGAGGTATGACGTTGTAGGCGAGCTGATAGGCAAACTTCTCCACCGTGGGCTCTTCGCCTCGCTCCAACTGGCCATACTGCTTCACCAGCTCATCCATGGCGGCGGCTCCGGCCCCGCTGGCTGCCTGATAGGTGGCCACGTGGACACGCTTGATGGGGTTGATATCGTTGATAGGCTTGAGGGCCACCACCATCTGGATGGTGGTGCAGTTGGGGTTGGCGATGATGCGTCGGGGAGCGTTGAATGCGTCCTCGCCGTTCACTTCGGGCACTACCAGAGGCACATCCTCGTCCATACGGAAGGCACTCGAATTGTCGATCATCAGAGTGCCATGCTTGGTGATGGTGTCGGCAAACTCTCGCGAGGTGCCGGCGCCGGCCGATACAAAGGCAATGTCGATGCCCTTGAAGTCGTCGTTGTGGCGCAGCTCTTTGACGGTATATTCTTTGCCACGCCATGTATATTTACGCCCTGCGCTTCGGCTCGAGCCGAAGAGGGTCAACTCATCCACTGGAAAATTCTGTTGGTCGAGCACTCGCAGGAACTCCTGCCCAACGGCGCCGCTTGCGCCTACAATAGCTACATTCATTTATTGATTGCTAATTAGATACTATGTATGGAATCTTTTTGAGAGTGCAAAGTTACAAAAAATATATAATTTTAAGCGAATAATCGATTAATCGTATAAGCCATATTTATGCGATTGAGCTAGTATTATGCGCCCTTCTTCTTTAGCTAAGCGCCAGCATGAGCCCCGACGAGATGCTCATGTAGATGAGCATGCCGATGATGTCGTTGGTGATGGAGATAAAGGGGCCGGTGGCCAGCGCCGGGTCAATCTTAAGGCGTTCAAGCGTCAGCGGCACAAACGTGCCAAACACCGATGCAAACAGCACCACCGCCATCAGCGACAGCGACACAGCGATAGGCGTCACCTGATGGATGCCTCCCAGCTTGAAGAAATTGTATATGAACACCAGCAGCGATATGATACACCCATTGATAAGGCCCACTCCAAGCTCCTTCAAGAGCTGGCGCCCAGAGTTGCGAAGGCTCATCGTGCCGTTGGCAAGTCCCTGCACCACGATAGCCGACGACTGAGTGCCCACGTTACCGCCCGTGCCACCTATAAGGGGGATAAAAAGCGCCAGCGTGGGGTCGACCATCAAGCCCTCCTCAAAGTGGCCAAGGATGAGCGAGTTGCCGATACCACCGAGCATCCCTATCAGCAGCCATGGCAAGCGTGCCTTGGTCTGGGTGAAAAGGGTGTCGTCGGTCTCCACGTCGCTCGACAGACCAGATGCCAACTGATAGTCGCGCTCCTGAGCCTCGCGCACCTGGTCCATCACGTCGTCGACGGTGATGCGGCCCAGCAGGCGTCCTATGGAGTCGATTACCGGCATAGCCACGAGGTCATACTTCTCAAAGTCGTGGGCCACCTCGTCGATTGGCGTATCGGCCTTCACTGCCATCGGGTCGGTCTCCATCACATGCTTTATCTTCGACACCGAGGGGTGGGTGATGAGCTTTTTGAGCGGAAGGATGCCACGCAGTCGATAGTCGTTGTCGACCACGTAGACATTGTAGATCTCGTCGATATCCCCGGCTTGATGACGCATCTGCTTGATACACTCTGGCATACTCCAATTCTCGTTGACCACGATCATCTCCGTGCCCATGAGGCCGCCGGCCGTGTCCTCGTCATACTTCAGCAGGTCGATGATGTCGCCAGCCTGCTCCACATCGTCGATGTGGGAGAGAATCTTGTCGCGGTCCTCTTCGTCGAGCTCCTGGATGATGTCGACAGCGTCGTCGGTGTCGAGGTGGTCGATAAATTGCTTGGCAATCTCCTCGGCGGGCATACTCGAGAGGAGCTTGCGGCGGTCGTCCTCGTCAAGCTCCATCAGCACGTCGGCCGCCGTGTCGTCGTCGAGGAGCTGGTAGAGATACTCGGCTTCCTCCAGGTCGAGGTCTTGATACAGCTCGGCGATATCGGCCGGGTGGAGGTCGGCCAGCTCGCGACGCGCCTCTTCGTCGTTGCGCTCGCTGATTATCTGGCGTATATGCTCGAGATATTCGGGTGAGAACTCTTTCATCTTGCTAAGGCATTCGTTAGGTCAATCCACTGCTGGACGCTGAGCTGCTCGGGGCGCATGCTCATCATAGGACTCTCGGGAAGCGTGGCTCCCGGAGCAAGGAGAGGCTTGAGGCTATTGCGCAGCTGCTTGCGGCGCTGCCCGAAGGCTGTCTTCACTACGCGCTTAAATGCGCGCTCGTCGCAGCCCAAAGAGGTCACGTCGTTGCGCCGCAGGCGTATGACGCCGCTTTTTACCTTGGGCGGCGGATTAAACACGTGTTCATCCACCGTGAAGAGATACTCCACGTCATACCACGCTTGAAGCAGCACGCTCAGTATGCCTCGCGCTTTGGTCCCCGCTGGGGCGGCAAGCCTCTCGGCCACCTCCTTCTGAAGCATTCCCGAGCAACACACCACCTGGTCCTTATACTCCAGCACGTGGAAGAAGATTTGCGATGATATGTTGTATGGGTAGTTCCCTATCACGCAAAACGTCTGTCCATCCTTGTAGAGCTCATCCAAGGGCATCTGCAGGAAGTCGGTCTCAAGGATTCGCGTCCCCTGGGCCAGCTCCGGGAAATGCTGGCGCAGATACTCCACGCTCTCGCTGTCGATCTCGGCCACCGTCACGTCGTGGCCGTCCTCCAGCAGGAAGCGCGTCAAGACTCCCATGCCGGGTCCTACCTCCAGTACGGGAAGTCCACGGTATTCATCGAGCGTGGCCGCTATGCGCCGCGCTATATTAAGGTCGGTGAGGAAATGTTGCCCCAGGGCCTTCTTGGGTCGTACATTCTGGCTCATACTGCAAAAGTACAGAAAAATCGCGGTTTTTGTGTACTTTTGCAGCATGAAACCGCTAAATTTATCCCACATGTTACTTTTGGCCAGCAAGTCGCCTCGCCGGCGTGAATTGCTGGGCCTCCTCGACATCCCCTTCCAGATAGCTCCCTCTATCGAAGTAGAGGAGGTATACCCTCCATCGCTCCCCCATGTGGAGGTGCCGCTCTACCTGTCACAACTCAAAGCCCAAGCTTATCTTGACGCTGGCATAGCCCAATTTGGCACCCCCGAGGCTCCTCCCCTGCTGATTACGGCCGACACGGTGGTGCTGCTCGACGGGATGATTCTCGGCAAGCCCTCATCGCTCGACGATGCTCGCCGCATGCTCCGCTTGCTTGCGGGGCGCTCCCATCAGGTAGTGACGGGCCTGACGGTCACCTCCAGCGAGCGTCAAGAGATGATTTCAGTCATGTCGGAGGTGTCGTTTGGCCCTCTTTCCGACCAAGAAATAGATTACTACGTCGACAACTATCGACCCCTCGACAAGGCTGGCGCCTACGGCATCCAGGAATGGATAGGAGCGGTGGCCGTCACGGGCATCGAGGGCAGCTACTACAATGTGATGGGCCTCCCGGTGCAGCGACTATACCAGATGCTGAAGACCTTCTGTTAAGTAGTCGTTGAGCCGTGGGCACTCTCTATCTCTTCAATCCTCAAAACGACCTGGCTCTTGCCGAAAACTCCACCCACTACAATCCCTCGCAGAAGGTAGCAGAGCTGATACGCCAACAAGCGTGGCTCCCCCGCGAGTGGGCTCAGCCTAGCGATAGCATCCTCGTGGATGGCAAGATTTGTCCCGTTGATCCCTCGGAGCCATCCGTCGTCGTCAGCCGCGTAGAGCCCTGGGGGTGGAGCCGCGATGCCAAGCGCCAATTCTTGCAAGCGGGCGTGGACGAGGCCCTCCTCCCGTCGGATAGTTGGCTGGCAGCGCATCGCCAGCTAAGCCATCGACGCACGTCGATTAGCCTGCTCCAAGCCCTCGGCTATCCCACCGAGCTCATCCCTGTAGAAGCCACGAGCGCTGCGCAGGCCTACGGGGCCCTCCAGCGCTGGGGTGGTGACGGGTTTCTTAAATTGCCTTGGTCGGGGAGTGGCCGAGGGGTGTTTCGCGTAGCGGAGATGGGCGCCGAGCGCGTAGAGAGATACATCCAGGGGATGATACGCCGCCAAGGGAGTGTCATCGTAGAGCCCGCCTACAATCGGCAGGCCGACTTTGCGGCCCTCTTCTACCATGGCATGTTTCGTGGCCTGTCGCTCTTTGTCACTGACCACAACCACGTATACCAGCGCAACGTGGAGATACCCCAACGCGCCATAATCCATCGCCTCGGCGTAGACCCAATGCCCATCATCTCTGAGGTGGAAAAAGTCTTGGCTCATCTTATCACCCCCACCTATCAAGGCTGGATGGGGGTAGATATGCTGACATATCTACCCCCATCCGGGGAGCTTAAGATTGCCCCGTGCATCGAGGTCAATCTACGTATGACGATGGGCGTTGCTACCCTCCTGCGCATCCAAAGGCGCTGCAAAGGCTGATTATACCGAAGCGGCGTCCTTCTCTTCGGTAGCTGCCGTCTGCCCCGCCGTGGAGGGAGTGGCTGGGGCATCGGGGCCTCCGTTGAAGAATTTGTCGAGATGCTTCTCGCGGAATTGCTCGAGCAGTTCCCAGAAGTTGGGGACGAAGAGCGTGCCCACCACAGCGTTGACAAACATACCGAATACCACTGCTGAGCCAAGAGCTATGCGGCTGGCAGCGCCAGCACCGGTGGCAAAGAGCATAGGCATCACACCAAACACGAAGGCAAAGGCCGTCATCATAATAGGTCGGAAACGTATCTGGCCTGCATTGAGCGCCGCTTGGCGTATGTCAAGGCCTGCCTTGCGGAAGTCGATGGCATACTCCACGATAAGGATGGCATTTTTAGCCGATAGGCCCAAGAGGAGGATGATACCTATCTGAGTGTAGATATTGATATCTTGGCTCATGATGATACAGCCGAGGACGGTACCCAAGATAGCAGTAGGCATCGAGATAACGACGGCCACAGGGTCGGTGAGGCTCTCATACTGAGCTGCCAGCACCAGCAGCGTTATCACTACGGCAAAGATCATCACCGTGGCTACTGTCGTGCCTCCCTTGGTCTCTTGATAGGCCTCGCCCGTCCAGGCATAGCCATACTCATCGCCCACGGCTTTCTTTACTATCTCCTCCATGGCAGCTATACCTTCGGAGGAGCTGACGCCATGGGGCACGGTGGCCGTAAGGGCAGCCGTGGTATACATATTGTAGCGGCTGACGCTCGACTGGCCTATGATAGGCTCTATGGTCATGAAGGAGGAGAAGGGCACCATCTCGCCCTTGGAGTTGCGCACGCTGAGCTTAAGCACATCGTTGATATGGCCGCGAGCAAACGCCTCGGCGGCTACGTTGACCTGATATACGCGGCCAAACTCCGTGAAGTCGTTGACGTAGCTACCTCCCATGTAGGCCGAGAGAGCCGAGTAGAGTTCGCTGAGCACGATGCCTTGCATCTTCACCTTGTTGCGGTCGATGTTGAGCTGATATTGCGGCACTCCGCCTTCGTAGAGCGATGTCACTGAGGAGAGGCGCTTATCCTTTGCAGCCTCTTCCTTGATGGCCTCAACGGCGCGGGCCATCTCCACTGCCCCATGATTGTTGATATCGAGGAGCTGGAGCGAGAGGCCCGAGGTGATACCGAGGCCCATGATGGCTGGAGGATTGAGGCCAAAGATGATGGCCTCCTGTATGTCGGCACACTTCTCTTCAAACTGCTCAATCACCGCGTCGACACTTTGGTCTTTCTTCTTGCGATCCTTCCAGGGCTTAAGGGTGGCTACGATGGAGCCGAGGTTGCTCCCCGAGCCTCCTGCCATGAAGGAGAAGCCTGAGATTGTGATCACGTTATCGACCTCAGGGATGGTGAGCATTCGCTCGGTGATGGCTTGCAACACCCTATCTGTGCGCTCATCCGAGGCGCCGGTGGGCAATTGGGCCGAGCCCATAAAGTAGCCCATATCCTCCGAGGGAATATAGGAGGTAGGCATCGACATGAAGCCCCAGAATGCTGCAGCACACACTATGATATAGCAGGCAATAGCCACCCACGGGCGCTTGAGGAAGGTGCCCACAATCTTCATATAGAGCTTGAGCGTGGCTCCGTAGCCTTTATTAAACCATTGATAGATAAAGAATCGGGAGGGTTTGGGCTTGCGCAAGAAGAGAGCACACATGGCTGGCGTGAAGGTCAAGGCGTTGAAGCCCGAAAAGGCTGTGGAGACGGCGATGGTCAAGGCAAACTGCTTGTAGAGCTCGCCGGTGATGCCACTGATGAAGGCCGTGGGGATAAACACCGAGAGGAGCACCAACACCTCACCCACTACTGGGCCCTGCAACTCGAGCATAGCCTTTTCAGCGGCTTGTCGAGGTGTCAACTTCCCCTCGTCGACCAGTCGCGAGCAGTCCTCCACCACCACTATAGCATCGTCGACCACAATGGCAATGGCGAGCACCAAGCCAAAGAGGGTAAGGGTGTTGATAGTAAAGCCCAGGAGTTTCATCACCGCAAACGTTGCTATCAACGACACGGGGATGGTCAGCATCGGGATGATGACGGCTCGCCAACTCTGGAGGAAGAGGAGAATGACTATCATCACAATGAGAGTGGTCTCAACAAAGGTGACCAGCACCTCATCAATCGACGCCGATACGAAGGTGGTTGAGTTTTGTATCACACGATAAGAAACTCCTGGAGGAAAGTATTGTGCAAGCTCTTCCAGACGCTCCTGAACGCGCTTGGCCACGTCGAGAGCATTAGCTCCCGGCAACTGATAGATACCCAGCAGGCCAGCTTCCTTGCCGTCGACGCGCGAGGTGTTGCCATAGCTCTCGCTGCCAAGGTCGATCTTGGCCACATCCTTAAGGCGCAGGATGGAGCCATCCTCGCCCACCTTCAGGACGATATTGCCAAACTCCTCGGTTGACTGCAGGCGCCCCTTGGTGGTAAGCGTCACCTGGAAAGCCTCGTTGGCTGCCTGTGGAGCAGCGCCCACGGAGCCGGCGCTTACCTCCATATTCTGCGACTGGATGGCAGCGATGACATCGCTCGGGGTGAGGTTGCGCACACGCAGTATATCAGGATCGAGCCATATACGCATACTGTATTCGCCAGCGCCGAAAGCTCCCACCTGCCCTACGCCTTTCACACGCGAGAGCTCATCTACGATGTTGAGCTTGGCATAGTTGGTGAGATAGAGAGCATCATAATTGTGCTCCTTGTCGCCCTCGAGGGCGATAAACATCACGATGTTGCTGGAGCGCGACATGACCTGCAGCCCTTGCTCCTTCACGGCTGTAGGAAGTGTGGCCTCGGCCAGCGATATACGGTTTTGCACCTTTACGGTGGCCATATCCAGATCGGTGCCCACCTCAAAGGTGATGGTCAAGCTATAGCTGCCATCTGAGCCCGAGTTGGAGCTCATATACATCATACCCTCAACGCCGTTGACCTGCTCCTCGATGGGCACACCGACGGTGGTGGCTACCGTGGCAGCGTCAGCGCCAGGATAATTGGCGGCCACCATCACTGTTGGCGGCGTGATATCGGGATATTGTGCCACGGGGAGCGTCTTGACGGTGATCACCCCGACGAGTATCATCAGGATGGCCAAGACCATGGCAAATATTGGGCGATCTATGAAAAATTTTGAGAACATATTTGAAGCCGTTTAGGGGGTAAAAGAGATGGAAACTATCGATTACGCGATTAAGCGATTACGCGATTAATCTCATAATCGTAATAAGCCTCATGGGACAGGATGGATAGGCATGCCCGAGCGCACCTTAAGCAGTGCTTCGGTGACGTAGCGCGAAGTGGGCGTAAGCCCGTCGGTCACCACTCGCATTGAGTCGTTGACAAGGCTGCCAATCTTGATGGGGGTATACTCAACGCGGTCGCTATCGGTGACCGTGTAGACAAACTTGCCCAGCTGGTCGGTGGAGATAGAGGCATCCTTGACGAGGATAGCCTTGGGGTCTACTTTATAAGGAAGCGAGATGGTGCAATACATGCCATCGCGTAGCTGATAATCGTTGTTGGTAATCTGTGCCCTCACCTTGAGCGTACCGGTGCTTTCATCCACATCGGGTGCCATATAGGTCAACCGACCCACGTAGGCGTGGGGAAGCACCTCGCTGAAAGCGATGGGGATGGAGTCAAAGTCGATATAGCGGCGGTTGTTGTCGTTGGTAAACATGCGCAGGTAGGAGGCATCTTCGATATAGAAGTCGGCCAGGAGCTCCGAGTCGTCGTAGATAGTGGCGAGCGTGACGGGCGACACCGAGCCGCTAAGATAAGCCCCTACATCGGGCCCCGACGAGGTCATCACCCCATCATAGGGAGCGCACACCGTGCAGTAGCCCAGATTGGTTCTGGCGGTTTCCAACGAGGCCTTGGCATTTTTAATGGAGGCTACGGCGGCGTCGAGATTGCTCTTGCCTTGCACCACCTCCATCTGCGACACTGCGTCGCTCTCAAGAGCCTTCTTCAGAGCTTCATATTCTCGCGAGGCATAGTCGTAGGTGGCTTGAGCCGACGTCAGCGAGGCCTCGGCTTGCTCCACAGCGTTGCGATACTGCGTATCTTCGATCGAGAAGAGCACTTGGCCTTTCTTCACGCGGTCGCCAGCCTTGTAATGCTGCGCCCGGAGGTAGCCATCTACACGCGCCACCACATCCACCACCTTGATGGCGCGGAGCGTGGCGGGATATTCTTTATAGAGAGTGACAGAGTCAATCTGCACTGGGGCGACAGCGATGTCGGGGATGCGGGTGTCCTCGGTGGCTTCCTTCTTATGGCAAGCCGTGAGGGCCATAGCTACGATAAGGATGGACAATAGAGGTCTCATAAGTAGAGCGTGGGGATAGGGGGATAATCATTTAAGTGAAAGCTGGAAACCGCCACCAAGGGCTTGATAAAGGGTGACGAGGGCCGTCAAGGCTTGGCCGCGAGCGCTGACGAGCTCGTCGGCATACTCCAAGAGAGTGATCTGAGCATCCGCTACATTGGTAAACGACGACAGACCGCTCTTATACTGATCGAGCGAGAGGTCGAAGGAGCGCTGGGCTTGCTCCACCACCTTCTCTATCGTGGCGATATACTGGAGATCATAGTGGTAGGCCGTCAAGGCGTTGTCAACTTCCTGCACGGCAGTCAACACGGTGAGATTGTAGTTCTCGATGCCAATCTCCATCTGCTGGCGCGCCGAGGCCACGGCTGCCGAGCGTGCCATGCCGTCAAAGATAGTCCAGGAGAGGGTGGGAGCTATGGCATAGGTCAAGCTGTTGTGCTTGAAGAGGTCTTTGCCATTATGGGCCTCGGTGCCTATCGAGCCTGTAAGGGTGAGGGTAGGCAGAAACTCCTTCTTGGCAATCCCCACCGCTGCAGCATAGGAAGCCAGCGTATACTCGGCCTCGATGATGTCGGGACGACGACGCAGCAACTCCATCGGCACTCCCACAGCCACCATATGATGATAGTCGGGAAGGTCCTTGGGCTCTCCAAGCCAAGCATCGAGCTCGCCTGGATACACTCCGAGCAACACCCCAATAGAGTTGATCGTCTGGGCTATCGACGTCTGGAGGCTTGCCACCGAGGCTTGGGTAGAGTAGTAGATGGTAAGGGCCTGAGCCACGTCGAGGCCAGATGCCAAGGCAGCCTCATGGCGCGCCTCGGTAATCTTCACCACGCGTTCCTGCGAAGCTATATGAGCCTGGGCCACCAGAAGCTCTGATTGAAGCGTGCGCAGCTGGATATAAGCAGTGGCAATATTGGCAGCTACACTCACCATTCCTCCCACATACTCGGCGCGAGTGGCTTGCCACACGGCCTTTTTCTCGCGTGCTTGCGCTGTGATCTTACCAAATAAGTCGATCTGCCACGACATGTCCACGCCTATCGAGAAATAATCGATGGTGGAAGCTGACATGGCACGACTTGTGGTCATACCCGACGTACGGGCCTTGGACCATCCTCCGCTAAAGCTGAGGGTAGGCATGTACTGGGCACGGATCTGACGCAGGCCTTGACGCGCTATCTCTATGCGATGTGCGGCCTGTAGAAGGTCGTAATTGTTTTTCTCACCAAGGGCGATGAGAGAATCCAGGGTTTGGTCGCCAAACGTCTGCCACCAAGGGTCGTCCGTGGGCAACTCCATGGAGTAGTCCGAGGCATACTGCCATTGCTCGGGCAGCGGCCGCTCGAGGGTGGGGGTTCCAGCAGCCAGCAGCAGAGGGCAGCATAGACCGAAAATGGTTAAAACGTGAGAAAAACGCATAATAGAATAGATAAGAGTTGAAACCGTTTAAACAATGCTAAGCCTAATTAGCTACATTTGATATAATAACCCCTAATGAAGAATAAATGTTTTTTCCCTTTTGTGCCTATTTATGGTATTATAAGCAAGTGGATAATATTAGCTCCGCAGGCAATAAAGGCCCTATAGTATGCGTTATTAAGTCGAAAAGAATATAAAGCGTTTGCCTATGGATCAAATTTCTACTCCCTTACCCACCAGACCAGCTACCGCGTCGTCGGGTAGCGCCCCGGGGCCCAAGGCCTCCACTCTTTCCATCATTAGGCAGATCGCGCGGCTCTACAGCCCCGATCCCGTGCCTCTCTACCTTAACTGACCATCCCCTCCCACGTTTCTTTTTTCAGGAAGTAAAGTTATCAAGGTACATTAAATTTTTAGGAGGAGGCTTCTTTGGGCCTCCTCCTCTTTGTATCCCGTAGGGCATTCTTTCATTTAGCTTCAAAAGGGAGCCCCAACCTAATTGGAACAACCCCAAGGAGGTTGGGAGAGGGGGACTCGTGATTAATCACTCAAAGAGATAGCGATTAAGGCGCTCTGGCGAGGCGTTGAGCACTAGCTCATCGGGAAACTCCGTCTCGGCCAGCAGGGGCATCACCCGGTCGAAACGCCCCACATCGAAGGAGATATGGGCATCGCTCCCCAAGATGATGGGCACGTCGTAGCGCTTGCAGAGGCGCAGTATCTCGAGATTGTTGGTGCGCGCCATCGGTTTATTGCGCTTGGGATGCAGCGAATGATTGTTGATCTCAAGCAGGGTGTGGCTCTCCTTGGCCGCCAGCACTATAGGCTCAAAGAGGAGCTGCGCTGAGCCGTCGCCGGGATGACTTATGATGTGAATCCAGGGATTGTGGATGGCTGCTATCATGCCAGCAGTGTTTTCTTCAGCTGAGCCTCCATGATAACATTCGTTGTGGATGCCAGCTATGCGCAGGTCGAGCTTCTCGAGGTAGAAATCGTCAAGGTCAAGAGCCCCCTTGGTATCGAGAATGTTTACTTCGGCGCCGAGCAGTAGCTCCACGCCATACATACGTCGGGGGATGACGTGGAGGTTGCGAAAGTAGAAAGGATTGCACGTGCCCGGGATGCTGGGGCCATGCTCTGTGATGCCATAGAGCTGGAGGCCACGGTCGGCAGCGGCTCTTACCATCTCCTGCAGCGAGCTATAAGCGTGGCCCGACACGATGGTGTGGGTGTGAAGGTCAAGAAGGGGCGTTATCATGATTGTAGCATCTTGTCGACGGTCATCTCTCCCACAGAGTCGATAATACGCGGCGCACGCCCTGCAAGTTCCTGGCGTGTATAGGTGGTGGCCACGCCTATCACCTTGCCTCCCGAGCGCCGGGCTGCTTCCAGGCCCTGCAACGAGTCTTCAAACACATAGCAATCCTCAGGAGCCACTCCCAAAGCCTCTGCGCCAAGAAGATATCCTTGTGGGTCGGGCTTGGAGCGTGTCACCTGAGAGGCATCCACCACGGCGTCAAAATAGTCGCGAAATCCGGGTATCTGGCGATATACTTCCTCCATCTTTTTAGAATCGCTGGAGGTAACAATTGCTCGAGGTATGCCACGCGCCTTAAGCTCTTGCAGAAAGCGTATCACCCCTGGATAGGCATGATACACCATATTGGCTTGATGAAGCTCCAGGCGCTTCATCACATCGGCTCTCACCTCTGGGTCGGGGAAATAGGGAAGAATCATCTCGAGCGTTGTGCCCTTGATGTGCTTGGCAAACGAGGGGACTCCTGTTGGATACATACGGTCGATGCCCGACCAGAACTCGGTGTATTGGTCTTCGCTGTCGAGCAACACACCGTCAAGGTCAAATAGTACACCAGTCATTATAGAGGGATAGAATTTAGAGGGACAGAATTTAGAGGGATAGAATTTAGAGGGACAGAATTTAGAGGGTGGATGCGGCCGTGAGGATATTGCCTTGGGCGGTGGCTTCGGCAGGCCCTATTATCACTTCTACTCCTAAGGCGCGCGATGTGGCCTCGTTGAGCAAGCGATTGCGGCTCCCACCGCCCATCACTATCAGTCGGCGTATCTGCTTGCCGGTGAGGCGCTCCAGAGCCTTCACCACCTCGGCATATCGGGAGGCCAGCGAGTCGATGATACATCTCACTATCTCACCGCGGGTGGCCGGGACTGGCTGTCCTGTGGCTGCGCAGAGCTGGCATATAGCCTTGGGCATATTGGTAGGATTGGCAAGCGTGGGGTCGTCGGGGTTGATCACCGAGCGTCGCTCCGTGGCCTCAGCAGCCTCGCTGAGGAGGGTGTCGTAGGCCACGTCGAGGCCCTCGGCCTCCCAAGCGGCTCTGCAGCGCTCCAAGAGCCACATGCCGCAGATGTTTTTGAGGAGGGTTATCTTGCCACCCACGCCACCTTCGTTGGTGAGCATCAAGCCTTCTTGACCGGTGAGTACAGGCTCATCCGTTACCACACCGAGGAGCGACCATGTGCCGCTGCTCAGGAAGGCCCAGTCGTTGGGGTCGCCTCCCGGCTGCAGCGCCGATACGGCCGAGGCTGTATCGTGGCCAGCCACGGCCACCACCTTTATGGCTCCCAGCCCTGTGTATACTTGCAGCGATGGGAGCAGGGTGCCTACCACTGTGCCGGGCATCACCCATCGGCCAAAATTCTCCTCCGTGAGGCCTACTGTGGCCAGTATCTCAGGGTCGAGCCGGCGCTCGCGGGCGTTGACCATGGCGCTGGTAGAGGCGATGGTGTATTCGGTCACCATCTCGCCGGTGAGAAGATAGCTGATGGCGTCGGGCATAAAGAGTATCTTGGCGGCTTGCTCCAAGCCCTTGTCGCCTGCTTGTCGCATGGCGTAGAGTTGATAGAGGGTGTTGATGTTCATCTCCTCTATGCCCGTCTTCTCCCAGAGCCATTCGCGGCTGTGGTGGCGATGATAGAGGTCGGGGATGCCAGTGGTGTGAGGGTCGCGATAGGCATAGGGGGGCTGCACCATGTTGCCCTCCTTGTCAAAGAGCACTATGTCGACGCCCCACGTGTCGACCGACATCGTCTGGGGCTCTACGCCGCGGTCGCCCACCATCTTAAGGCCTTGGAGTATCTCCACCCAGAGGGCGTGGATATCCCAGCTGACGTGGCCGGTAGCCGCGTCGGTCACTAAGCGGTTGGGAAAACGATGGACCACCTCCTCGCTGTAATTGTTGTCGACGATGGTGGATAGAATGACGCGGCCCGATGTGGCGCCGAGGTCGATGGCAATGTGGGTTGACATGGAGATTAGTGGGTTGGTTTATTAAGGGTGAAGGTGGCCAAGAGGCCTTTATGGTCGGTGGGCCATACACCGAGAGGAAGGATAAACGGCTCGCCGCTTACGGGGTTGGGCCGCCGCTCGCTATAAGCTATGGCGCCCTCCGGGCCAAATATCTTGATATCCTGCAGGCCGAGGCCCTCCGCGGGGAGATAGAGGATATAGTCGATGCGCTCGCGCTCGTCGGCCTTGGGAGCCCACGTGAGGCGGTTGACGGCCACCAGAGGATTGTCGGCAGGGAATGTAAAGCCTGGATGGCTCACAGGGTCGGGATACGCCTCGCGATAGGCATCCTTCCACCCCGCCTCGTCAAAGATGACAAGCGATGTCCACGGGACGACGAGTCCGTTGTGGTCCCAAAGGTGTGCGGTCGCCTCGGTCCAGTCGAGGTGGGAAGGCTCGTTGAAGTCGCCGCCCACTATCACTATGTGTCCCTGCTCGGCATCCTCGCGTGCCCTCTGGCAGATGGCTCGGGCAGCCTCGGGGCGATGGGAACGGTCGTTGCGCTCCAATACTTCCTCAACGCTGGTAGGCACTGGTATCTCTTCCCATGTAGAACCATCATAGCCGCGCACGTTGTAGTAGGCATCGTCGAGATAGTCAAGATGAGCCGTGTAGATGGCTACTTCCTGACCGTCAAGTTCGCTCACCATCCTATACGCGCTACCATGATCTTCTTCGCATGGATATACCGTGGAGAATTCCTTGATGGGATGGCGGCTCAAGAGGCCTGTGTCGTAGCTATACTGGCTGTAGTAGGTCAAGCCTCGCTCGGCAAGGCTCTGGGTAAGGCGGTCGCAGAGACGAGTGTCGTGATAGTTGCGCACCTCGCTCAGGGTCACGAAGTCGGGCTGCAAGCGCTCTATCTCATCGATTATAGCGTCATAGCCGCCTGCCACCTGCGTACCCTCCTGCCATATGTTCCATTGCAGCACGGTGAAGTCGGTAGCCTCTGCCCTCAAGCATCCCAGCAGCAGAATTATTGTGAATATGGCTTTATGGATAATCGAAGGCAAGCCACGGAGCAGATTGCGGTCGGCCACAGGCAGGGTGGTATACTCATGGCGCATGCGGGCAAAGTCGCGATGGGCGCGGATGACGGCCCCGGCGTTTTTCCAGTCGAGTTTCACCACAAAGAGGCCCCACGCCAGGGTGTCTAGCAGGCGCCGACGTATCAGCGGCCAGCTGCGTTCGTTTTCAGGTAGATTTTTGTACATCATTAGTAGGTTGTTACGAAAGTTTAGATAGGTCTTGCGTGGATTTCCAGCAGGCAAGCTGCCACCGCCAAGGTGATACACGCGTCCTTGTGGCACAGCCACTATTCTACGACCTTGGAGCTTGAGGCGCCAGCAGAGGTCGATCTCCTCCATGTGGGCGAAAAACTTGCTGTCCAATCCTCCAGCGTCGAGATACTCCTTGGTCCTCACCATCAGGGCAGCCCCCGAAGCCCAAAAAACATCGGCCACTGTGTCGTATTGGCCGTTGTCCTTTTCCACTCGCGAGAAGATGCGCCCACGGCAGTAGGGATAGCCATCGCGGTCGAGGTAGCCTCCGCAGGCCCCAGCATACTCAAACGCGTCGGGATGCTCTGCGCTGAGTATCTTGGGCTGGCAAGCGCCCACGTCGTCGTGGGCCTCCATATACTGGTAGAGCGGGGTAAGCCAGTCGTCTTTCACCCCCACATCGCTATTGAGTAGCACCGTGTATTGATATCCCTCTTGATAGGCCCACTTGAGAGCCAGATTATACCCCTCGGCAAACCCGTGGTTGACATCGAAGAGGATGGTCTTCACTCCCGCAAACTCCTCGGCGAGCACCTGTCGCGAGGCGTCGGTGGAGCCATTGTCGGCCACCACCACATCGGCGATGGCAATGGGAGTATGTTCCATCACCGACGGCAGGTAGCGACGCATCATGGCCTCGCCGTTCCAGTTAAGGATTATTACTGCTACTGGCTTCATTTGCTTCAAGGTTAGGGGTTGACGAGGGGAGGGTGACAGGGTGTTTCCAGCGCTTATGGCTCCAAAGCCATATCGAGGGATTGCGGCGTATGGTGTCCTCCAAGAGTCGGGCGTAGATATCGGTGAGTTGGAAGGGCGTGGTAGCAGCCACCTTGTCGGTAAGGTCGCGCACCACCACGCGATACCGTCCCCTACCCTCCTTGTACATGTCGAGGTAGACCACAGCGTCGCCAAGCTTGCGCGCCAAGGTCTCGGTGCCGGTAATCATGGCTGTGGGCTGCGAGAGAAACTCTACTACCTCCGTGGGGTCGCCGTGGCTGGGCTTCTGATCGCTCATAAAGGCGGTGATATACACTCGCTTGTCGCGCTTGAGGCGTAGGAGGTCGCGGAGCACCGTCTTCTTAGGGAAGCCGCGAGGATTGTAGCGCGAGCGCAGACGCAGAAAAAAGTCGTCAAACCACTTATTGCGCAGCGGCCGATACACCTGGCAAAACTCAGCCGTCTCGCGAGCCTTGTAGCGACTCCATAGCGTGATGCTTGTCACCCACTCCCAGTTGCCACAGTGGGAGAAGTAGGCCACGATGGAGCGTCCCTGGTCGAAGTAGCCATCCACGATGTCCATTCCTTCGAAGGTGATGTGGCGGCGCGTCTCTTCGTCGGTCATATACTCCACGTGGAGGGTCTCAACGATGACGTCGGCAAAGTGGCGATAAAATCCGCGCTCTATCTTCCTCCGCTCCTTGGCGCTTAGCTCGGGGAAGGAGCGTTCGAGATTGCTGCTCACCACGCGCCGACGGTATCTCACCACGTAGTAGGCCACCACGTAGATAAGGCTCGACAGGGCGTAGAGCGCCTTCAATGGCAAGCGCCCCATCGCGGCGAGCGCGCATCCCAGCATTTTGTATCCTATCTTTTGCATGCTCTGCAAAGTTACAACCTTTTCTCCACATCTCCATTCAAAATATAATTGTAACTTTGCACATCAACCAATCATTACTAATCCATCAAAACTTTTTTACCATGATAGAAGAAATTTTGCGCTACAACAGGGAGTTTGTCGAGCACAAGGACTATGAACGTTTCAAGACCTCGAAATTCCCCGACAAGAAGATTGCCATCGTCACCTGCATGGACACGCGCCTCGTGGGCCTTCTCCCCGCAGCCCTCGGCATCAAGAACGGCGATGTGAAGATGATAAAGAATGCTGGCGGCACTATCACCAACCCCTTCGACTCGGCCATGCGCAGCCTGCTAGTGGCCGTCTATGAGCTCGGTGTCAACGAGATTATGATCATAGGCCACACCAACTGTGGTGTGCAAGGGATGGATGCAGGCGAGATGCTCCATCTCATGAAGGAGCGCGGCATCTCCGAGGAGCATATACGCCTGATGCGCCACTGTGGCATCGACCTCGACGCGTGGCTCAAGGGCTTTGACCACACCGAGGCTGCCGTGCAGGAGACTGTCGACCTTGTGCGCAACCATCCCCTGATGCCCCACGACATCCGCGTGGCCGGCTACATCATGGACAGCGTCACCGGAGCCCTCACCCCCCTGGCTGAAATATAAACTGAGGAGAGGAATGGTCATCGCTAGATGATACACCAATAGCAACCGATGGAAATTCGATAGTCCCGAATACCGAGTTTTAATTTGGTATGATTGTTAAACTCGCTGATATTCAACTATAGCGATGGTGACTTTCTATGCGACGTTCCCATGATGTTCACACTCATCTCTATTTTTCGGTTTCATTGTGCGAAAGCATTTAATGAGGAGCGTCAGCATTCAATGTGTGCTATGGTTAAGTTCAAAATGGTTCTTGTCGTGCAGTCGACTTCTTCATCGCGCAGGCTGTGCCAACTTGACCATAACAATGGAATCACTCTCAATTCCGATGCAAAGA